>CAYLPC010000080.1:0-1542 GCA_964385475.1 uncultured Gammaproteobacteria bacterium | reverse complement strand
AAAAAATCTGATATTTTAATAATTTCTGTTTCCGCTGTTTGAGGGTTAATTTTTGTTTCGCCACGCACCCAAGCCATAGCCATTAAAGCCGCGGCCTCTTCGCAACCGTCTTCTTGGCGCTGGTCGCTCCACTTAGCCGAGGGCGCTTGCGCCGTAAAAGGCACGGTTTCAGAAACGGCTTGCGCCGGCACAGCGCTGAAAAATAAAGCAATTAGGAAAATGGCCGCTATTTTTTTCATAAACTTATTATATAGAATAAAAAAATAAAGAGCTACCGCTTGAGGTGCTCTTTATTATTTCTTAATTTAAGTAGTGAAGAATTTTTTCCACTACTGCTTTTTTGGTAAGGGAGTCCTCCATCTGCCTCCCTGGACCATGAATTAAAACAAACAAGTTAGAGAACATGGATTGGCGATACACATGAAAAGGAATGACTCGCCCCTCCTTAGTAATTTCTAAATGCATTCCATGATTCTCCTGTCTTGGCTTACCGATAGTTAAATCGGACGCTTGAGGATTGCTGGCGGCGATACGCGCCCTAACTGAACGAAAAATTTCCCCGGTACACATAATATTTAATTTTTAAAGTTCCTCTCTATACTATGATTTTTGGCTAACATTGTCAATAAAATTATTTTAAAAAAGGATTGCTTGCGCTTTCGGTTTTGTTTCGGTATAATGTTTTTGTAATTAAATCCCTATGCCTACACTTACTAAAAAACAAAAAGAAGTCTACGACTTTGTCGCGGACTACATTGAAGAGCATGGCTATGCGCCTTCAATCCCGGAAATTAGAGATCATTTTCAAATCTCTGCCCTATCCACCATCCATGGACATTTAAAATCATTGATGGAAAAAGGGGTGCTCAAGCGCACCAAGAATGTGTCTCGTAGTCTGGAAATCGTGGGCCAGCGCTTTGCTGACATGATGGCCGTGCCTTTGGTTGGAACCATTACTGCCGGCAAGCCGATTGAGGCGATTGAGATTCCTGACCAAGTGGTAGAAATCGCCAAGGATCGCCGCTTCCAAGAAGGCGAGCTCTACGCCCTCAAGGTTCATGGCAATTCTATGATTGGGGACGGTATTTTTGATGGTGATTTTGCCATCGTTAAAAAACAGGATTACGCTGACGACGGCGACACCGTTGTCGCAGTGATAGATGATAATGAAGCCACGCTGAAGCGATTTTATCGGGAGAAAGGTCGCATCAGATTGCAGCCCGCTAACCCCACTTTTTCACCGATTTATCGGAAAGAAGTGGAAGTCAGAGGGATTGTGGTGAAAATAATCCGAGAGTTCAGTCATTATTAAGAAAAAAGGCGCCCCGCAGGGGCGCCTTTTTTTAATCTAATTCAAACAAATCTTCAATGGGGGTTTTTAAAACTCGACTGACCGCAGCAGCCAACTTCAAAGAAGGGTTATACTTCCCTGCTTCTAAAAAAACAATTGTTTCGCGCCGGGCACCTACTTGTTGTGCTAACTCTTCTTGCGTTAGCCCTAATTCCAGGCGTCTTTTTTTTATATAATTATTCATGATGAGG
>CAYLPC010000079.1:0-1662 GCA_964385475.1 uncultured Gammaproteobacteria bacterium | reverse complement strand
TCGTCGCGGTGATTTTAGCCACTGTCTTCTATCGCCCGTTTAATGCATTAGCTAAGTTTTTAAAAGGACGGCGTAATTTAGCCGCTCTTTTGATGTGTCTGCTTTTAGTTTTAATTATTATTCTGCCGACCGTGCGCTTGATTATCTACGGCGCCGGCAAGTCCGTGGTGGCCTATGAAGATACGGTCGCCTTTTTTAGTAACCATAATTTAAATGATGTTTTTCGAGGAGAGTTTTTTCAACGCGGTGCTTTGCGTTATTTAGAATTAGGTCGTTATGATTTTGAGGATCAAGCTTTCCAGAAAGCGATTCTGTCCGCGCTTAAACAATCAAGTGATTGGCTATTGTCTGGAGCAACGTTCGCCATTAAAGAAACTGCTAATTTCTTTGTTTCAATTGTTCTGATTATTTTAGCGATGTTCTTTTTCTTCGTGGACGGAAAATCAATGTTATCAAAGGTAATGTATTTATCGCCCCTGCCAAATAAATATGATCAAGAATTATTTAGGAAATTTAGGACGGTAAGCTATACGACTTTTGTTTCAACATTTGTGGCCGCTGCCGCCCAAGGTGTTGTCGGGGCAGTGGGATTTGCCATTGTTGGCTTTCCCGCGTTCTTGGCAGGTGTCCTAGTGGCCCTTCTGTCACTTGTCCCTTATGTTGGCTCAATGATTTTCTATATTCCGGTTGGCGTTTATTATCTTTTAATTGGTAGTATTTGGCAGGGAATTTTCATTCTTCTTTGGGGAGCGGTGGTTATCGGTTCAGCTGACAACATTATCCGCACCTATATGATTCAGGATAAGGCAGAAATTAATCCAATTTTTGTACTCTTTTCAATCCTAGGCGGAATTGTTCTCTTTGGCTTCTGGGGCGTTGTTCTTGGTCCACTTATTATCGCTTTAGCGGTAACAGTTTTTCACCTCTACGAAATGGAGTTTTGTCAGAGCTTAGAAAGCACTGGTTGTGAGGGGGCGAAAAGGAAAGAAGTTGAAGATCGACCAAAGAATTTTTCTAAGAAATAGGAGAGATTAACAATAACTATTAATTTTAAATTTATGTTAGGACCAAAGACTAAGAAAAATTTAGAAGAAGCGTTCGCGGGTGAATCAACTGCTCGCAATAAATATGATTATTTTGCCTCCGCTTTTAGGAAGGCTGGTTATATTCAAATTGCTAACATTTTTGAGGAGACTGCTCGTAATGAAAAAGAACATGCTAAATTGTGGGCCAAACAGTTGGGTTATATTCATGAAGATATTAAAGATAATTTGAAGGCGGCGATTGCGGGTGAAAACTATGAGCATACCAGTATGTACCCACGCATGGAACAGGAAGCGCTTGAGGAGGGACATCCGGAAATCGCTAAGCTTTTTAGGGAGGTAGCCGAGGTGGAAGAAGATCATGAGAAGCGCTATCAAAAGCTTTTAGCTAATATCGAAAAGGGTGAAGTCTTTAAGAAGCCGGAAGTGAAGCGGTGGAAGTGTAATAATTGCGGTTATATCCATGAAGGAGAAGAAGCTCCGGACGCTTGTCCGGCCTGCAGCCACCCTCAGGGCTACTTTGAAGTGTTCACGGAAACTTATTAATTTACAATAAGAAGAACAAATCTATGGAAAATCGAATTGGCAAAATCTATGTTTGCGCCATTTGCGGTAATGA
>CAYLPC010000078.1:0-1699 GCA_964385475.1 uncultured Gammaproteobacteria bacterium | reverse complement strand
CTTAAGTCAATGTTATAAATATAGCAAATTCTTGCTAAAAAGGGTATTTTTCTATAAGATTTGAGGGTATGAGAAGATTTTTAACCAAATCTCAGGTTTATTTCGTAGCGGTGCTTTTAGTGGCGGTGTCTTTTTTTATAGGCACTTCTTATTATAACTTTACCACTCAGCGCGAAGGCTTGGTTAAGTGGAATTCTCCGGATGAAACTGCTAATTATTTTTTTGCTCATCGCCTTGCCACAGAAGGGGCGATTGTAAAGTTTGAGGGGGCTAATGTGGTCGCTCAAGATTTAGTGATGCCTCGGAGTATGCGCAGCGACGGCGGCTGGTTAAAGCCGGTCAGCTTTCTTGGCATAATTTTGTTATACGGTAAGTTAGGTGCTTGGATTTCACCAAGCATTATTCCTTATTTAACTCCGTTTTTTGGGGCACTCGGAATTATCTTTTTCTTTTTATTTACTAAGCGATTTTTTTCTCAACGGGTAGCCTTTATCTCGGCCGTTCTCTTAGCTATTTTCCCCGTCTACTTCTATTACACCCTCCGGAGCATGTTTCATAATGTGCTTTTTCTAGTAATGTTGATTATCGGCGCTTATTTTCTAGTGGTGGCTTTAGATAAAAAATATCAGACACCTCATCAGGGGAAATTCTTAAAATGGCATATTTCTAAAATCACGGTTAAGGGGTGGCTTCTCACCACCTTGGCTGGTTACTTTTTTGGTTGGGCAATTGTTGTGCGAACTTCAGAACTGGTTTGGTTGCTCCCGGTACTTTTGTTAATCCTCCTTTTTTATGGCCGCCGAGCTGGTTTAATAAAAATTCTGATATTTTTAGGAGCGATGTGGCTGGCGGCTTTACCAGTACTTTATTATAACCAGTGGCTGTATGGTTCGCCTTTTTTTGGGGGCTATAATGAAATGAACCGTTCTTTGGAAGCATTTTCTGCTGCTGGCAGTACCTTAATCACGCAGGCTCAAGAGTCTTTTGGAGCGGCCTTGTGGTCCTTCGGATCTAAGTTAAAAAATACGATATTCTTTTTTGGGTACAAACCCGATCAGTCCTGGGAAATGTTCAATCACTATGTAGTGACTATGTTCCCCTGGCTCGCGATTTTTAGCCCTTTAGGGCTGCTAGCGCTGCTGATTCTGAATCTTAAAAAACCCGCCCGCAAATACTTAGTTTATATTTTAAGCTGGCTCCTGTTGTCGGTCATTTTAGTCCTATATTATGGGTCTTGGCGTTTTACAGATAACCCTAATGCTCTAAGTCATACAATCGGTAACTCCTATACTCGTTATTGGTTGCCGATGTATCTTCTCGCCCTTCCTTTAGTCGCTCTAGCTTGGGAGTTCCTCGCTCGTGCTTTTTTTCAATTTGCGCGCAAACTGAAAGTCTATCGCTGGTTTGTTGGTGGTGCCTTAACGATTGCGACTGTGGCTTTAACCTTTTATTCGCTCAACTTTCTCCTTTTTGCCTCTGAAGAAGGGTTAGCCAGCTTATATTTTAATATGTCAGAAGACAGGCGCATCGGCCGTCTGATCTTAGACAACACCCCGAGTGATGCTATTGTCATGACGCAATATCATGATAAGGTGCTTTTTCCCGAGCGCAGCGTGATTATGGGGTTGATGCATGAACGGCCTTATTATCCTTTTCTGGAAAAACTAGAACGCCATTATCCTCTTTATTATTTTAATTT
>CAYLPC010000077.1:0-1720 GCA_964385475.1 uncultured Gammaproteobacteria bacterium | reverse complement strand
ATCTGCCGGCGCCTGATCAGCTATTTGCCACTGTTTTTTATGAGAAGTAGTCATTTAGAAAAAGAGGACGGGCCCTAAAGAAAGGGCGGTCATAGAAACAATTACAATAATGGAAATAATAATCCACATAATCCGTACTGCCTGCTTCTTTTTCATACGCTTATTTCTTTAAAATTTTAATAAAAGTATCCGGGGGAATTTCCACTTTACCGCGACCTAAAGCCATCATTTTTTTCTTCCCCTTCTTCTGCTTATCTAGTAGTTTAGTTTTACGGCTAAGATCACCACCGTATAGTTTTGCCGTTACATCTTTACGCATCGCACTTAAACGATCGGCCGCAATAATTTTTCCTCCGACAGCGGCTTGGATTTTAACGGCGAACATTTGGCGCGGCAAAGTCTTTTTCAGAATTTCCACTACTTCCCGCCCCTGACGATAAGCATCATCACGATAAACAATAGTTGCTAAAGAATCAACGGGCTCCTCTGCTACTAGAACATCTAATTTCACGACATCAGCTGGGCGATATTCTAAAAATTCATAGTTAATGGAAGCATAACCCGCAGACACGCTTTTCATCTTATCATAATAATCCGTTAAAATCGCGGACATAGGAATTTCATAGTGTAAAATTGCCCGCGCATCATCACCCTCCAAAGAAATATATTCTGTATTCTTATAAACTCCTCTCTTTTCCTGAGTTAAAGCCATAATTCCGCCTAGATAACTTTGCGGGGTAACCACATCTAAAGAAACAAACGGTTCCGTGATAGATTCAATGGTATTTTGATCAGGTAGGCGTTGCGGTGTCCGCACGATTAGGTCTTCGCCACCTTTTTTAATCACATGATAAGCCACACTCGGCACAGTGACTAACAAAGATAAATTGTATTCCCGGCGTAAGCGTTCTTGAAAAATCTCTAAGTGGAGCAGTCCTAAAAATCCACAGCGGAAACCAACTCCCATCGCATCGGATTGTTCTGGCTCATAAACTAAAGCCGCGTCATTAAGTTTCAACTTTTCCATGGCTTCACGCAAATCCTGCAAATCAGTATCCGCGCTTGGGAAAATACCAGCAAAAACCATGGGTTTAACTTCTTTGTACCCAGACAAAGGGGTGGCTGACGCACTGCTAGTCAAACTCATCGTATCACCGACACGACAGTCATCGACTTGCTTAAAACCAGTCACGACATAACCGATGCTGCCGGTTTCTAAAATACCGGTTGAATGATACCGAGGCTTAAACACGCCAATATCTAAAACTTCAGACACGGCTCCTGTGGCCAGCAATTTAATTTTGTCTCCTTTTTTAATGGCGCCGTCAAAAACTCTGATATAGGCGACAACGCCTTTATATTCATCATACTTGGAATCAAATAAAAGGGCGCGAGGAACTTGGGTTTGTGCCGCCCGAGGAGCCGGTCCGCGCGCAATGACTGCTTCTAGAACATCGGCTACACCAAAACCAGTTTTACCTGAACAACTAATAATTTCCGATTCATCACAACCTAATAAGCGTACTAACTCCGCCTTCGCCTTAGGGACATCGGCCGCCGGTAAATCAATCTTATTGACCACAGGAATAATTTCTAAATCCTGCTCTAAGGCTAAGTATAAATTAGCCAAGGTTTGAGCCTGGATGCCCTGAGTCGCATCAACCAGCAAAACAGCTGTTTCAACTGCCGCTAAAGATCGAGAAACTTCATAAGAAAAATC
>CAYLPC010000076.1:0-1804 GCA_964385475.1 uncultured Gammaproteobacteria bacterium | reverse complement strand
CCTCTTTGTTTTAGCTGATCAAACAAAAACTTTACCACTCGCGCCCACTCCTGCTCCAGTCAAAACATCGGCGGATGACGGTTTAGCTAAAGTGCGGGTGGCTTATGAAACCGCTGGGGCTGCTCGTGATATTCCTTATGACTTGAACGCTTCTTTAGCGGTGAGACAGGCTAGCAACGCTTCAGAAACTCCAAAATTATTAGTTGAGGGTGAGAAAGAAGACGCCCTTTCCCTAGAAGCTCCTGAACTCTTACCTTTAGATGCGCCAGAAACAAAAAAAGAAAGTGCGGTTGTTCCCACCCCTATAATTAGTAAAGCAGAAGATAAATCAGCTACACCGTTAATTGAGCGGCCACCAGAAAAGAAACCAGGACTTTTGACTAAGTTAACAGGCGCCTTACCAACAACCTTTCCTTCTTCAGTGCCAGTTGTTGTTCCTGTGCCACCAGTCGCTCGACCAGTTATCAAGCCAGCCTCGGTGGCTAGTTTACGGCAGCAAACAGGGCGTTCTGTGGTCAGTCCTAATATTAAAAAAGCTAATCAAGTAGCTCCGTCTCCTGTAGTGACTCCACCAATTTCTGCGCCAATTCCAGCTCCAACGCCAACTCAAACTCCTGCTCCAGCTCCCGCCCCAGCTCCCGCCCCAGCTCCGACTCCAACAACCCCTATTCCTCCATCTCCAAAACCAGTTGCTAGCCAGGTAACTACTCCTCCTCCTAGCCCGAGAGCGATTCCGAGAACTTTAGGTCCAGTTGAAGAGTTGCGTTATTTAGATTTAGTTAATTTCCGTCGCCTAGGCGATTCGCCACAGGAAGCAGCTGCTAAAATAGAAAAAAAGATCCGCACCTTGGAGGTCGATGGTTATGATAAGATGGTGGAAGGTATTTTATCTTGGCGCTCCGGTGAAATTAACGCTATTTACTTAAAAATGGCAAAGGAAGCTTTAACTCACAGCGTAACTTTGAAACAGATTGCTGAGAAGTATCAAATACAACGCAATTCTGCTTATTTAACCTGGGAGGAGTTAGAAGAATTAATCGCCCTTAACAGTCGTTTGGCTTTTTAATTATGCAACAGTTTACTGTTCCTCAATTTATTGATGTCGAGGATAAGATTATTGGTCCGGTAACGACCCGGCAGTTTGTGATTTTGTTAGCCGCAGCGATTTTGATAGCTATTTTTTATAAAGTTTTTGATTTTACCGCTTTTGTTGTTTTTGGATTATTGACGATTGGGATTGCTTTTGTCTTAGCTTTTGTCAAAGTAAACGGTCGTCCTTTTCATTTTTTCCTTTTAAATATTATTCAGACTTTCCGCCGCCCCAATTTACGAACCTGGCATCATCTTTTAGGACAATCAGCCGATGACAATCATGTGCCGCCTCTAAAATTTGATGACACCAAAAGTACTAAGGAATATTATGAGCGCTCGCGTTTGGCGGAACTGTCTTTAATTGTTGATACTCAAGGGGCGTATCAAGGCGCTGAACAAGAGGAGGATTTTCCTGAAATAACTAAACGCTAGTCTATGGCCAAGCAAAAAACCGGTGCTAATAAAATATCAGTTTCCACTCAGCAGTATTTGGATATTTCCGAAATTAAGGATAATACTGTCATTATGAAAGATGGAACGCTTAGAGCAGTTCTTTTAGTGTCTAGTATTAATTTTGCCTTAAAAAGTGAAGACGAACAAAACGCCGTGATTGATTCTTATGTCAGATTTTTAAATAATTTGAGCTTTACTTTGCAAATTGTTATTCAGTCACGCGAGTTGAATATTGAAAACTATTTAAACTATTTAAAAG
>CAYLPC010000075.1:0-1812 GCA_964385475.1 uncultured Gammaproteobacteria bacterium | reverse complement strand
TTTAAAATCCTGTCGCTGGAGAGCAAAAATTGTTTTTTTGGCTTCAAAAAGAATATTGTTGGCAGCGGAAATTATTTGCCGGCGCTCAGATTCGTTATTTTTATAGCTCTTCTTTAATTCTTCTAAAAACTTTTCGTTAATCATATGGTTTTATTAAATTACTCTAAACACCTCTTCAAGACTGGTTTCTCCCTGGAGAGCCTTGAGAATGCCGTCTTGAAGCATGGTGATGGTGCCGTTTTTAATGGCCGCTTGTTCAATGTCAAAATCAGTCGATCCTTCTTGTTGAATTAGTTTTTGAATTTCTGGGGTCATGGCAATTGTTTCAAATAGTCCGAGGCGTCCTTTGTAGCCGATTTGTCCGCATTTATCACAGCCTTGACCGCGATAGAATTCTAATTTTTCAGGAATAGTTATTTTAGGGTTATTAATTAAAGCCAACTGTTCTTTGACTTTTTCTAAATCATTAGAACTAACCTCAGTTTTTTGTTTGCAATATGGACAAAGGCGGCGGACAAGGCGTTGGCCGATAGTGAATTCAATGGCGTTTGCTAAAATCTGTCGATCAAGACCGAGGCCAGCAAAACGGGAAATAGCACCAGCAGCGCTGTTAGCATGAATCGTGGAAAGAACAAGGTGACCAGTAAGGGACGCTTCCATGGCAATTTTAGCAGTTTCCGCATCACGAATTTCACCAATCATCATGATGTTAGGGTTTTGACGAAGCAAGGAGCGCATAGCGGAAGCAAAAGTATAGCCCCGCTCCTCATCGATTTGAGTTTGCATTACTCCGGGTAGTTGATATTCAATCGGATCCTCAACGGTAATAATTTTAACATCCGGCTTGTTTAGTTTGTTTAAGATTCCGTAAAGGGTGGTGGTTTTACCGCTGCCCGTTGGTCCGGTGGTGATAATAATTCCCCGGGTTTTTTTCATGGCGAGCTCAAGGGAGCTAAAAGCGGTTGAAGTCACTCCTAATTTATCCATGTCGAGATTAATTGCATTAGTAGAAAGCAGACGAACAACAATGGTCTCGCCATAGCCGCCAGCGATAATTGAAAGCCGGCAATCAAGTTTTCTTTCAGGGAGGTAGACGCTAAAACGGCCGTCGAAAGTGGCACGCTTAATGTTAGTGGCGGTTCCGGCTAGAATTTTTATTTCTGACAATAGGGGGAGATAGCTGGTTTTGGGGAGTTTTAAAATATCATGCAGGACGCCGTCGATGCGGAAGCGGATATTAACATCATTTTCGGTTGGTTCAATGTGAACATCGCCAGCATCATTAATTGCCGCTAGAGCCATGACTAGACTAATTAAATCCGAAGTGGGAATCTCTTTAGCTCGGCTTGATAGCGTTCCGAGGTCGCTACTAAATTTTTGAGCTTGGTCATATTGCCCGCTAGTAATTTTTAATCCGCGGCCGATAGTTTGGGAAATAACAATATCATAGAGCTCTTCAATATAATCAAAGTTGCCAATAACGCGATAGACCTCTTCAAGTGAAGTTTGGCCGGCTAAAACTTTTAAAACCCCGTCTTGAAGCATTGTAATCATGCCGTTTTCGATAGCTTGTTGAAGAATTTTAAAGGAAGGCGCTTTATCAATCGTGAGCTGTTTGATGTTATCGTCCATGGTAAAAATTTCGAAAATTCCTAGGCGCCCTTTATAGCCGATGAAATTGCAATGTTCACAGCCGGCACCGGCGGCGTAGATTTTAGGAAGGGTGGTTGGAACTTCAATTCCAGCCTTAGGGGAAATGACCGCGAGAATTTTATTTACTTGTTCGGTCTCAGAGGCGGTTAATTCATGTTC
>CAYLPC010000074.1:0-2137 GCA_964385475.1 uncultured Gammaproteobacteria bacterium | reverse complement strand
TAAAAAATACCACCACTGGTAATACTTTATGCGCTGAGTCCCGTCAATTACATTTAGAAAACATTAGCTTCCCTGAACCAGTGATTAAGATTGCCGTGGAGCCAAAGACTAAGGCTGATCAAGAAAAGATGTCTGTGGCTTTGCAGCGCTTAGCTGAAGAAGACCCAACTTTCCGTGTTGAGACTGATGAAGAAACTAATCAAGTTTTAATCTCCGGTATGGGTGAATTACATCTTGATATTATCGTTGATCGTATGCGCCGTGAGTTCGGTGTCGAGGCCAACGTTGGTAATCCTCAAGTGTCTTATCGCGAAACCATTACTAGAGAAGCTTCAGCAGAACATAAGTACGCTAAGCAGTCTGGAGGCCGCGGTCAGTATGGTCACTGTACTTTACGCATCGCTCCTCAAGAAGATAAAGAGAAAGGCTTTGAGTTTCTTGATGAAGTTAAAGGTGGTGTTATTCCTAAAGAATATATTCCTGCGATTGAAAAAGGTGTTAAAGAAGCTCTGAATGCTGGTGGTATTGCCGGCTATCCAATGGTTAACATCAAGGTGGCGGTCACTGACGGTTCTTACCATGAAGTTGACTCCTCCGAAATCGCCTTTAAAATGGCCGCTATTTTCGCTTTCCGCGAGGCTTGTGAAAAAGCAGGAGCCGTTCTTTTAGAGCCGATTATGAAAGTAGAGGTAACCACTCCGGAAGAATATATGGGCGGTGTCATTGGTGATTTAAATGCGAAGCGCGGACAGATTGGTGAAATGATTGATCGTCCTAATAACATTAAGGCTGTGCGGGCCAAAGTGCCACTGGCTGAAATGTTTGGTTATTCTACCGCTTTGCGTTCTATGTCTCAGGGCCGAGCTAACTATGTTATGGAATTTTCCCATTATGCCGAAGTGCCACGCAACATCTTAGAGCAAATTAAGACTAAGAGTGGCAAATAATAAAAATCCCATGTTTTCCGAATCATTAAAAAAAATTATTTCTTTAGTAGCTCGCACCGGTGACGGTTTGGTTCTTTACAATGATTTAGAACCAGAGCAAACGGCGGTTGTGCTTGGATTAGAGAAGTATGAAGACCTAGTGAAGGGAAGAATTAAGGATAATGATGTAAAATTAGCCAGGAATAATGATTTGACAAGCGAAGAGTTAACTGATAGAATAAATGGCGATATTTCCACTTGGAAAAATCAAGAAAATGCTCCATATTTAGCGGAAGAAAGTAAAAATCGCAATCCTTGGGCGATCCCGTCCCAGGTTAAGGATGGAGCTGAAGAAGTTAAGTAACAAATTTAATAAAAATAAATTTAATTTAATCAATTACGGCTGGTCTCTTAAGAGAAAAACCCCACTTGGGGGTCGTAAACAAAAGTAATATGGCAGAAAAATTCGATCGTTCCAAGCCTCACGTCAACATTGGTACTATTGGCCATGTGGACCACGGCAAAACCACTTTAACCGCGGCGATGCTGGCGGTGTTTGGCGCTCACGGAATGAACGCCTCCAAGAAAAATGTTAATGAAATTGATGCGGCTCCTGAAGAAAAGGAACGCGGTATTACTATCTCTACTACTCACGTAGAATATGAATCCGCTACTCGCCACTATGCGCACGTTGACTGTCCTGGTCACGCTGACTATGTGAAGAACATGATCACCGGTGCAGCGCAAATGGACGGTGCTATTTTAGTTGTGTCTGCTACTGACGGCCCTATGCCTCAGACTCGCGAACACATCTTATTAGCACGTCAGGTGGGCGTCCCTTACATCGTTGTTTTCTTAAACAAGTGCGACATGGTTGAGGACAAAGAGTTAATTGATTTAGTTGAAGAAGAAGTCCGCGATTTACTTAAAAAGTATGACTTCCCTGGAGATGAAACTCCAATCATCCGCGGTTCCGCTTTGAAGGCTTTAGAAAATCCTAATGGCCCTGACGCTGAACCAGTTATGAAACTCATGGAAGCGATTGATGCTTATATTCCAAACCCAGTTCGCGATGTTGACCATCCTTTCTTAATGCCGATTGAAGATATCTTCTCTATTGAAGGTCGCGGCACTGTTGTTACCGGTCGTATCGAGCGCGGTTTAGTGAGAGTTGGTGATGAAGTAGAAATTGTTGGTTTAACAGACACCAA
>CAYLPC010000073.1:0-2139 GCA_964385475.1 uncultured Gammaproteobacteria bacterium | reverse complement strand
AACCCGCCGCACTGCCTCGGCCTGGTCCCACAACCACCCCACTATCTTTGGCCCAATTGACAAAATCAGCCACGATTAAGAAATAATCTGGCCAGCCCATCTTTTCAATTACCGAAAGCTCATAATCCATGCGCTCCTTGATCGGCTTTAAAGACTCATCTTGGCTTTTCAAATTAGGATAACGCTCTTTAATCCCCTGCTCTGCCAACTCTCTTAAATAGGAATTACCATCATAACCTTCCGGCACTTCAAAATGAGGTAGCTGGGTGTGTCCTAAATCAATCTCGACATTGCAACGTTCCGCAATCTTTAGAGTGTTAGCAATCGCCTCCGGCACATGACTGAAAGCTTCAATCATTTCCGCATTAGAACGCATGGAATAATCACCTAAGCCTAACATTGACATCCGGTCCTTATCTGTAACCTTTTTCTTATTTTGCAGACAGAGGAGAATATCCTGCGCTTCCGCATCTTCTTTTTTTAAATAATGAACGTCATTAGTAGCCACTAAAGGAACATTCAATTCCTGGGAAAACTTAATTAAAGTTTGATTGACTAGGGTTTGTCCATCCAGTTCCGGATGGTCCATGATTTCTAAATAATAATTATCCTGACCAAAAAGTTCATTGAATTCTAAAATTCTCTGCTTCGCACCCGCCTCATCACCCGCCAAAATTAAATTAGCAATCTCGCCTCCCAAACAAGCCGAAGAAGCAATCACCCCCTCGTTATACTTGGTCAGCAATTCCCAGTCGATGCGCGGCTTATAATAATAACCGTCTAAATGAGCTTCAGAAACTAATTTGATTAAATTCTTATAACCGGTATTGTTTTCTGCCCACAAAACAAGATGATAATTTTTAGCATCGGTACGACCTAACTTATCAAAACGACTGCGCGGCGCGACATAAGCCTCCACGCCAATAATTGGCTTCACTCCAGCCTTCTTACATTTTTGATAAAACTCAATCGCTCCATAAAGCACACCGTGATCAGTAATCGCCACAGCAGGAGACCCTTCGCTTTTGGCGCGGGCGACTAACTCATCAATCTTAGTTAAACCGTCTAAGAGAGAATAGTGGGTATGGTTGTGGAGATGGACAAAAGACATGAGGGGGTAAAAAAATAAAGCTTTATGTGTATAAATATACCAAGATAAAGGCCGATTTTCAAATCACTAATAATTAACAAAAAGCCCGCTGTTAGCGGGCTAAATTATCAGAAATTTAATCCCGACTAAGACGCTTGACCAAGCCGGCCAACTCCTCGTCGCTATAAAAATCAATAATAATCTGTCCGCCTCTGGTTTTACGCTTAATAATAACCTTTGTACTCAGTGCTTTCGTTAATTTTTGCTCCTTATCAGTCAGAGACACTTCTTCGATACGAGCCTCGCGTGTCCCGCCCAGACGGCGAATCAAACGATTGGTATCCGCTACGGTCAGATTCTGGCGCATAATCTTGCGAAAAACATTGAGCTGCTGCGCCTCGCTCTCTAATCCCAGAAGATACTTGGCGTGAGCTTCGCTTAAACGATGCTCCGCCAGGGCTTGCTTAACCTCCTCTGGCAAACTTAAAAGGCGCAAGGAGTTAGCTACTGTAGACCGCGCTTTCCCCACCCTTTTTGCGGTCTCTTCCTGAGAAAGGTTAAATTCGGAAATTAACTTATCATACGCCCAAGCTGTTTCGACAGGATTTAAATTTTCCCGCTGCAAATTTTCAATTAAGGCCAGTTCCAGTTTTTTTTGTTCATCCGCTTCACGCAATAATGCCGGCACTTTTTTTAAACCGATAATCTTTGCGCTGCGCAGGCGACGCTCACCAGCAATAAGTTCGTATCGATTATCTTTCTTGGTTACAATTAAAGGCTGAATAATACCGTGTTCCCTAATAGACTCCACTAAGTCATTAAGTGGTGCTGAAGCAAATGATTGGCGCGGTTGCCAGGGATTAATATCAATTAAATCTGGGTCCAAATCAATTACTTGAGTAGCATCTTTCGCCAATAGAACCGCTCCCGCCTCGCTTAAAGAGCTGGCAGCCAGATGTTGATTGGTTTTTTTAGGAATCAGCGAGTCTAAACCCCGCCCTAAACTACTAGCCATAGCTGTACAATTTATTTAGTCTCTAAAGAAATCA
>CAYLPC010000072.1:0-2208 GCA_964385475.1 uncultured Gammaproteobacteria bacterium | reverse complement strand
AAAAGCCAAGATTGAATTATCAACGGCCATGGAAACAGAAATCAACCAACCCTTCATTTCTACTGACGCTAATGGCCCCAAACATTTAGTCATGAAGATTACTCGGGCTAAACTGGAATCTTTAGTGGGAGATTTAGTAGACAAGACGATTGAACCTTGTAAAAAAGCCTTGGCGGATGCTGGTTTTTCCGTTAACGATATCGAAGAAGTGATTTTAGTTGGCGGCATGACCCGCATGCCTTTAGTTCTGCAGAAGGTCAAAGAATTCTTCGGTAAAGAGCCGAATTTAAGCGTGAACCCTGATGAAGTGGTGGCGCTGGGGGCAGCTGTGCAGGCTGGTGTTTTGCAGGGTGATGTGAAAGATGTTCTGTTGCTTGATGTCACACCTTTAACTCTTGGAATTGAGACTATGGGTGGCGTTGCTACACCTTTGATTGATCGTAACACTACTATCCCTACTTCTAAGTCGCAGATTTTTTCCACTGCCGCTGACGGACAGACCAGTGTGGAAATTCACATTGTTCAAGGTGAACGCCCAATGGCTGGAGATAATAAAACTTTAGGACGCTTTATTCTTGATGGCATTCCTTCCGCTCCCCGCGGCATTCCCCAGGTCGAAGTGAAGTTTGATATTGATGCTAATGGCATTTTAAATGTTAGTGCGACTGATAAGGCTACCAATAAACAACAAAAAATTACTATTACCGCTTCCTCGGGCTTATCTAAAGAGGAGGTAGAAAAAATGAAACAGGAAGCCGAGCTTCATGCTGATGAAGATAAGAAAAAGAAAGAGGAAGTGGAAACTGTTAATCAAGCTGATGCGGTAATTTTCTCCACGGAAAAATTATTAAAAGAGTCTGGTGATAAAATGAAGGCAGAAGATAAAACTGAATTAGAAGCGAAAGTAGCCGAACTTAAGAAAGCTAAAGAAGCTAAAGATTTAGAAGGAATGAAAAAACAGCTGGAGGCGGTGAATGAAGTTGCTCAGAGAATTGGTGCGGCTATGTATCAAAATACGCAAGCGGCCTCTGAATCTAATCCTGATCAAGGCAGTCAAACTAGCTCCACCGGGGAAGACCAAGTGGTGGAAGGTGAAGTTGAAGAGAATAAATAATTCTTGTTCGTTAGAACGCCTCAGTGGCTAGCTGGGGCGTTTCGTTCGGTTAAGAAACTATTATGGCTAAAGATTATTACGAAATTTTAGGGGTAGCAAAAAACGCCACGGCGGCGGAGATTAAAACTGCTTTCCGAAAAAAAGCTCATGAGCACCATCCTGATAAGGGCGGCGATGAGGCGAAATTTAAAGAAGTTAATGAAGCTTATCAAGTTTTAAGCAATGAGCAGAAGCGACAGCAATATGATCGTTTTGGTTCAAGTTTCCAAAATGGTCAGGCTGGCGGGCCTGGCGCCGGTTTTGATTTTTCCGGTTTTGGCGGTGGTGGCATTGATATGGATGACCTCTTTGGAGGCTTAGGTGATCTTTTTGGTTTTGGAGCTAGTGCCCGGCCGCGCCAAGGAAACCGTCCGCAAAGAGGGCGTGATTTAGAAATGGTTCTCAATTTGAATTTTAAGGATTCTGTTTTTGGCTTAGAAAAAGAAATATCTTTTAGCAAACAAACCACTTGTCATTCTTGCCATGGCAACGGCGCTGAACCTGGCTCTAAGGTAGAATCCTGCTCTACTTGTCAGGGCAGCGGTTATGTTATTGGAGTTCAGCGGACTATTTTAGGTAATATTCAAACAAAAACAGCCTGTCCGCAGTGCCAAGGAGAAGGTAAGATTTACAGCCAAAAATGCACCAAGTGTGGGGGCGACGGCTTAATTAAAGAAGCTGTTAAATTAAAAGTTAAAATTCCCGCTGGTATCGCTGATGGTGAAACTATCCGTTTGTCTGGTCATGGCAACGCCGGCCTAATGGGCGGGCCGGCAGGCGATTTATACTTAAAAATCAAAGTAACGCCGGACAAGGAATTCAAGCGCGATGGTTACGACATTAAAACAGAACTAGTGATTAGTGTTAAGCAGGCAATTTTAGGGGATAAGCTAGAGGTGGCTACAGTTTATGGCCCGGTTACTCTTAAGATTCCCGCTGGCACCCAGTCAGGCACGGTATTTAAATTAAGAGATAAAGGGATTGTGAAGCTAAACGGTCGCGGTCAAGGAGAACAATTTGTCACCGTTAAGGTGTTAATTCCTAAAAATCTAAAC
>CAYLPC010000071.1:0-2223 GCA_964385475.1 uncultured Gammaproteobacteria bacterium | reverse complement strand
GAGGACAAAATCAAGCGTCTGCTCCGTGAGGAAGTCCGCAAAATGTGACTTCTTTTTGAATTTGATGAAAAAGTCCTTGACTTTTCGTCTCTGGTTTGACAATCAAGTCATTTGTACTATAATTTAGGGGTTGTCGCCGCGGTGGCGGAATTGGTAGACGCGCACGACTCAAACTCGTGTGGAAGTAATTCCATGAGGGTTCGATTCCCTCCCGCGGCACAAAAAAAGAGGTCACTTGATGTGACCTCTTTTTATTTTGTTAACAATTTTAGACTCTTTTAAAACGGACACTAAAAACTGGTTCGTAGGCAACTTGATTTTCGTCAGTTAAATCAATAGACTCCCCTTTTAAGTACTGCGTCAGGGCTAAATCTGATAATAACTGATTATCACTAGCGATGTTTAATTTTAGCCCCTCCAACTGATCGAACTCTGATTTTAAATCTTGCTGGATAGCAACTTCAATTTTTTTCTTTTTGAGTTTAACAGCTTCAAACTCTTCTTTAGCTTCTTGATAAGCAGCATCGTTAGCTAAAACATCACGGTAAGTTCTTTTTAATTCTCGCTGTTGTTGTTTATATTCTTGTAAACGTTTAAAAATATCCTCCACCTTTTGAGCCATAGTAAAAAAAATTAATTGTTACTTTGGCAGTATAGCGGACTCTCAAAAAAATCGCTACTCAATAATGCCACCCCCTAACAAGCGGCGTTTTTTATAAAACACTACGCTTTGCCCCGGCGTCACGGCTCGTTGTGGTTTTTTAAAAGTTACTTGAAAAGACCCATTAGACAAGCGGTTAAGCAAACAATCTTGAGCGGGATGACCATAACGAATCACCGCCTGACATTTAAAATCTTTCTCTGGCTGTTTCTTATAATTCCAATTAACCTGAGTGGCAACTAAGTCCTGACGATATAAGCGGTCATCATTCCAAGTTTCAGCTACTTTCAAAACATTAGCTCGATAATCTAAACCTACTACATAATATGGTCCCGTGCCGCCAATCTCGATACCGCGCCGCTGACCAATAGTATATAGCGGCAAACCTTGATGCTGGCCGATGACTTGACCGCTGGGTTCTAAAACGATATCACCGCCTTTTAACTCCAAGTGCCGTTTCAAAAAATTATTATGTGGGCCAGAAAGAAAACAAATGTCTTGACTTTCGGCTCGCTCAGCATTAACCAGATTATACTTTTTCGCTAAGCGTCGCACCTTACTTTTATGATACTTACCTAAAGGAAATAGCAAGCGATTTAGTTCTTCCGCTTCCAAGGTATATAAAAAATAACTTTGATCTTTTTTTGGGTCGTCTCCTCTTTCTAGATAATGTTTACCAGCGCGGCCCTTCAGTCTTAAATAATGCCCGGTGGCGAGATAATCAAAGCCATTTTCTTGGGCATAGTGCAATAACTCTCCCAGTTTCACCCGCTTATTGCAACGCACACAAGGATTAGGAGTGCGGCCGGCAACATACTCTTGAAGAAAATAATCAACTACTTCTTTTTTAAAGACCGCTCGCCGGTCTAAAATTGTCAGAGGAATGCCTAATTGCTCGGCCACCGCTTGGGCGCTTGCGGCCGCGGTATCATCAACCGCTTCTTTCCAAAAATCACAATAGACCGCGGCTACTTGATAACCTTGTTTAATTAAAAGCTGCGCGGTCACTGCTGAATCCACGCCTCCCGATAAAGCAACTAATACTTTTTGTTGTTTCTTATTAATCACAATCAATAATTAAAGTTAAAGGTCCCTCGTTAACTAAGGAGACCGACATGAGGGCGCCAAAATGGCCAGTCGCTACTGAGAGGCCATGGCTTTTGAGCGCAGCGACAAACTTCTCATAAAGTGGTACGGCTTGGGCTGGCAAAGCGGCCTCAGAAAAGCTAGGACGATGACCGCGCTCGGTGTTGCCGTACAAAGTAAATTGCGATACGACTAAAATTGAGCCGCCTACATCTTGAATACTTAAATTTATTTTACCTTGTGGGTCGGGAAAAATTCGCAGCTGGCTAATTTTTTCTGCCATTAAATCGGCCTGCCGTTCCCCATCATTCTGGTGAATCGCTAATAAGATCATCAGGCCAGAGCCAATTTCGCCCACGATCTGATTCTCAACTTTAACATGAGCTCGGCTAACGACTTGAATGACGGCTTTCATAAGATTCTTGAAATAAAGAATGATAATTTTGCGCTGTGTCTTTCCAGGAGAACCAGGTTGC
>CAYLPC010000070.1:0-2273 GCA_964385475.1 uncultured Gammaproteobacteria bacterium | reverse complement strand
AGCTTCTCAAGATTCTCGCTCTTTTGGCCCCGTTAAGCGTAGTTTTATTACGGGCAAAGTATGGTTGCGTGGTTACCCCTTTAGTCGTTTTGAAATATTTACTAAAAAAGATTTACCTCAATATTAGTTGGTTTAAATGACAATTTTATGCCTAAAACCAGTTCTAAAAATACCGCTAAAAATATAAAAAAGAAGCCGACACCCCGTGTTTCTAAAGAGAAGGTGGCTCCTAAAAGAACAGAAAAGCGGTCCGCTAAGACTTTTACCCATTTGATGGGTTTAAAGGATTATTTTGGTAAAGAATTTTTATATTGGGATTTAGCTTATGCTAAAGCCTGGGAGTTGGCTCGTATTTTTGGGTTTGCACCAATAAAGACCCCCATGATTGAATATGCGGCCATGTATAAAAAGTCCACGCGTTCACAGTCAGAAAAGGAATTTTATGCCATTGAATTTGAAAAAGGAGAAAAAGCTGTTTTAAGACCAGAGTTGACTCAAGGAATGATTCGTGCTTATCTAGAGAACAAGACTGAAGAAAGTTCTTTACCGGCCCGCCTTTTTTCCTTGGGGTCTATCTTTCGCCAAGAAAAAGTGGGGGGTGGTCGTTACCGTGAATCAACCCAATTAGATTTAGAAATTATTGGCGAACCTAAACCAGTTTCTGAGGCTTTAATTATTAATACTGCTTATCGTTATTTTAAGGAATTAGGAATTAACTTCCAATTGCAGATTAATAGTTTGGGGGATAATGAAGCGCGTCGCGACTATACTAATAAATTGCTAGCCTTTTATCGCGAACGTGGTCGCCGGACTAAATTATGCAACAATTGTAAAAAAGCGTTGCTCAAAAGCCCGCTTGCTTTGCTGGATTGTCGTGAGGAAACATGTGTGAAAGTACGCGAAGAGGCGCCGCAGATTGCTGATTTCTTGTCAGCGGCTAGCCGGGAGCACTTTGCTAAAGTCCTAGAGTATTTAGATGAGCTGGGAATCTCTTATAATTTTAACTCTCATTTAGTTCGAGGATTAAGTTATTATAGTGAAACCGTGTTTGAATTCTGGCCTTTAGCTGGTGACGGCACAGCTAATGGCAAACAAGCCTTAGCAGGCGGTGGTCGCAGCGATGCCCTATTAGAGAGTTTAGGCGGTAAAGGGTCTATGTGCGGTGTGGCTATTGGTTTAGAAAGAGTGACGGCTCGTTTAAAAGAACAGAACGCTCTGTATCAATATCCTGATGAGCAAGAATTAATTTATGTTGCTCAACTCAGTGAAGGAGCTCGAGTCCGGGCGCTGCTATTATTTGAAGAGTTGCGTTTGGCGGGGTTCAATGTAAGACAGTCGTTCTCCGTAGACAGTCTGCGTGCGCAGATCGAAGAAGCTAATCAATTACAAGCTAAAGTAACTTTGATTTTAGGGAAAAAAGAAATTATGGATGAAACTGTTTTGATGCGAGATATGGAATCTGGCGTCCAGGAAACAGTGGCCCTTAAAAAAATCAAGGATAAATTAGATAAGAAAATAAATAGAAAGGTAGGTGTAATCTATGGCTGATTATAAAAGACGACCAGGGGAAAGCTTTGAAAGCTTTTTACGCAAATTCAAAAGAGCCGTGAAAAATGGTAAGCGTTTGGAAAAGGCCAGAGAAAAGCAGCACTTAGTTCATAAAAAAACTAAGCGACAGCAAAAGAACTATGCTCTGACCAGCTTGCAGCTCAAAAAAGAAAAGGATTTTTTGCGCAAAACTGGAAAATTGGAAGAGACTACAAGACGACGTTAGAATTATTTAAAAAAGACCTCGGCTCATGCTGGGGTCTTTTTTATTTTATTCCGGGAATCAGGCGTTTAATACTTTCTAAGGTTGATTTTTTAGAATATTGTTTGATGTGATCACGCGCTTTCTTTGTTTTAGCAAATTTAATCCAGTCTTTACTGGGGTGACTGCGATTTTTTTCTAAAATGATTTCCACTAAATCACCATTTTTTAATTCTTGGTCTAGGCGGCCCAAACGGTCATTAACCATTGCTCCGCTGGCGTGATTGCCGATATCACTATGAACCGCATAAGCAAAATCAATCGGAGTGGCTCCTTCTGGCAATTCAAAGACATCACCTTTAGGAGAGAAGACAAAAATGCGATCATGAAAAACACTGAGCTGAACATTTTTTACAAACTCACTGGTGTTGGTAATTTCTTTTTGCGCTTCGGCGATTTCTTTAACCCAATGAGGCTGTTTATCAATTTGTCCGTCGGCTGTTCGTTCTTTGTAATACCAGTG
>CAYLPC010000069.1:0-2700 GCA_964385475.1 uncultured Gammaproteobacteria bacterium | reverse complement strand
TAACAAGGCATCCGTAGCGGAAGCTGTGGATGGATCACCTCCTTTCTAGGGAGATAAAATATTTCAATCACGATTGAAATGTTAAGTCGACCCGAAACGGTGCCGATTAGAAGCAAAACTCATAAGTTGTGAATTGAAAAACACCTCTTGCTTAGGAGGTGTTTTTGTTTGGCTATTTTTATTTTTGGAAACTACTAGATATTTCATCAACCGTTTTCCCACCACCCATAATTTCTTTAAAGGATTCTTTTTCAAATTCATTACTATTAACGTAACCTCTGTCATCAGTTTGATAATACCCCTGAGGCCCACCAAAAATTGAATATGTTTTATCTTTATTTTCAACTAGCACTAAGAGAACATAAGAATCAAGAGGTGGAAGACTAGGATCATTACTAGTTAAGGTCATTTTTCCCACCGTACCCCCTAAATGTTTAATGATTAACTCCTTATCATTTTTATTATTTGGATTCAAAAGATACTTTTTTACCTCTAATGTTTGGTTTGTGTAAATATCATCCTGATTGCAACCGGATTTCTCAAAATACGCTTTATCTTGATTAATAATTTTACCCCAAACTACTAATACCCCCTCTTTAATAACGACATCTCTGTTAATGACAGGCCAAAGGCTGCTGGCAAACACTGTAACATCTTTTTTGTTTCCCTCTTGGTTATAATTTTGCCAAATAAAAATAACACCTAGAAAAATGGCCACGAGTATCAAACTAAGAATAATTATTTTTTTCATAGATTTACTTTTAATACTTAGATGGAACAATCATGATGAGTTCAGATTAAAAAAATCTTAATATGATTTTAGTTTAATAATTTTAGCTATTTTTATTGATAAATTGACAAAATATTTAAAAAATACTAAGGTAGCGGCAGAAAATTAACAATTAAATATAGGAGGAAATTATTATGGCTACAGGGAAACTCCCTATTACAGGTAGAGTGGAAATCGCTTTTGATCCAATTGCGCTAAATTACTTAGCAAGCGACACCATCTCAGAGATTAATACCACCGGAATTATCCAACTAGATGACGGACGCCAAGCGAAAATTAAGATTAAGATGATTCGGGCAATTCCGCCTCACAATCTACAAGCAACATCCGTTTGTCGTGTGGAAACTAATCTTGAAAGTCCAGCTGGTTATAAAAGGTTACTGGAATGGATTAACCAAAATCTGGTTGATAAGAACATGTGGGTTATCTTTGGCCATACGGACGGAGAAGTAAAGATACCTTTGATGTTTACCTACTTGGCCGAACTGGATATTTTTCTTTACACCCAGAGACTGCAAACAGATGACGAACAATACTGGGGATCGTTCATCGTCATGAATTAACAAAAAGCGACTACGCCAGTAGTCGCTTTATTTTTATTTAACCCCAATAGCTTCTTTTACTTTATTCAAAGTATTCTGTGCCATTTCTTGTGCTCGCTCACGGCCATCTTCTAAGACTTTTAAGGCTTCGCGATCAGAGATTTTCTGATATTTCTTTTGAAAGTCAGTTAGAAATTTAGCTACCACTTCTTCTAACCCCTTTTTAAAATCGCCATATCCTTTTCCTTGGTACTCTTCCTCAATTTCATCAATACTGCGACGGCTTAAATGGGAGTAGATAGTAAGTAAGTTAGAGATAGCCGGCTTATTCTTTTTATCATATTTAATTTCGTTGCCAGAATCAGTAACCGCTCGTCTGATTTTTTTACGCGCCTCTTCAATATCGTCCAATAAATCAATACATCCGACACTATTGTCACTTTTGCTCATTTTTTTGCTGGGATCTTGCAGGCTCATGATCCGCGCTCCATTTTTACGCACCAAAGATTCTGGAATCTCAAACACTTGTCCGTAATCAGTATTAAAACGTTTTGCTAAATCACGGGCTAACTCTACATGTTGCTGTTGATCTTCCCCGACCGGCACAATATCTGTTTGGTACAACAAGATATCAGCCGCCATAAGAACAGGATAATCATATAAACCGGCACTGGCCGTTTCTTTATGGCCAGCCGATTTCTCTTTAAATTGGGTCATTTTATTCAAATCAGCCATGCGGGCGCTTGTACAATTTAAAATCCAAGCCAATTCTGTGTGTTCACTCAATTCTGACTGTTTAAATAAAATAGATTTCTTAGGATCAATTCCTGCTGCCAGATAAGTTTTGACTAACTCTAAACTCCTTTGACGCAAATCTTCAGGCTTTTGTTTGACGGTGATGGCGTGATAATCAACAACACAAAAAAGGCAGGTGTACATTTCCTGCATTTCCACCCATTGGCTTAAAGACCCGATATAGCCGCCAATATTAAGACGACCACTGGGTTTAATTCCGGAAAAAATAATTTGTTCCTCTTTTAAAACGATAGGCATAGATTTATATTACGCCTTTATCTTACGCTAAATGACCTCTTTAGGCAATAAAAAAAGTCCGCACGCGCGGACCACCTACAAGCATTGTAAGGTTAATATTTCAGTTCGTCAAGTATTTTGACAAAACAAGGAAAGAGTCTTAATATGATTAGGCTAATTTTAGAATTACAACCGGGCTGTAGTATAGTGGTAGTACGCGTGCATGGGGTGCATGTAACCCCGGTTCAATTCCGGGCAGCCCGACCAAAAATTATTTTTTAGGGCTTGTAGCTCATCTGGTAGAGCGCAGCATTCGCATTGCTGAGGTAAGGGGTT
>CAYLPC010000068.1:0-3249 GCA_964385475.1 uncultured Gammaproteobacteria bacterium | reverse complement strand
AAATTCCTGATGAGGCTTTAAACAAGGATGATAAAGAGGGGGTGTTAGCGTCAGTAGCGGCTGATAATAATGACCCCGAGAAAAAACAAACTTTAGGTGGCCGCTTCGGCGCCTTAGTCAAAAAAATTGTTGATTGCTGTATTGAATAAGAAAATAAAAAAGACCTTCCGTCAGGAAGGTCTTTTTTTAGTTATTGTTTATTTGTAGGCGCATATTTCGCTTCCCGGAATTTCCCACCCAAGTTTGCTCGGCTTGATCGATGTTAAGTATTGTTGAGAATACAAAAAATGAAAAAAGGCTAACACTAATTAAGGTGACAAATCCATAAAAACGCTTCTTATCCTTAACTCTTAAAAATTGAATTAAACTCAAAATAAAAGAAATAAGCACTAGAGGCGCGGGGATAATCCAAGTATAGTAAAACATTTCATTAAACCATGTCTCATCATAGATGGAAAAATTGGATATATTAATCAAAGCTGAGGCGAGATAAACTGAAAAAGAGACGAGCCCCATCCCCACCCAAAAGTGAGATAAATATTTGTTAATAGTTGTTAGAGTTTTCATACTGGCTTTTATTTATTTAACTATTTAAGGCAACGCCCTTGATAGAAGTCTTCAATAGTACATTCCGATAATTCTCCTGGAAAAACAAATTCCCCATTCTTAAAATAAAATCCTTGACCGAGGCCATATTTTTCAAGATCATTTTTTGCCTGAGAAACATCCTGGCCATAAATAGAACAGTAACCGGCTTCATAAGTATCTAAGGCGCACTCATTCCCGTTATTCCAGACACAAACTTGATATTCTTGACCATCACCTCGTTGGCGAGTTTCCAGTTTACCAAACTCTTCACAAGCGGGATGGTGTTCTAATTTTTTTGTTTCAGAAGAAAAGCGGAAACGTTTACTTTTGACCAGCCCACTGCCTTCCTCCTGGTAAGTGACGGAAAAAGGCGCAAAATAACCACCATTAATGGTAGGAAAATTTTCGGGACGCAAGGCTGTTATCTGAGACACCGCTAAATCATCTCCTAAGTAATATTGGTCAGCGAGGATAATGTTAATTCCTTTGATAGCATCAGGGACAACAAAGAGGCCGATATAATTATGGGAAAAATTATCAGACTCCACCGTAATCGGAGCAAGGAAAGCGTTTTCGCCGAATTCTAAAAAAGCATTAAGGTTGATATTGACCCACTTAGTATTATGTTCGGGATAATATTTATTTTTTATCAAACCCTTGAAACTATTCCCCTCTCTTTGAGATAAAGTGGCAACATCCCCCACTGAGCGTTCGGGACTATCCATCTTAATGCCTAATAAATTACTACTGACAAAATCTTTTAAATTCTTAGGAGCACAGCGACGCAAATCATCATTCTGAAACTTAGTTTGTTCCCAAGCGCCACCTTGGCGTTCGCAACGTAATTTTTGATAAGAAGCTGAGCGAGTTATAAGAATGGCCGACAACCCTAGCAACGCTAAAGTTAAAAAAGAAATCAAGATAATTTTTTTAGACATAAAAACATATTAATTCATCTGACAACTTCAGCATAGCATAATCTACATGAAAAGAATCTTAAGAAACAAAAAAAGCCCGCCGGAGGCGGGCTTGAGGGGTTCTTGAGGAATTCTTTAGGGGTTTTAAGTTATTTATCCTTAGTTATTGAACTGGGCGATCTTAAAGACATGACTGTCTTCAGGACCGATTTCTGGGGATAATAAAACCAACTCGGAGTTGCCAAAATGAAACAGGCGCAAAGCCTCTTCCCAGGGCATGCTGTAATAAGCCGCGACCATCATCTTACTAAAATCGCCATGCGTCACTAACAAAATATTGCCGTCCTCATGTTCAGCTTGCAAGTGCGCTAAAACTTTTTTCGCTCGCTCCAAGGCTTGCGGATAAGTTTCCACCCCTTCCGCTTCTAAAAAATAGATAACGGGTTCGGTGCGGATAATGTGTGGCGCACATAATTTTTCAATGTTGGCAGATTTTTCGCCAGTCATCACTCCAAAATCTCGTTCAATTAATTCGGGCATCACAATCGGCTCGGCCGCGCCAATAGTTTGAGCAATAACTTGCGCGGTCATATTGGCTCTTTTTAGAGGCGAGGTGTAAATGCGGTCAAAACTTAAACCCACTTCTTTAATGTGGTTGGCTAAAGTTTGCGCTTGCTCTTTGCCTAAATCAGTGAGCGGTTGATTGCGGTGACCATTTAAAATGCCGTTAGCATTATCTTCGTCTTGGCCGTGACGGGCGAGGTAAATGTTTAACATAAAATTTCAGATAGAAGCTCGGGAATTCCTTCTCCACTTTTAGCGGAATAAAAAAAGACCGGCTGAGATCCTAGTTTATCAATTAAGAGGCGGCGGATTTTAGCCCGATCGCTACGACTCAGCTTATCTGATTTGTTAGCAATAAGCAAGACTCGTCGCTCTGCTCTTTTTAAAGCATCTAGAACTTCTAAATCAGCGGTGGTCGGCCCGAGACGGGAGTCAATAATTTGCACAACGAGGCGCGGCGCAAAACTATCATTAAATAAATACCAGCCCATTAATTCTGACAAGCGGCGCCGTTCTTTATCCGGTAACTTAGCATAACCGTAACCTGGCAGATCGACTAGGTAGTTGTCATTCCAAGCAAACAGATTAATGCCCCGAGTTCGCCCCGGAGTAGAGCTGGCAATAGCTAAGTTTTTGACGCCTGTTAAAGCATTGAGTGTGCTGGACTTGCCGACATTAGAACGCCCGACCAGCGCAATCTGTGGCGTGCCATCGGAAAAAATTGGGTCGGCACCCATGACGGTTTTAATAAATTGAGCAGAAATATTTGGCTTCATAATTTTGGTTTTTTAACAACAATAACTGTTTTCTCGGCGACCGGCGGATGAGGTAAGTGATAGCCGGTGGGATAAGCCCGAATGGCTTGGTATAAAGTATCTTGGGAGTAACGATAGTTTTCTCCGAATTTAGTTCCCGGATCATTAGTGATGAACTCTTGAGCAGCCGCATCATAATTTTTAATCACCAACATATGGTTAACCGGGCCGGGAGCTTTAAAGTGAGGATTCTTAAGGGTTTGACCGTTAGTCGGCGCTAAAACTAAGTGCCCCTCATTTAAATATTTTTTTATTTTCTCTGGCGTGGCTTCGGGTAACAAACAGACATTATCATAATCAAAGTAATCTTGAAAAATCCACGCAACGACATCAGTCACATAAACATCACGGAACTCTCCGTACTT
>CAYLPC010000067.1:0-3337 GCA_964385475.1 uncultured Gammaproteobacteria bacterium | reverse complement strand
TTGAGGATCAAATAAGAACCACTTAGGAAAATTTTCTAAATACGCGACTACATCCAAGCTCCAGGGTTTGTCCGGAAACATGGGATTATGCCATTGCATTTTTTCTACATAAGCCAAAATTTTAATTTTCGGGTTAAGTCGCCTGAGATAATGCAAACTGCCTACCGAGGTGTTAATCACCTCATGGTCAACAATGACCATATCATATCCTTGGTAGGACTCTGCCTGCTCTTGAGACAAACCGGGCAAGTAGTGCATGACATAAGTTTTTTGCGTCCAAGCGCCGAGGCTAATCAGCAAAAAACTAAAAAGAATTAGAATCTTCTTCATGATGCTATTGTTTTTTTTATTGTTAATGTTCGTTTTTATTATGGCCCCATAATAACAAATTATCAGCAAATTGTCAATAGACAAGCCTTCCCACCCTTGACATATTTTATAAAAAAAGTTAGGTTAGAGGATAAGTTAAATATAATTTTATATGAAAAAACGACTAATAATCACTTCCTCTTTAGTGATTCTCGGACTAGCTTTAATGTTTATTTTAGCCCCTAAGGCAAAAACTAACTATAAAGCTTATTATTCTGGAGACGCTATTGAATACCGAGGACAATTAATTATTGCCTCCACAGACAGCGGCGCTCTAGAAATATTCCGCCAAAATGGAAATAGCTTAGAACGTAGCGCCCGCCTTAAAACGGATACTTTTCTTAAAAATAGCGACTTCTCTTCTGTTAAACTAGAAGAAGAGTCTGGTCGTTTGGTGGCTTATGCTACCGCTGGGTACAATCTTTATCGTTACGATTTAAGCAATGTCAGTAAGCCAGTGCTTCTCAATAAAAGCCAAAATACTTACTATGATTGGTACCAGCGCGTTGATAAGTTTGGTAATAACATTGTTACTGCCAGTCAAAAAGGAGTAAAGGTTTGGCGCACTGATGGCACTATCTTTGATGTTGTTGATTCGTATCCGGTTGTTGCAGAAAATCCTCTCAGCATTCGCTTTGATGCTGCGGGGCGCTATATCGTGACTATCAGCCAAGATAATCTGGTTCACGTGTACGATGCTCAGGAGCGTCGCGAAATTAGCAGCTTCCCAGTTAATTATCGCAGCGGCAGTGATCAAAAACGCTTACAGTTTGATTCTCTGAATAAAGAAATTTTAGTGTTTGATGATTACTATCTAAAACGCTTTTCCTTAACTGGTAAATTATTAGTTCATTATCCTAACAGTGCTCTTAATGGTTACGGCGTTGAAGCTAGCGGTCATCCCGACTATATTTATGCGGCTAACGGTGAAAGTGTGATGCGCTTAGCTAAGAGCAATCTTCGTGATGGGCGCAAGGTAGGCGCTTACAATCTAACACCGAATGGCTGGGCGATGGGTCTTAAATATGTAAATATTGCTGGTCAGGATCGTTTAGTAGTCTTTAATGGTGGCGGCATTGCTGTCTTAAATTCTTCCCTAACTCGTCTTGCTTCTGTACAGGCAACGGAAATTGCGGAAGTGACCAGCGCTAAAGAAGCTCTAGCTTTGGAGTTGGAATCTTATGCGGGCGTATCCGGTTCTAAAATCACTTTAAGAGCTTATGGTTATGTTCCTGGTGAGGTTCTGACTGTTAATTTTGGCGGTACCATTACAGAGCGAAACGCTGATAGCAATGGTCGTCTGAACACCACTCTGACCGTTCCCCAAATACCAAATCAAGTCGTGGCTGTTAAAGTTACCGGCCAAAACTCTAATCTCAGCTACAGCACCACTTTTCAAGTAAAATAAATAAGAAAAAAAACCACCCCTTAACTGGGGTGGTTTTTTGTATCTAATTAAATATCTTGTCTCGGTCCAGGGTTCCTGACCAGCTCTGGTTAGTCGCTGTATTTAAATAATCAAAGTTATTCAAACGACTGCCTGACTGTTTCTGAAAATAGAGTTGATAATTAGTACTGTTAATTTCTTTGGGTAGGCGATAACTTAAATAAATTTCTTTTTGCTTGCCTGGTTCAATACTCCAAAAGAAACCGAACACCGTTTTCTGTAAGGCCTCATCTTGTGTTACGGAGAAGTCATCTAAACCACTATGATTAATTAATTCCGTCCCTAAGGGGGTGAGTACGCGCGTGTAACTCCGATAACGAGTGGTGCGCCAATCAAAGCCGCCTTCATGAATATACTTTAATTTTAAAGTGGCGTTTAAACTATTATCCATTTTTACTTCATAGCTCATATTCTTGCGCATCACCGCATCAGTCTTATACGCCGCTAAGTTGGTATCGACGACCATTAAATAATCATAACTGGTTCTTTTCACTTCCCCACCCATACCAAAATCCTGAGCTACTGATTGATAGCTGGGGTTATTAAAATAAATCTGTAAGTCTCGACGAGCAATCGCGTCATCAACTAAGTCCAATAATTCTGGCAAGCGACTGATAGAAACTTTCATGAGGCGGTCTTTTAGTTCCGCAACCACATCATTGATAATCTCTTTACGATCCCAAGAGCTAATATCTTTCTCGGCGTACGCTACTTCTACATTATATTGCAGCAAGGGCTGAAAATTCTCTCCGGTGTAAGTCGTTCCGGCGGCAGTAATCGGTCCCACAAAATCAATCAGACTAGCAATCAGATTAGGATTAATCGCCATCACCGCGGTTGGTTCATTGGGTCGAGGACCGGTGCAAGCACTCTCATCTAAATACATTTTCTGAATTTGTTGAGCGGCTGTCGGCCAGTCAGGCGACCAGTTGGCGTCACGCAACCACCAATATTTAACACCCATGTACTTGCTAACTGGTGGTGGTGGCGTAACCGTCAAACGATCCACACAGGGCATGTCTAAGTGATAGATGTCTTCAGTCACAATCTCTCCTAAAGACCCATCTTTTACATGGATTAAACCATAAGTACCAATAAAACCACCGGTCGGCCGCAATTCGTCATTATTTTGCAAAGCCACAAAGAAGTCACTTTCTTGAGGATAGCCGGCTAAAGCAGGCAGAAGGCGACTTAAAGGAATGAGATGATCTAAAGCCGCGTAAGCGGTTGCCAGCTGATTCCTAATATCTTGCACTTGAGATTCCAAAGGCAGCAAGACACCGACCCGATTGATTTTATTAAGATTACTGAGAGCCAGTTCTAAATTCGCTTTTAAACCATTTAATTCCGGAGTTGCTTGATATAGAGTTTCCAGAACCTGTCGTTTTTCTATCTCACTTAAATCTTGAAAAGAGTGATTACCGGAGGTAGCTTGTCCAATGCGTACCATTAAATCACTGGAGCGACTGATGGAACGACTGAGAATTTCTGCCGTTTTAGTGAGATATTCTAAATCATTGA
>CAYLPC010000066.1:389-3386 GCA_964385475.1 uncultured Gammaproteobacteria bacterium | reverse complement strand
TTTTTCATTAAATGGAACACCGTAAAAACCCTTTTATAGTGTCCCATTTGTCCCAATTTAGCTCGACCCGCACACCGTTAAAACTTCCCAGAAAGGCCCAGAAACCCCTTGAAAGAATGGTGCTGAACCCGTACGGGGTGCCAATTTCAAAAAACAGTCTCTAATGAGGCTGTTTTTTTGTGTAATTACTACTCCTGCCAGTGCTTATGCTATAATACAAAAATAAGCTTTAATATTTATGAATATTGAATACGAAGCCACTTTTACCAATATTAATAAAGATGAGGTTCGGCAAAAATTAGCTGAAATCGGAGCAGTTTTAGTTAAAAAGGAATATTTACAGAAGCGGGTAGTTTTTGAGTTGCCGGCAGGACATGAAATTAATGGTGGTTGGTTGCGGGTGCGCGATGAAGGCGATAAGATTACTATGAGTCTAAAAATTGTAGACGGTAATCAAATTCATAATCAGCAAGAAGCGCAATTAATTATTAACGACTTTGAGGCCGGCCGACAGTTTTTACTGGGTATTGGCTGTCAAGAAAGGGCCTATCAAGAAAACACTAGAGAATTGTGGAAAGTAGGGGAAACGGAGATCACCATAGATGAATGGCCATTTTTAGAGCCATTCGTGGAGGTGGAGGGTGTTTCCGAGGAAGTCGTCAAAGATGTTGCCGCTCAAATGGGCTTTGATTATGCCCAGGCAAAATTTTGTTCCGTTGATACCCTGTACCATGAAAAATATAATATTGATATAAATCGCATCAATAGGCATACTCCCAAAATTACTTTTGAAATGACTAACCCTTTTATTAATTAATTTTATAATTCTATGTTAAAAATAAACGCTGCCGAAATTTATCACTTAGAAAACATGGTAGACTACCAAGAAGGTTCAGTAGTTAGTCGCGAGCTTATTCAAAAACCAACAGGGACAATCACGGTCTTTGCTTTTGCTGAAGGACAGGGCTTAAGTGAACATACTGCTCCTTTTGATGCTCTAGTCATGATTACTGATGGGGAAGCGGAGGTTATTATTGGCGGTGCCCCTCAGACGGTAGCTCAAGGAGAAATTATTATCCTCCCGAAAGATGTTACTCATGCTTTAAAAGCCAAGAAACGCTTTAAAATGGTTCTGACTATGATCCGTTAGTTCACCTTTACAGACACCCCCTAGTGGTGTATCTTATAAGAGTAAATATTAACTTTAAAAAATATGAAAGGATACCACGATAACATTGAAGAAGTAACTATTAAAAACACAGATTTTCGCCGCGTTCTCTACACAGGCAAGCACAGTCAATTAGTTTTGATGTCGCTTAAACCAGGAGAGGATATTGGAGCCGAAGTCCATGAAGAAATCGATCAATTCTTCCGCTTTGAATCCGGCACAGGGAAGGTGATGGTAGATGATAACGAGTATGCCGTTTCTGATGGCAGCGCCGTAATCGTGCCTGCTGGTGCGCGTCATAATGTCACTAATACTTCTGACAGTGAAGACCTAAAGTTGTACACGATTTATTCTCCAGCGGAACACCAAGATGGCATCACTCAAGCCACTAAAGAAGAAGCGGAAGCGCGTCATCCGCACGAACAGTTCGACGGTCGCACCACTGAATAATCATATGAGCGATAAAAACATTAATGAGCAAGCGCCAGGGTCTCAAGAAAAAGAACAGAAAGATAATTTGTCTTATGTGGACTGCCGCGGTTGCGAAATAGAATGGAAAAAAAGTCACGAATAAAAATATGAAAGTCATCAAAACTTACCCCGCCAGTGCTTCTGGTTTAAGAAAACGCCAAAAAGAAGAAGAGAAGTTGTTCTCTTATGGTTTCCGTGTAGAGAGCGAAGAGGAGACCAAAGATTGGAATAATGGCAAAGCCTGTTGTTTGGGTATTGTTTTCTTGCCGTTAGTATTTTTTGGCCGAGGGCAATTTATTAGGGTGACTTATATAAAAGAAGAATAGTTCTAAAAATAAAAAAAGACCTCCCGTTAGGGAGGTCTTTTTGAAAACTATTAATTGATAAGGCGATCAAAGATTAGTGGGGAGCCATCTGGCGCAGTGAGGACTAAGCTACCGTTTTCTCCAAATTGAAATTGAGGATTGTTTTGCAGGGTCTGACTGATTAAGTTTTCGGCCCCCATTAAACGTTCATCCAAACAAGCCATTAAAGTAGAGATAATGGACCCGTCGGTGACAATATTCTGTCCTTCAATTTTATAACTGCCGCTAAGACTGTTGCAGACTTTAGCGCTGACTTGATCTGCCGTGAAATTCAAAGATATTTTTAAATCCGTGAAATCTTGCTGATCGGCACCGGTGCCTTGAGTGCGCAACAACCAAGAGCTGGAGGTCAAGGTGTTATCGCTTAGTTGGCGCCGAAACTTAAATTGCACCTCTTCGCTGTTTTTAATAATTAAGCTGCCTTCATTATCAAATTCGTAGGCAGGACGATTGCCGAGCAGACGGCTCAGTTCAGATTCTATTTTCATGAGCTGCTCATCGCTACATAACATTTCGTTCATAGCGATGCTGTCCGCTGCAATCCGGTTATCAATCAGTTCGTAATCACCGCCAAAGCTATTGCAGACGCGCCCTCCTAATTTGTTGGCAGAAAAATTAAGCTTAATGTTTAGATTTTGAACATCCTGCCAAGCGCCATCACTGCGATAATAATTTAAGATCCAACTTGTGTCCGCCAACTTATTAATTTCAGCCGCACCAGTCACATTAGTTTTTTGACTGAGGCGGACACTGCTATTCTGATCTCTTATGATTAAATCGCCCTGCGTATCAATCTCCAAAGAAGTGTTATTGTTTAACACACTGAGAAGAATATTTTCTATTGCCATCAAATCTCCGATGCAGGCCATGCGTGTGTTCGCCAGGCCACTGGTGACAATTTTATTATCTTGGAGAGTATAGTCTCCCCAGATGCTATTACAAGCCTGAGCTTGCAAGTCAACATCATTAAAATTAATATAAGCATTCGCTCCA
>CAYLPC010000066.1:0-379 GCA_964385475.1 uncultured Gammaproteobacteria bacterium | reverse complement strand
GCTAGACTAAGAGTCTGATCTCCGGTTTTTACCTCCCGGACGACCCAGGAAGTTTGAGCTAAGTTGATTTCTTTAACTCGCTCTGCCGGCTTAGCTGGTTTAACCGGATCATCGCTACCGTTATTATCTATAAGAAAATCCGTGAGAAACCAAATCAGAGCGATAAAGACCAAGACGCCCAAAAGCGTCATTAAAATATTGATGGTTTTTTTGTTCATATTTTTTAGATTAACACTTATATTATAGCGAAAAACTAAGAAAAATCCTAAAAGCTATTTTTTAATTGCCATAAAATGGAAAAAGTGGTTTAATGAGGATGTTTTTGGCCTCCATAGTTTAATGGATAGAACGCGAGCTTCCGGAGCTCGTAGTAGGGGTT
>CAYLPC010000065.1:0-3543 GCA_964385475.1 uncultured Gammaproteobacteria bacterium | reverse complement strand
GGCCCACCGCAAAAAAATCCCTATGCTTAACAATCTTTTTAACAAACCAAGCCGGGCAACCGTGCACGAACACAATCAACCTGCTATCAGTGATTGGGCAGAAGAACAGTACCAGGAGTATCAACTAGCAATTGATGTTTATCAAACTGACGAACAGGTAGTAATTCGAGCTATTGTCCCCGGGGCGGAACCAGAAGATCTAAAAATCTCTCTGCACAACGACCTCTTAACGATTAAATATCAAAAAGAGGAGGTTGATGACATTCCTGAAGAAGATTATTTTTATAAAGAATGCTATCTTGGGCCATGCCGCCGATCTTTAATTTTACCAACCGAAGTAGATAATCGAGCCATCAGCGCTAATGTGGAAAATGGCATTTTAACTATTGCTCTTGATCGCATTGACTCATCTGAACGCGGCATTGAGATTAAAGTAGAAGATTAAACTATGAATAATAATTCACTAAAAGCTATGGAGGTGAGCGGTCCAGAACTGCCACACCTGCCAGAAAAATTAGCGAGCTTGGCAAATACAATTGACAGTCCTAAGGAATTAGTTAACCATTTGCTGGGTGATTAAAGTGCAATATGAAAGATTTAAAACAGCTGCCCCAAAAGACAAAGACGCTGCTTTTGGTTGCAGCTTTTTTGTTACTCATAATTACCTTAGCTACGGCTGGAGCTTATTTTAGTTGGCGCCAAGCGGGGTCAAAAATAAATCCAGGCACCACTGTCGGTACTGTGAATGTAGGCCAGCTCTCTTTAGCAGAAGCAAATGACGCCATTGAAAAGCGATTACAAGAAATAGAAAAATTTGGTTTAAAATTAAATTACAATAATCAAGAGTTTAGTCTGCCTGCTGTTACTAGTATTAGTGCTGATGCGAGCTTACCAATCTTTACTTACCAGCGAGACAGCATTGATAACTTTTTAAACGACCAATTAGGCGCAAAATCCTTCTGGGGCTATCTCAAAAGCTGGATTACACCAACTCATTTAGATGCTCCTTATATTCTTGATTTGGATTTAGCCGAAAAAAATCTCCGGGAGCAATTAGCCGATGACGTAATTATTAACCCTCGAGACGCGGCTTTTGAAATATCAAAGAATGATAATAAAGATTGGGAATTTATAATTATTCCTGAACGCATAGGCCGAGAGATTTCTTTTAATCAGGTCTTTGTGGAGATTAATCAGATTCTCAGCTCCCTCAAACGCCAGAATATTATTATTAAAACGGAAACCGCCCGTCCAATAGTTTATGCTACTGATTTAGAAAATCTCACTAACGAAGCTTTGCAATTAACATCCCTAGGAGAGTTAACTTTATCAGCCGCTTCCGGCACCGCTACTAGTACCTGGGAAATAGCCCCCGAAACAATTGCTTCTTGGATTGCGCCTCAAATAAAAGATGGTAGAAAAGTTGTCAGTCTAGCCATTGACCGCGTCCAGGCTTATTTAAATGAAAGGATTGCTCCTGAGATTAATCGCGACCCCGCCGCTCCACGTTATGAACTCAATGGGCACCGGCTTAATAGTTGGTCGCCGGTGACTGTAGGACAAAAGCTAAATACCGAAGCAAGTGCGGCGGCTATCATTGATAGTTACACCGAGAAACATCAAACTGAAGTCCCCTTAATAGTTGATTTAGTAACACCAGAAATAAAAGATGGGGATGATAAATTAAAAATTGAAGAAGTTGTCGGTATCGGTCATTCAAACTTTGCCGGCTCTTCTGCTAATCGTCGCCATAATATTAAAGTAGGCTCAGACACTCTACATGGCTTACTAATTGCCCCTGGAGAAGAGTTCTCGCTAATTAAAGCTTTGGGTAACATTGATGGCAAAGCCGGCTACCGAACCGAGCTTGTGATTAAAGGTGATAAAACAATCCCTGAATACGGCGGTGGCTTGTGCCAAGTTGCCACTACTCTTTTCCGATCTGCCTTATCCTCCGGACTCCCAATCACTATGCGCCAGAACCATTCTTACCGTGTTAGTTATTATGAGCCCGCTGGTATGGATGCGGCCGTCTATGACCCCCGCCCTGATGTGCGCTTCATCAACGATTCGCCAAACTATATTTTAATCCAATCCCGCATGGAGGGTAATGATTTATATTTTGATTTTTGGGGTAAGTCAGACGGACGGAATGCCACCACCACTACGCCGGTAATTTTTAACATCGTAAAACCAGCACCTACTAAAATTATTGAAACCACTGACTTAAAACCAGGGCAGAAACATTGTACAGAGAGCTCTCATAATGGCGCCGATACTTATTTTGACTACACAGTTAATTACGCCGATGGAGAAACCAAAACAGAAAGATTTAAATCTCATTATGTTCCTTGGCAAGCGGTGTGCTTAGTCGGAGCCAGTGCTAGTTCAACTGAAGCCGTTGCAACGTCAACCCCACCAGAAGCAACTACATCACCAGAGACAGCGCCTTCAAGTACACCCCCGAGCGCAAGTTCAACTAATCCTTAAAAATAAAAAGGCGCCCCATAGGGGGCGCCTTTTGTGTTTAAAAAAAGATCGACTCAAACGGGCAGGCAAGAAAATATCTTCTAGGAATTCCCGAGCCCGCGACAGCGCGCCAAAATGACGCTCTACCGTAGGCCCAAAAAACCCTAGCAAGAAAATCCCCATGCTTGTCGTGCCTAACCCGTTTCAATCGACCTTAATTTCCTGCCAAATTGTTAACGATTTAATATATCATAGGAATAAAACTTTGTCAATACCCTAAGTAAACGCAAAATATAGGGTGATTTTATTTTAAGTATATTTCATTATTATTAGCAAAAATATTTATAGAACCGGACTGGTCAGTCCGATAGATATCCACATTTTGTTCAGTTAGTCGTTTTAGGGTTTCGGGGTGAGGATGAGAAAAACGATTATTTTTTCCTACCGAAATTATAGCTATTCTTGGGTTCGTGATTGCTAAAAAATTTTCACTACTGGCACTATTAGATCCGTGGTGACTGATTTTTATTAAATCATAAGGATGAGGCATTGATTCGGTAATTTTTTCTTCGACCGCTACCCCAGCGTCTCCGGTAAAAAGAAAACGTCTTTGTCCGCAAACTAATTCGTTAACTACTGACTGATCATTGATGTCGATTGTTGCGAGAGCACTTAAAATATTTACTCGGCAATAATTTCCTAATGAGAATGATTCTTGGTTACTTATTTTTTGTGTGCGAATGCCAGCTACCTGCAAACCATCAAGCCACTGACTGGCTAAAAAACTTTTCTCCTCTGGAAGATTATGAAGTATTAAACCAATTTGATAACGCTGATTTAATTCTAGTAAACCAATTAAATGATCATTGTGTGAGTGGGTTAAAAGAACTACATCTAATTGTTTTTGCCACCAAGGAAGAGAAACACCTAACTGGTAGGCTAGTGATTGATCTGGCCCGCCGTCAATCAACATTGTTTTATGGTCAGGCGTCACAATTAAAATAGCATCACCCTGGCCGACATCTATCACGACACCATTCTTAATACAACAAACTTTTTAGAGTGAATACGATT
>CAYLPC010000064.1:583-3572 GCA_964385475.1 uncultured Gammaproteobacteria bacterium | reverse complement strand
AGAGCAGCTCCCTCTTAAGGAGACGGTCGCAGGTTCGAATCCTGCACGGCGCACCCTAAAATAGGCAATTTTTCGCCTATTTTTTTATTAACACCCTACCCCTTGACATTTTTCTGTTTTTATTATAATATGGGGGCACTTAGAAACTAGTATATTAACAATTTAAAAGAATTAGTAATGAAAAAATTATTTTTGTTTTTGGCCGCTGCCTTGGTGCTGAGCGCCTGCAGCCGAGAAGATGTTGTTTTACCGGAAGAAATTACTGAACAGCCGACGAATCCGTCGGGCTACCTGCTTCAAGTACGAGCTGCCGCTGCTAGTGGCGATTCAATCTTCGGATCCACTTCAGAACAAATCCTATTTTTCGTGACTAACACCAGTAACCAAATTGTTGACGCCCAGTTTGATATGGGCGATGGTATCGTTAAAACCGGCAAAGAAATCCTCCACAAATATACAAGCGGCGGGATTTACACTTTGACGGTAACGGTGACTGGAACAGCCACAAAAATTACCAGATTTGTAAAAATCGCCGAACCTGCTGTTAAAGCAACGGGCACTATCATCCAGCTCTCTGGCAAAATTGTTGCCGACAGAGCAGAAATCCAATTGTTGTGTAAAAAAGACAAAATTTACAACAGCGCTAACTTCCCCGGAAAATATTATATTAAAGGGGATATGAACGAATGGAATCAGGGCATCCTGGCCACTGACAGTAACTATGTCTATGAAGGGAACAAATATATTTTGTTTACCATCTCGGCAAAACTAAACGCTTGGAATGCCTTTGGTTATTACAAGTTATCAAATGCGGGTGCTGACGTTTGGGCTTATGATCCTCCGTCTGAATACTGGGAAAAAGAAAGACAAGTCTTCAAGTTCTATGTGAACAATGAGGGCAAGATTTCTCCTAGCATTATGACAGCGGATATTCCCGGCAGTACTGGCGATGTTGCCACTGATGAAAAAGGTCCAACCATTAGGTTGGCTTACCAAGTAAGCAGTCCTGACAGTTTGATTATCTATGCCAATAAAGCTTATCTGGGAACAGATGCCACAACTATGGGTATTGGTTATAGCATTGATGGTAAAGAATTTATCATCAAAAAAGGCCAAGCAGTGAATGGTGGTAAGTATATTTATGTAAAAGTCCCTGTAAACAAAGACTCGAAAGTCCTGTTTAAGACTTTTTCTAACATCAACACTAAAGCTACTGGCGATATGACCAAAAGTGTTTTTTATCGCCCCGCCTACCAGGACTGTTATTTAACCATTGCCGGATCTCAAGCGAGAGTAGCTAGAGCTGGCGGCGGTAGTCCTAGTAGTAACATCAGAATCATAACACCTGATGGCACACAGTTAACCATGTAACACAAAATGTGCAATCCCTGCCCCGACTAAGCAATTAGCCGGGGCTTCTCTTAACAATCCTTAAAAAAACAAAAATAATAATGGAAAAATTTTTTGAAGACTTAAAAGCAAGCGTGCTCGAATTACTAGTACCTAGCGGATACAGCCTCAGCACGGCTGGTAATGACCAAGTTATTGGTTTATACCTGCACAAACGCAACGAAAAAATTATTATTCATGCTGTCAAAGACAGTTTGGGCATAATTATTAACGCGCGAAGTGGTCATCACAGCTATAAAGGATCTTGCTTCAATCAAAAATCCTGTTCCGTAGAACTTGATGAAGTAAAAAAATTCCTTTTACAAGAATTTAATTAGAAAGTTTCACAAACTAAAAAAATAAGCGGTCATAATGATCGCTTTTTTTATTATCTAAAAACAGTTATAATGAGCGGGGAAATAAAAAAAATAATCACTACCATCATGCTTAATTTAGTTATTTTTGGGCCTCCAGGGTCCGGCAAGGGGACACAAGCCGCATACCTCGCTACTAAATATAATTTAGTCCACCTCTCTACTGGTGAAATCTTGCGCCAAGAGATTATTTCCGGCAGCGCCTTAGGAGCTAAGGTTAAAGATTTTATGTCTCGGGGCGAGCTAGTCCCCGATCAACTGATGAGTCAAGTTGTGGCCGAAGGAGCCGCAGAAAACTTAAGCTTAGGCGGAGGCTTAATCTTTGACGGTTACCCCAGGAATGATGAACAGGCGATTGTTTTGGATAAGATTATGAGTGACCTCCAAACAAAAATTGATTTAGCAATTAATCTCACTGCTTCTGATGAAGAACTGGTCAAGCGCGTTCTCCTGCGCGCCGCCACCTCCAAAAGAGTTGATGACACTGAAGATGTGATTAGGCATCGCCTAGAAGTTTACCAAGAGCATGCAGAAAATTTGATTTCTTTTTACCGACAACAAGATAAACTGGTTGAAGTTCCAGGCGAGGGTGAACCTCTGGAAGTTTTACAAAGAATTGTCAGCGCTATTGATAATTACAAAAAAGACGCCTCGTAGAGGCGTCTTTTTCTTATTCTGTTTCTTCGTCTTTAGTCTTGCTAGTTTTAGCAGGGGCAGTCCCTTCAATTTCTCTTTTTCTTACAACCGTCATAATTTCTTGGCGCAACTTATACAAAAGTTTTTTATCTTCTTTCAAAGCGCGCTTTGCGGCTTCCCGACCGACTCCCAACTTAGTCTCACCATAACTGTAAGAATTGCCTGATTTTTTGATGACACCATAATCAGAACCGGTATCTAAAATATCGCCCGCTAAAGAAATACCTTCATTATACATAATATCAAACTCACAAGCCCTGAAAGGAGCAGCCACTTTATTTTTGACTACTTTTACTTTGACACGGTTGCCAATCACATTCTCCCCCTGTTTAATTTGTGCGGCGCGGCGAATTTCCATGCGCACTGAGGAATAAAATTTTAAAGCATTGCCGCCGGTGGTGGTTTCTGGGTTGCCAAAGAAAACACCAATCTTGTTGCGAATCTGATTAATAAACACGACTACCGTGTTCGTGCGGGCGACTGCGGCGGTGAGCTTGCGTAAAGCTTGGCTCATCAAGCGGGCCTGCAGA
>CAYLPC010000064.1:0-573 GCA_964385475.1 uncultured Gammaproteobacteria bacterium | reverse complement strand
GGCAGCGACGGAGTCCACGACCACGACATCAACTGCATTAGAGCGCACTAAGGTTTCCACGATGTCAAGCGCCTGTTCTCCAGAATCAGGCTGAGAGATAATTAAATCCTTAATGTTAACTCCAATCTTTTCCGCATAAGCTGGATCAAGAGCGTGTTCAGCGTCAACAAAGGCAGCAATTCCGCCTAAGCGCTGAACCTCAGCCACGATATGTTGCGCCAAGGTTGTTTTCCCGGAAGATTCCGGACCAAAAATCTCAATGATGCGACCGCGCGGAATTCCGCCAATTCCTAAAGCAATATCAAGGGAAAGGCAGCCAGTTGGAATGGCATCAACATCAGTTTTACGCGCATCACCGAATTTCATAATCGACCCTTCACCGAAACGAGCTCTAATCTGCTCCATTGCGGATAAAGCGGCCTCCTCTTTCTTGTTCGCCTCGCCACCTTTGGTAGCTACGGCTGGTTTTTTGTTAGCCATACTTTTTAGACAATAACCACTGTCGGGAGGGAGGGTTATTAAAATTAGTTTATTAAATAAACGTGTTAGACATGGACAACAAATAGAAAATGA
>CAYLPC010000063.1:2580-3686 GCA_964385475.1 uncultured Gammaproteobacteria bacterium | reverse complement strand
TTTCCACGTCAACCCCGGCTGGCAGGTTTAAATTCGTCAAATCTTCGATGGTTTGAGCGGTCGGATCGATAATATCAATCATGCGCTTGTGAATACGCATTTCATATTGATCACGCGCATCTTTGTGCACGAAAGTTGAGCGATTAACTGTATATTTTCGCTTTTCCGTCGGAAGCGGAATCGGGCCAAAAAATTGAGCGTCACTGCGTTCAATCGTTTCGACGATAGTCTTCGTGGATTGATCAATAATCTTATGATCAAAAGCCTTGATCTTGATTCTGATTCTTTGTTTGAATTCGTTAACTTCTTTTTTGTTTTCGGACATAATTAAATTTTTAAATTAACACTACAACCCCGTCCTTTAGAAAAGAACGGGGCAAAGTATTGATTTACTTCAAAATCTTAGTGACTACGCCCGCACCAACAGTGCGTCCGCCTTCACGAATGGTAAACTTCTGTTTATCTTCAAGAGCGATCGGGGCAATTAATTTGATAGTCAAATTAACAGTGTCGCCGGGCATAACCATTTCGGTGCCAGCTGGCAAAGTGATATCACCAGTAACATCGGTGGTCTTGAAATAGAACTGTGGCTTATAACCATTGAAGAACGGCTTGTGACGGCCACCTTCTTCTTTGGATAAGACATAGACTTCCGCGGTGAATTCAGTGTGCGGAGTGATAGAACCGGTCTTACATAAAACCTGTCCACGTTCAACTTCATTTTTCTTAGTACCCCGAAGTAAAATACCAGCATTATCACCAGCGCGACCTTCATCGAGTTGCTTATTGAACATTTCGATACCGGTAACGGTAGTTTTCTTGGTATCCATTAAACCAACGATTTCCACTTCATCACCAACTTTAATGATACCTCTTTCAATACGGCCAGTAACAACGGTACCACGACCTTCAATGGAGAAGATATCTTCAATCGGCATTAAGTAAGGGTGATCAATATCACGAGTTGGCTCAGGAATATAGTTATCCAAAGCTTCCATTAATTGCATTAACGGTTCAGCATCCGGACCGTTCGGGTTCTCCAAAGCTTTCAAAGCAGAACCACGGATGATTGGAGTAGTGTCACCTGGGAATTCATATTTCTTGAG
>CAYLPC010000063.1:0-2570 GCA_964385475.1 uncultured Gammaproteobacteria bacterium | reverse complement strand
GTAAGTCGCGAATTTCTTCTTCAACTAAATCAATTAATTCTTTATCCTCAACCATATCGCACTTGTTCAAGAAGACGATAATATAAGGAACGCCTACCTGACGAGCCAACAAGATGTGTTCTCTGGTTTGCGGCATCGGGCCATCAGTAGCGGATACCACTAAGATAGAGCCATCCATTTGGGCAGCACCAGTGATCATGTTCTTAACATAATCAGCGTGTCCCGGACAATCAACGTGCGCATAATGTCTCTTTTCAGATTCATATTCAACGTGCGCGGTCGCGATGGTAATACCACGAGCCTTCTCTTCTGGAGCGGCATCGATTTCATTAACCCCCTTGTGAGACGCTTTCATCCCTTTAGCGGAGAAAACGGCTAACATTGCGGCGGTTAAAGTGGTTTTTCCATGGTCAACGTGGCCGATAGTACCGACGTTAACATGGGTTTTTGAGCGTTCAAATTTTTCTGCTGCCATGTTTTTTGTTGTAAGGCCCCCGTTTAACCGGGGTTTCTTTCCTTATTTAGGAAACCAGCCGAACTTAATTAAATTATTTATTATTAAAATTTATCTTAGCTAATATTAGTTATCTTATTCCACTTCCTGAGCCTTATTTTTCACTTGAGACGGAATCGACCAAGCCTTTTTAGGACGATCATCGATGGCCGAATATGGCTCATGTTCGCGGTTTTTCCACATCAAGATTTCGCGATTAATTTTATCAGTTAAATCTTCTTCTGTCAAATTTTCCTCTGATAAATCAGAATAGCTATCAAGATTCATGAGCACATAGGTGTTATCGGGATTAGCGCCGTCAAACAGGACCACCCGATCACCAGTTTTCTTGATTAGATTAAGAATTTTTTTTAACTGTTCGGGAAACATAGAGATGAAAATTATTTAACTTAGGTTACTTGCCTTGCTTTTCTTTAATAGTTTCAAGAATGTTTCTCGGAACTTCCGCATAGTGAGAAAATTCCATCACATAATTAGCGCGGCCCTGAGACATGGAACGAAGCGAGGTTGCATAGCCAAACATTTCGGCGAGCGGGACTTTGGCGCGAACCGCCTTAATATTCCCTCGGTCAGCCATTTCTTCAACTTGTCCCCGCTTACTACTTAAATCGCCAATAATGTTACCCATATATTCTTCCGGCGTAGTAATTTCCACTTTCATCACCGGTTCAAGAAGAACGGGCGCGGCCTTTTGACAAGCATCTTTAAAGGCGAAAATAGCCGCTAATTTAAAGGCGATTTCTGAAGAGTCAACTTCATGATAGGAACCATAGAAAACCGCGGCTTTAACATCGACCATCGGATAACCAGCAACCGTTCCGCTTAGAATTGCTTCCTTCACACCCTTTTCAATAGCCGGAATATATTCACGAGGAATGACTCCACCCTTAACTTCATCAGCGAATTCAAAGCCTTTACCTGTTTCAAGCGGTTCAACGCGCAAGGAACAATGACCATACTGACCACGACCACCAGACTGTTTAACGTACTTATGTTCTGCTTCAGCCACTTTGGTAATCGTTTCACGATAGGAAACTTGAGGATTACCGACATTGGCTTCAACCCCGAATTCCCGACGCATCCGATCAACGAGAATATCAAGGTGAAGTTCACCCATTCCAGAGATTAGAACTTGATTAGTTTCCGGATCAGTTTCCACTCTAAAGGTCGGGTCTTCTTCTGCTAAGCGTTGCAGGGCGACGCCCATCTTCTCCTGATCAGCCTTCGTCTTTGGTTCAACTGCAATTTTAATAACCGGTTCCGGGAAAGTAATTGATTCAAGTAAAACCTGATTATTTTCATCGCATAAAGTATTACCAGTGGTTGTATTTTTTAAGCCGATAATGGCCGCGATATCACCCGCATAAACTTCCTTCACTTCTTCGCGGTGATTAGAGTGCATTCTGACCAAGCGGCCGATTCTTTCTTTACTGTCTTTAGAAGAGTTAACGATATATGAGCCAGCGGTTAAAACTCCTTGATAGACACGGACGAAACAGAGTTTACCGACAAACGGATCAGTCGCAATTTTGAAAGCTAAACCGACAAATGGCTTGCTGTCGTCAGCGGTAATCGGATATTTTTTCTCACTATCTCTGACATCAGTGGCTTCAATCTCCGCGACATCAATTGGGGATGGCAAATAATCACTCACCGCATCAAGCACCAGCTGAACACCAATATTCTGAAGCGCTGTCCCGCAAAAAACGGGATAAAGCTCATTGGCAATGACCCCTTTTCTAATCGCCGCTTTAAGCTCAGCTAAACTGATTTCTTGACCGGATAAATATTTTTCCATGGTGGCTTCATCGCACTCCACAGCTTTTTCTACTAATTCATTATGATATTCATCGACTTTAGCGACCATGTCTTCAGGAATCGGAACTTCTTTAATATCGACTCCATTGAAACCGGAAAAATTATAGGCCTTCTTTTCTAAAACATCGATTACCCCCGAGAGATTGCTCTCTGCTCCGATCGGGAGTTGCAGGGCCACGGCTTTTTGATTGAGACGAGTTCTAATGGAGTTTAAACTCATATAGAAATCAGCTCCCAT
>CAYLPC010000062.1:0-3767 GCA_964385475.1 uncultured Gammaproteobacteria bacterium | reverse complement strand
CTACCGCTGCGCTACCCGGGAATGTTGTGTGTCAAAAAAACAAAAATGTGTGGCACATTTTGTTCTTATATTCTAGCAAAAACTCCCTATCTGTCAACTTTAGGAAAAGCCCCGCGAATGCGGGGCTTTTTGGGCTTTTTTCTAAATTTCTTTAATAATCACGGAGCTTTTCTAAGCCTTTAAAGCGTCTGATTTTATCTAAAGCCTTAGATTCAATTTGACGAATACGCTCACGAGTCACCTCAAATTCACCGCCAACCTCTTCTAAAGTGTGGGAGACGCCATCTACTAAACCAAAACGCATCTCCAAAATTTTCTGTTCCCGCGGTGAGAGTTGTGAGACCATCTCTTTAACATAGTCTCTTAAAAGTTGTAAGGCCGCAGCGCGGTCAGGGGCCATAGTCTTGACATCCTCAATGAAGTCTTCCAAAGTTGAATCTTCTTCATCATCGCCAATCGCGGCTTGCAAAGAAATGGTATCTTGAGAGATTTTAATGATATAGCGTACCTTTTCAATCTCTTCGCCCATTTCCGCGGCCGCCTCTTCAGCGAGCGGCTCACGGCCTAATTCTTGAACTAAGAAACGTTGCACCTGTTGAAACTTATTAATAGTCTCCACCATGTGCACAGGAATGCGAATAGTACGGGATTGATCGGCTAAGGCGCGAGTAATCGCCTGTCTAATCCACCAGGTTGCGTAAGTAGAAAACTTAAAGCCTTTGCGATATTCAAATTTTTCCACGGCGCGGAATAAACCGATGTTGCCTTCTTGAATTAAATCTAACAGCGACAAACCCTTGGCGCCGGCAAACTTTTTGGCGATAGAAACCACCAAGCGCAAGTTTGCTTCAATAATCTGCTTCTCCGCTTCCTTGTCGCCCTTCTCTTTTCTTTTAGCGAGTTCCACTTCTTCTTCAGAGGTTAAGAGCGGCACTTTGCCGATTTCTTTTAAATACATCTGAATGGAGTCGGCGGAGAGTTTGGATAAATCAAAAGTTAAACCGGCAGACTTACTGGCTTCTTCTTCATAACGCTGGACATTATCCAAAATGTGACCGGAATCTTCCACAATGCGAATACCATTGCGCTGCAAGTCGCCGAGAAAAATGTCATACTCATAGACATACTCTTCTACTTCCGGAAACAAAAACAGAAGCTCGGTCTCAGTGACAAAGCCGCGAGTGCGTCCTTTTTCAATTAACTTTCTCATTTTCTCCTCCGAAGGATAAACAATCTCACGCGGAGGCGCAGCTTTGACTGGAGATTTGGTAACTGCTGATTTGGGGGCGGTTTTTTTGACCGGCTTAAGTGCTGGTTTTTTAGCGCTGTTTTTTTTGACCGCTGGCGCTTTGGCGGTTTTTTTGACCGGCGCTTTCCTGGCCGGAGATTTTTTGGTAACAGTTTTTTTGGCTGCTACCTTAGGAGTTTTTTTGACCGGCTTTTTGGCCGGAGATTTTTTGGCGACGGTCTTTTTTACCGGAGCCTTGGTTTTTTTAGTTTTTGAAGCCGGAGACTTCTTAGTCGAGGCCATATAAAAACTTTAACTTAACAATTGATTATTACGCCGCTGATCGTTTAAATATTTCAACTCGTCCATTAAAGCGGCAATTTTTTCTTCATCGCCAGCCTCTTCGGCAGCGACCATCTCTCTTGTAGTTTTGGCTAAGCGTTTCTGCAGATAAGCGTTCTGGAGTTCTGATAGGATATGAATCAACTCTTCCCTGACCTGAACCTCCTCCGCGGTGTAAAAATCTTTATCACCTAATAAAACGAGGCGATCTAAAAGGTTGGCCTCGTCGGAGTCATTGTCTAGAGAATGTTTAAATTCAGAATAATTAAAATTAGCTTCCTTATTATAATAGATAATCAGATTATTGTAAAATGAGCCTAATTTTTCCGGCTCAAGCCATTCTTCGTTGAGGCGAGAGGTGGTGTAATCTATCAGTTGGGGAAATTTAATAATAATCGCCAAGAGACGCTCGCTTAACTGGCTTTCACGGCTCACTAGCGTAGTGGACTCAACAACCTGATTCTTGACCGTCTCTGACTTGGACAGACTGCGACTCAATTTTTCTCTTAATTCTCCCTCTGCTACCCCGAGGCGCTCCGCAAAGCGCCGCAGCCAATAACTGGCTTCAATCTTATTGGCCATCAAGCCTAAAATTGGCAAGATTTTTTCAATGACTAAATTGCGATCCGCTGGGTTATCTAGATTAAGGTCGCGACTAATCTCATTAAAATAATATTCCATCACGGGCTGTGCTTCATTTACCGCTAAAGCAAAAGCGTCTTTATCGGCTCGCAAGCTTTCATCGGGATCTTTACCGTTAGGCACCACAATCACTTTAATATTCATTTCCTGCTCTAGAGCCTCTTTAATACCGCGATCAGCTGCTCCTTGTCCGGCGGAATCAGCGTCAAAACACAGAGCAATATTTTTAGTATAACGTTTTAGTAGAGTTACCTGCTGCGTGGTTAAAGCGGTGCCGCTGGCTGCAACGGCATTATTAAAGCCGAACTGGTGGCAAGTGATGGCATCCATTTGGCCTTCTACAATAATTGCTAAATCTTTTTCTTTAATCGCCTGCTTCGCTTTATCTAACCCGAAGAGAATGCGGCTTTTGTCATAAATCGACGTTTGCGGACTATTGATATATTTGCCAGTCTTATCCTTTTCTGCAGACTCGGGATTAATGCGTCCGGAAAACCCCACAGGATTACCACTGACATCATTTAAAGGAAACATTAGGCGGTCACGGAAGCGGTCGTAAATACGCTGCGCTCCACCATCTTTACTGGCAGCTAAACCGACTTCCATTATTTCTTGAGGGGTATATTTTTTTCCGCTCTGCGGCCTGGTGACTAAAAACTTAGACAAATTATCCCAGCCAGCCGGAGCGTAGCCTATATGCCAGCTCTTTACCATATCCTCAGGTAAACCGCGGTCAGCTAAATATTGTCTCATAGCCGCACCTAGAGGGGTTGTTAAAACATGCTCATAATATTTCACGGCTAAAGCCATAATATCTAAAGAACGATTGCGGCGATTGTAATCTTGAGGGGCTTCATGTTTTAAAGTTACCCCAGCTTTAGGTGCTAATTGGCGCAGAGCCTCAGGAAAAGATAGCCCCTCCATCTCCATTAAAAAGGTGAAGATATCACCTCCTTTGCCGCAGCCAAAACAATGCCAAATCTTTTTTTCTGGAGAGATAATAAAAGATGGTGTTTTCTCACCATGAAAAGGACAGAGCGCCTGAAAATTAATGCCGGCAGGCTTCACAGGCACATATTCCCGAATTGCCTCTACTAAATCCAGTTTGTCTTTTATTTCTTCCGCCGCTGTCATATTAATTTAAATAATTTTTTAACTGAACGCTTAAATCCTGCATTGCTGCTTCAACCACAGGGCCATCATACTCGGCATTATGCATTCTTACTCCTTGATAACTCGCCTGTTTTTGATCTAAATGGACTTCTAGAATAAATTGCTCAGCAGTTTCTTGAACATAAAGGTGGAGGCGGGGATAAAAATCACGCGTCAAGCGGCGAACATAGCTTTCCTGATTCCTTTTCCGATCAATAATATGCGCCCAACCAGAGCGGCGCAGGAACTCATCCGCTTTAAAGTTTGGAACTAATTTTTTATTAACTATGATCTTCATTGCTGTGCTTAAAGATAATAAACTTATCGGAAATAAAATTATAGGCACCGACAATTAGGTTTGTAATTAACTGAGCTAATATATACCAAATACCAAGAGTGTGTG
>CAYLPC010000061.1:1359-3963 GCA_964385475.1 uncultured Gammaproteobacteria bacterium | reverse complement strand
GCCCGGCTGCGTCCCCGTTCGGCAAAATAATGCCGCAACTGATCATCTGAAAGCAAGGTCTCCATAGCATGAGTTAAATCCAAAGTAGAATAAGGGTTAATAGTAATCGCCGCATCACCCACAACTTCAGGAATAGATGTGGCATCTGAGGTAATCGTAGCTAAGCCATGACTCATGGCTTCTAAGGGCGGGAATCCAAACCCTTCATAGTAAGATGGATAAACAAAGATGATGCCATTATCATACAACCAATTACGCTCAGCGCGGCTCACATAACCAAGAAATTTAATATCATCACGATAAAGAGAGTTCTTAGCTTGCTGATAAATGGCTCGATTTTTCCAGCCCTTGGCCCCCGCTAAAACTAGCTGGTAATTAGCTAAGTCTAAACGCTTATCTCGCAAGCGCTCGTAAGCTTCAATTAAGCCTTGGACATTTTTCCTGGGCTCTATCGCTCCCAAGTAAAGAATAAAGCGATCAGCTAAATCATTCTTAACCCTAAATTCTCGCACCTTATCATCTGTTAAAACATCTGAATCTAAATTCAAACCCGAATAAATAACTCTAATCTTTTCTTCGGGAACACCTAATAAGTCCATTAAATCTGCTTTAGTATTTTCCGAAATCGCTACTAAGACATCTTGTTCTTGTACTAAGCGTTTTAGTTTTAAGAACCGGTGCCAGAAGTTTTTACGCCGTGTAAAAAACTCAGGATAACGCAAGAATGACAAATCGTGGACCGTCAATATTTTACAAACTTTTGGTTCGCCAAAACTAGAGAAATTAAAATGGGGTGACCAAAAAATATCCACTGCTCCAACTACTTGATCCAGCTTAGGCCAACGGCCGTAATGCTGCAGCAGATAATTAAAAATTTTATTCGGCCAGCGCGTCCGTTTAAAAACAACCCGATCACCTGCCCAAGAAAAAATATCTCTTGGTAAGCGCCGCCAAGAGTTGTAATAAAAAATATATTCATGCTCGGGATGTTCCGCTAGTAACTGGCGCAACAAATAGTAAGCATACTCGGAAATGCCACTATACTGCTTATCCATTAAGACTCGGACATCAATCGCAATCTTCATGATTTTGCAGACATTACTTCAGCAATAACATCTCTCATTTCTTGTTCAAAGCGCCCTACAGAAAAAGTTTCTGCATGAGCTCTAATTTTAGTGGAGTCAAAAGATTGATTCTCTAAGGACTTCACCGCTGCCACCAGGTCAGATACTTCCTGACGATCAAAAAACACTCCCGTCTCCCCTTCCTTGACCGTTTCCATCGCTCCGCCCTTACGATAAGCAATCACCGGCCGACCCGAAGCCATCGACTCTAGGGGGGTGATTCCAAAAGCCTCTTCCTGAGGATTGATATAAGCCTGAGCGCGGCTATAGTAAACGGCTTTTTCGTCTTCACTAACGCGCCCTAAAAATTCAATATGCTCTGCCTCTCCGACAATTTTTTTAAGGCGTGGTAAATCAACCCCATCGCCAAAAATTTTTAAACGATAATTCGGCCCCAACTCTTTGAACGCTTCAATTACCAAATCAATTCGTTTATAGGGGACTAAACGGCAGCCCGCTAAGAAATAACGTTCTTGGGGTGCCTGAGTGGCTAAATCACTGACAAAAAAATTATCTAACTCCACCGGCGGATAAACCACCCGAGAATCGCGACGATAATATTTTTTAATGCGCTTTGCGACCGTATGCGAATTAGCCACAAAGTAATCAACCCGGCTGGCCGCCAGGAAATCCCACTGGCGCAGTTTCACCAGAATACTGGCAATTACTTTTTTCAACCACTTATTATATTTTAATTCATTGAGGTAAGAATGAGCGTCGCTCCATAAATACCGTGTCGGAGTATGACAATAGCAAATATGAGGAACGTCCGGCATGGTGATTACTCCTTTAGCAAAAGAGCTGGTATCAGAAATAACTAAATCATATTCATGCAAATCAAAAAACTCTACCGCCATTGGCATCAATGGTAAATACCACTTATAATGACGCACGCCGCCAGGCAGTTTTTGAATGACGGAAGTATCAATTCGTCGGTCTTTCAAGTAACTCTGAGTTTTTTCCTTGTCGGCCAACAAAGTATAAATGGCGGCCTCAGGAAACATATCAGCTAAAACTTTTAAAACCTTTTCGGCACCGCCAGTTTGGGCTAGGTGGTCATGAATTAAAGCAACTTTCATGGAATCATTAGTCCGCTTGACGCTTCTTTAAAACCGCCATCGGAGTTTTTAGTAAAATAGAAAAATCTAAAAGGAGAGTCCAATTCTCAATATAGTAAACATCGAGTTTCACCTCTTCTTCAAATAACAAATCACTGCGTCCAGAAACCTGAGCTAAACCGGTAATCCCTGGTTTAATGGTTAAAGTTTTTTTATGGTGATGCTGGTACTTAGCTACCTCTTCTGGTAAATGTGGACGAGGTCCGACCAAACTCATGCGGCCGATAAAAACTAAAAATAATTCCGGCAGCTCATCAATAGAAAAACGACGAATAAATTTACCGACCCGGGTAACACGTGGATCATCTTTAATTTTAACCATCGGACCATCACTGCGGATGTTGCGATCAGCCAACTCGTTA
>CAYLPC010000061.1:0-1349 GCA_964385475.1 uncultured Gammaproteobacteria bacterium | reverse complement strand
GCATGCTATCTACCTTGTCGCGCATGGAACGAAATTTAAAATAAACAAAGGGTTCCCCTTTTTCCCCTACGCGCGTTACTGGCGTGCCGTCATCGCGCTTAGAAAAGAAGACTGGCCCACGCGAATCTAATTTAATAGCGAGGGCAGTTAAAATAAGTAAGGGGGATAAGAGGGTAATTAAAATTCCAGACACGACCACATCCATAATACGTTTAGCCACCCGCCCCCAACCCTCTAAAGTAGTTCTTTTTACTTCTACTACCGGAATACCAATAACCTCCTCAACTTCATGGCGCAGAACTTTAATCTCTAATAAGTCGGCTACATACTTAAAGGTTATTTGATTTTCCGTGGCAAAATCATACAAGCGCAAGGTCTCTGTTTTAGTGAGGTTGGGGTCTGTCTGTATAATTTCGTCTACGCGCCGCTCTTTAATAAACTCTCCCATCTCTTGAGCTGTCTCTAAAGAAAAATCACGCACCCGGCGCACCACTTCGTAGCCGGAATTTTTGTTGGTAGAAAATTCAGCGATTAAATTATCCGCTGTTTGACTGTTGCCGACTAAAACAATTTCCCGCACCCCAACACCGACTGCATATAACTTCTTTTGCAACCAATTAACTAAGAGGTGAGCAATAATCAAGTAGATAATAGCAAAAGCCCAAGCAGCCAGCACGATAAAACGAGAATCAAACAAATCTCTTTGGAAAAAAATTAAGATGGTAACTAAAGCTAAGCCAATGGACACGCCGGTAACAATCCGAGCAATTTCTTTAGCCGGCTGCTTACCTCTTTTTGGACTGTAGACCCCCGCAAAAAACATGACCGGAATCACTAAAGCACTAATCAATAATAAGCCCGGTAAATATTCATTTAGCGGTAAATTAAAAATGATTGGTCGAACCCCTCGATAATACTCGGAGAAACGAAGGTAGTAGGCTGATAAGCCTGCTAAAAAAATTAAAATAAAATCTAAAGGGACCAGAATCACTGTGAACAAAAACTCAGCTCTTTTTAGTTTCATATTAGATTTAAAAATGGTTATTAGGGGCGTGAACTATAAGCCGGATTCTGTCTGCTGTTTCTAAAAACAGCAGGGCGATTATTTATCTAGCCTATTTGTTGCCAAATAGGTCTGGCGGACTACTTGTCTTCTACTCTGCCCGTTAAGAGGCGGAGTAGAGTTTGTCCTTGCTCCAGGCAGGGTTTACCGCGATTTTGGCGTCACCGCCAAGCGAAAAAGGTAGCCTTGCGACACCCTTTTTCTTTTCACCTTTCGTTTTAGCGAACTAAAACTAGTATTGTCTCTGTGGCACTTTCCCTAGGGTTACCCCTGGTGGACGTTATCC
>CAYLPC010000060.1:3168-4214 GCA_964385475.1 uncultured Gammaproteobacteria bacterium | reverse complement strand
CAGCTGGTATAGCGCAAGGTAAAACTGACGTGGATGAGTTCATCACCTCTAACGGTGGTGTATACATATGATGAATAAACACTACCAGCTGCGCCTTCGTTCTCTGAAATCACACAATAATTTCTGTTGCTAACTAAAGTTTGGGAGGTGGTACTGGCAACATCACTTCTCTCCGGCGGCGTCACGGCGCACGAGTATATGCCTCTTTCTATTTTAATAACTGGTGGCCATTCCGCTACGTCAATATACTTGGTAGATAATTTGTCGGGGTACTGATAAGTAATACCATTATCATTTGTCAGCGTAGCCCAAGAATCATCATGAACGATAGGGCTAGTTTCCGCTGGATTATTCTCTAGATTACTGGGAACATTTTTATTTTCTGTAATTAACCAGAGTGAATAATAGCGGCTGTAATATCTATGGTTAACAATCACGCGATCGCCTGCGGCGGAAGCAAAGGAATAAGCGGCGCCCATTTGCTCAATAAAATCATAGCCTTTGTCTTTCATGAAAGACTTAATTATTTCCGGGTCATCACTTTTAGTTAGGTATTTATTTGAGTCCGCGCCTAATTCCACGATTTGCTTATTGCTAAAACTTAACTGAGCGATGCCTTTAAATTGCGGACAAGGATTGCCCTCTTGAAAAATAGTGGGGTAATAAAGCAGAATCGCGACACCCAGCACTAAAACAATAAGAGAGATGATCAAACCGATTGTTTTCTTTTTTGAAAAATTCTCAGAAGCCATATAATTAGTAGTTATTTTCTTTTTTGATCTCGGATGATGGTAAGGACAACAAGAATAATAAGGATAAGTCCGATGCCTTGCAGGCCCGGACTATCATCAAACTCGCCAAACACGATACAAAATCCTCCAAAAAGGATTGCTAAAATTTTAAAGCTCCAATACAAGATTTTGGATTTCATATAAAATTGCCTAATTTACTTAAATTATACTCCTAAAACTTAGTTTACTAAAGGAACCGTGGAAATATGGGGTTATAATAAAAAAATAAGCTATTACTAGCTTATTTTTGTTAGT
>CAYLPC010000060.1:1984-3118 GCA_964385475.1 uncultured Gammaproteobacteria bacterium | reverse complement strand
AGAGGGTGGGATTCGAACCCACGGTCGGCTTACACCGACGACAGTTTTCAAGACTGTTCCATTCGACCGCTCTGGCACCTCTCCAACTTTACTCAAGATAGCAAGATAAGAAAAAAACGGCAAGGCATTATTTACTCCCAAACTTGAGATTTAATAATTTTAGTAAACCACGCTTTTAAATCCAAGCTGCGCCATTCATTAGCAAAGCCCCAATTATTCCAGCGCCAAACTGCAATCTTTTCTGGCTGGCAGGCGGGCATGTCCTTATAGTTTCCCTCAGCAACAATTAACTCCTGATAACCATCATTATCAACATCTTTTAAATTAAGTAAGCAATTAGGTTGTTCTAAATTGGAAGATCCCCACAAGGGGCGGAACTCCCCGTTTTCATATTTAATAACAAATAAATGCTGCCGCACACTAGCATCATTTTCTTCCACCCAAAATGGTTTAGAGGGGCCAAAGTTACCGGCGCGCCAGAGAGCAATATTTAATTCTAATTGGCCGTCGTGATTGCTGTCGCCGACAACAAAATCTTCCACCCACCAATCACTCGGACTTTGCCATATCACATTTTCGTCCTGCGTGGCGGTTAAATGACCGCCCTTTAAAATATATTGTTCAAGCACCCCATCTCGAGTAACATCCGCTTCCTGGTGTTTAATTAAATTATTACCGGCAGCAGCAGCTGTTGTTTGAAAATTCCAAACTGTCTGCTCTTTCAATTCTCCATCCGCCCAAAAATAATCCTGTCCTTTTTCTAAAGGCAGTTTTAAGCGCTTTAAGATGCGATCGGCACTGACTTCATCCGCAGTCTGCGGTTGTGCTAAACGGTTCATGCGTAAAGGATACAGAGAGAACCCTTGCAAACCGTCTTTGGTGAAATAAAATTTTACAGCCAAACTGTCGGCGGTGTCTTGCGACCAAGATTGATCAAATACAAAATTTCCGAGACTGTAGAAAATATATTTTCCCTGGTATTCCTCCACGCTTTGAATCACATGGGGATGGTGGCCGATAACCAAATCCGCTCCGTAATCAATCGCCGCCCGAGCAAACTTGGTTTGGCGACTGTTGGGTCCGGGGACATATTCGGTACCCGAGTGCATGGAGACAATTACTAAATCAGCTTGA
>CAYLPC010000060.1:1085-1964 GCA_964385475.1 uncultured Gammaproteobacteria bacterium | reverse complement strand
CGCGCTTCGTCAATAGCTTTTTTTAATTCAGCCTCATCCATAATTGCCGTGCCCGGCCTATCAGTATCGGCGCGATAAGATGGCGGGACGACATCGCTATCATTCTGAGCGATAAAAGCAAATTTTAGACCGCCTCGTTCTAAATAAACCGGCGCATAAGCTCGCTGGCCGTCTATGCCCGCGCCGGCATACAACACTTCTGCTTCATCTAAATACTGAAAAGTATCACGCAGGCCTTTAGCGCCAAAATTAGGAGTGTGGTTGTTAGCTAAAGAAACAATATCAAAACCTTGGTCGTGCAAAACTTCGGCCATCTTGGGATCAGAACGAAAAGTCATTTCCCCACTTTGAATCACTCGACCAGGAGTTAAAGGGGTTTCCAGGTTGGCAAAAGTAATATCGGCTTGGCTTAAAAAATCGCCCAGCTCCGCAAAAGGATAATTTAAGTTATTAACCTTAATGATTGTCTGCTCCACGCCCCGAGAAAAAGAAATATCACCGACCGCTAACAAAGACACGGGCTCGGTCACGGATGATAAACCTTGGCGTTGCGCCACAAACTCTGGCATCTGGCTGGGGGCCGCCACCAATTTCTGAGCGGTTTCCGCAATAATGTGATTAAACGGTGAATGCAGTGTTTTAGGCAGACAAATGATTACACTCAGAGACACCACGACCACCGCCACCACAACCACGACCACGAACACGAACACTGCACCCACTACGTCCGGTACCCCCGGAACCACTCCCAACGGCTCGGCACGCAAAAAACAGGAAGTTCCACGCGTAAAAGTACTCATCAACGCCCCTTACAAAGACATCTGGTACATTCCGGGCCAAGAAAGCCATCAAAACATTTTGATAGAAGACGCCGGAGGC
>CAYLPC010000060.1:0-1075 GCA_964385475.1 uncultured Gammaproteobacteria bacterium | reverse complement strand
TGTTGTAAGCCCAAACGGAGTCACCTTTAAAGCACCAAGGTTTCATATATGTTTATTGATTCCACTGAACTGTAAAATCCTGCACCCAATCAGGCTGACTAGGTCTGGGCTCCGAATCTAAGAGATCACGCCATGACTCATCTGTCAGGCGATTATTCATAGGCCAAGGAAATTCATAGTAAGAGAAAACACCGCCACGAGCTAAGCGCAACTTACCGTCAATCGGGACAACTGCGTAAATCTCAGCAATGCGTCCAGTGCCTACTTCCAGCACCTGTCCGTTAGGATCAGTCGCCACATCAGCAATGATGGCAGCCGGATTCTGGTCTAAGAAATTTGTCTGGCCTAATTCGGCAAATTGCGGCTCATCCTTATTAACCTCTAACCAGAAATGTTCCAACTGACCACCATAAGAGCGAATTAATTCATACTCTTCTGTGCTCAAACTCTGATTATTTAATTCTTTTTCAGAAATAGTTTTCAGAGATAACGCTAACTGTTCCAACTTGCTTAAATTATCAGACATGGCCGGGGTTAAAAGATCACGCGTACTCAAACCCTCCCGAGTCATTTTCAGCAATGAAGCTAAACGTGCATAAAGCTCCGGCTCTGGTTCCACATAACCGCGGTCATCCTTCGCTTCTGGCGGACCGCCAGCGCCTAATTCCGCATAGACTTGCTTTGCGTACAAAATAGTATCGTGCTTTAGTTGTGACCAACTACCTAAGAAGGTTTGCAAACTCTTACGACCCCAAGCTTCACTTAACATGAATGATGGGTAACCAGCCGTCTTTTCTTTTAGTAATGGTTGCAGTTGATAAAGCCAGCCCCAATATAAATTCTGCGTCCACACCGCCTTACCTAAAGAGCTTAAATCGCTTTGAGTTTTAGTTAAGTTTTCTGAATAACAAGCATAATTAGTTTCACCCGCTTTTTGTAAGAGGTTTTCCGCAGGCGTCGAGCCTAAGGCAGCAGGAATATCTAAACCTTGCGGTAAACAGCGGGCCCCACTTTGGCAACCAGTGCTGCTAGGCTGATAATTAGCACAGCTAGTTGTTTTATCGCCTACAGAGCG
>CAYLPC010000059.1:0-4425 GCA_964385475.1 uncultured Gammaproteobacteria bacterium | reverse complement strand
GCCTTAGACACGCCGCCAGCATTCATCCTGAGCCAGGATCAAACTCTCTGTTAAAAGAGTCTGTGACTCTAAATGAAAGCAAATGCTTTCTTATTTGTATCCAATAAATTGGATTATGTTTTTATCACCGAATCGATGCCAATTAGCATCAAAACTACATAGGTTGTAAATTGTGAAGGTCCGTCAAACAGGACAGAAAAAAACAGAGATATTAAATATATCTTGTTTTTAACCAGTTTTTTCTGTTGTTAGTTTGATGTTGCCTATTTTATAGGACTTTGTAAAACTTGTCAACCCCTTGTAAATAAAGGTTTTTTGTTGATTTTAGAGCAGCAAAAATCACGGCTTTTTTTGGAGCTTGAGAAGGCTATCTTGCTATTGACATTTTTATGATTTATTGCTAATATGTATGGACTGAAAAACAGAACATTAACAATTTAAAATAAGTAAAGTGATGAAAAAGATTCTATTTTTATCTTTGGCCATCTTTGGCTTTAGTGCCGTTTTTGCTCAATTAAAGGTGAGTAATGCTTACGGCAGTGACTTGACTGTCGCAATCGGCAAACAAAGTAAAATTGTGCCTCAAGGTGCAACAGCGGTGTTTGACGGTGTGCGCTTAAAGAATGTTTGGTTAAATTGTTTAACCCCAGAAGGAGAAACATTTGCAATTGCAAAACAAATTCCCCGTTCAGGAAAAACTACTATTTATCCCAGCGATAATCAAAGTGGTAAAAAAGATGTAGTCCTTGTTGCTCCGCAAAAGGCAGTTGCTAATTATCCGGATATCCCTCATGCAGCAGAGCTGCAGGTCTCAAATTCTGAGGTTAAAGAGGCTAATTATGCAGACGGGAGTCAGTCTTTAAGCGATATTTTATCTCAAGGAGCCGTGGGAACCAATACAGGTTTAAAACCTACAGGCGCTCCGATGGTAACTAGTGGTCCAGTCAATACTGACCCCACGCCGTTAGATGATAAGGCTCAGGTTTACTTAGGAGGAGATCAGCTGGTCCAGGTAACAATCACCGAGACACAATTAGAGCCACAGACAGTTAAAGTCATAACCACTACTACTAAACCAACGGCTTCAAAAAGAGTATGGCTTAAATCCTTGGTTCCAGGACATCAAATTATTTTTGAACCCGATCAAGGGGAAGTGATTTATCTGACTTATAGTCAAAGAAAAAAAATTGAAGTACCCCTAGGAGAATTTCCTTTGAAAATCTCTTATGTGGACTTAAGTACAAAAACGGTGAAGACTGTATTAATCCCTCAAAAGGTTAGCCAGTCTGACCAAACAATTCAAATAACACCAGCTGATTTAACTGGTGGTGAAATGATTGATTGATTGCACTAATTGATTTTTTTAGTTTTTTCATTTTTTAAATTCTAGAAGAGCCCACGACGCGATGTCTGTTGGCTCTTTTTTTATTTTTTCTTTGAAAAAGCCTATTTTTAAAGGTGTTTCATTGACCAAACCAGACTTAATTGATATAATTTAGGCACGGGTTTAGCGAACCTTTTTTATTGTTTTGATAAATTTATGATTATTAATTGGCTAGGTGACTTAACTTTTAAATTGCAGGATAAAACTGGTTCTGATGGGGTTAGTTTACTGACTGACCCACAAACCGCTAGCAGTGATGTACAGATTGCTACATTTTCTAATCCGGAACATGGATCTCTTAAATTCAAAAGCCAACCTTTTATTATTGATTGTGCTGGTGAGTATGATACTAAAGGGGTAATGGTTGAAGGAATAGATACTTATCCAGAGGCGGCCAGGGAAAAAGGATTGTCAGCTGACAACATTATTTATCGCATTGAAGTAGATGACATCTCTATTGTTCACCTTGGCTCGTTGGTCAGAGATCTTAATGAGGATCAGTTAGGCAAGCTGTCAGGAGTAGATGTTCTACTTGTTCCTATTAATGGGAGCACTAGTAAGGCTACGGAGATTATTGCTCAAGTGGAACCGCGTATTGTTATTCCCATGGGCTATAAAGATAGCAGCGTTCTAGATAAGTTTGTTAAGGAATTAGGCGTTTCGCCCACCAAAGAAGAGAAGCTCCGCCTAACTAAAAAAGACTTACCTCAAGAGGAAATGGAATTAATTATTTTACAAGCTAATTAAAAATATTTTTATATGCAGCAACATCCTAAAAAAGAAAAAACTTTTGTTATTTTAAAACCAGATGCTGTTCAGCGTGGTTTGATTGGAGAAATTATCCATCGCTTTGAGCGCACTGGCCTCAAAATGACGGCTCTAAAATTAATCATGGCGACTGAAGATCAATGCTGGGCTCACTATAATAAAGATGATGCCTGGTTTGAAAAAAAAGGAAACAATATTATTAAGAATCGCCAAGATTTAGGTTTACCGATTGAAAAAGATGCTAAAGAATATGGTAAAGATATCATCCGTGCGCTCGTAACCTTTATGACTTCCGGTCCGATTGTGCCTATGGTTTTTGAGGGCAATCAAGCGATTGGTGTGGTGAAAAAAATTGTTGGCGGCACCGAACCTTTAACCTCTGATGTTGGTACTATTCGTGGCGATTATACTTTAGACTCCTATGAGCTTTCCAGTTTTGATGACCGCGCAGTGCGCAACTTAGTCCATTGTTCCGATGAAGTATCAGAGGCAGAAAGAGAAATAAAGATTTGGTTTAATGAGTCGGAGATTATGCAGTATCGTTTGTTAGCAGAGCACATCTTGTACGATGTTAATTTAGACGGTATTAGAGAATAATTTTTTAACTCTATGAAAGCAGAAAATCGTCAGCTTGGCTTAAAAATTGGTTTAATTATTTTTGCTTTGCTTATCGGCGGTCTATGGTTGGCAAATTTAAAAAATGTTTTTGCCACACGAGAACAAACACCAGATAGCACTTGGCAGGCGATTACTCGTGATTTAGATGCTGCTTTTAAGAGTAATGAAGAAAAAGCGACTGCCGCGGAAGCAACGGAAAAAAAGATTTTTGTTAATAATTTAATAGTGAAGGCTAATAACGCTAATGCGGTGGCAGAGGGAGCGGTGCCTAGTACTACCCCCACCAGCTCACCTAGCATCAAAGATGAATTAGAGCAGATTCTAACTCCTAGCTCCACGACTTCTAGTTGTCCGCGTTATGTTAACTGTATGCCTACTATTGGTGAGGCTCGGCCCTGTGTTATTCCTCCTGGATGTGAAGGAATAACAGAAAAAGTTTATTAAATTTTTATATGTCTGATAATAAGGAGGAAAAAGAGGAGGTTAGTAATAACCGCCAACAAACAGAATATGGCCTGGTAGAAGAGCAGCCGATTGTTGAGGAAATGAGTCGCTCATATTTAGAGTATGCGATGAGCGTTATTGTTTCTCGAGCCTTGCCAGATGTTCGTGATGGCATGAAGCCTGTGCATCGTCGTATTCTTTATGCGATGTGGAGCATTGGTTTGCGGGCCAACGGTAAATTCCGCAAGTCAGCGACTGTCGTCGGTGAAGTGTTGGGTAAATATCATCCTCATGGTGATAGCGCTGTGTATGACTCTATGGTACGCCTGGCTCAAGACTTTTCCATGCGCTATCCTCTTGTTCGCGGACAAGGTAACTTTGGCTCTATGGATGGCGATAGCGCAGCAGCCATGCGTTATACAGAGGCTAAGCTATCTGGCATTTCGGAGGAAATGCTACTTGATATTGATAAAGAGACAGTAGACTTTTCTCCCAATTTTGATGGCTCTCAAAATGAGCCTCGGGTTTTGCCAGCCAAGCTACCAAACTTGTTATTGAATGGCACAATGGGTATTGCTGTGGGTATGTCTACTAATATCCCTCCTCATAATTTGGGAGAACTCTGTCGAGCTATTGTGCGCTTGCTAGATAATCCGGAGGCAAGCGTAGAAGATTTGATGCAGGATGTAAAAGGCCCAGACTTTCCAACGGGTGGTATTATCTATAGTCAAAAAGATATTTTAGCTGCTTATTCTACTGGTAAAGGCGGAATTGTTATGCGTGGTCGGGCTGACATTAATGAAGGTAAGAATGGTTTTCGGATTATTATTTCGGAGATCCCCTATCAGGTAAATAAAGCAGATTTAGTTGAGAAGATTGCTAATCTAGTTAAAGACAAAAAACTAATTGGCATTAAGGGTTTGCGCGACGAATCCGATCGGGACGGCGTGCGTGTAGTAATAGATTTAAAAAAGGATGCTTATCCTAAAAAAGTTTTAAATGCCCTGTATAAGCACACTTCTTTGCAAAGTGTTTTTCATGTAAACATGTTGGCGTTAGTTGATGGTGGTATCCAGCCCCGCATTCTCACGTTGAAAATGATTTTAGAGGAGTACATTAAACATCGTCAGGAGGTGGTGCGTCGTCGTACTCAATATGAGTTAGATAAAGCTTTAGAGCGAGCCCATATTTTAGAAGGTTTAATGATTGCT
>CAYLPC010000058.1:0-4428 GCA_964385475.1 uncultured Gammaproteobacteria bacterium | reverse complement strand
GCCGACCCTAAGGTTTGTAATCAAGGAGTATGCAACGCGCAACCACTCAGTACTTATCTAAACAATAATAAAGGTTTTGCAGCCATTAATGGCTCCTATTTCTGTACCAGCGGCGGCAGTTGTGGTGGTTATAATTATTATTTCTCTCCCGTTTATGACAGCCAATGGCAGGTCATGGTTAATCGTGATAAGCTACGCTACCCCACCACTGGTCCAATTGTGGTGATAGATAGCGAAAACTATTGGCATTACTTCCGAGACACGCGCGATTTTGTCAGCCCGGAGAATTTTCAGGTTACAAGCGGAAAAGGTATCAGCGCCGCTCTCAGCAATCAGCCACGCTTGTTAGAAAACAGAGTGAGCGTTTTAGAAGAATCAAAACTAGATGATAAGCAAAAGAATACGAGATCGTTGCGCCACGTTTTAGCGTACAAAGAAAATTCACGCTACCCTGGACAAGGTGATTTATATTTAGTAGCAATTGGTGGTGCTTCCTTGCCTGATGTTGTCTCTGTTCTAGAAACGCTTAAAATGGATACAGCTCTTAATTTAGATGGGGGCGGTTCGGCCGCTTTAATCTATGACGAGCAATTTATCAGCGGCCCTGGAAGAGATATCCCCAATGCTTTAATTTTCAAAAAATAGTTGATGGTAACAAAAACCACAACAGCCTAAGGGTTGTTGTGGTCAAAGCAACTTTGAGCAAACTCTTACTTTTTCTCTTCTTCTACTAATACTTCTTCCTCTTCTTCCGGAGCAATCTCAACTTCATACTCTTCCTCCTCTGGAGCGATTTCCACTTCATGCTCTTCTTCAGGGGCAATCTCGACTTCGTATTCTTCTTCAGGCGCAATTTCCACCTCGTACTCCTCTTCCGGTGCAATTTCTACTTCGTGCTCTGTCTGATCTTCTTGGGCAGAGTTTTTTTTGTTTTCTTGAGACCAAGCTTCTTTAAAAAATTTAAACATATATTTTTGATAAATATGCTAATATTATATTACAAAATGGGAATAAAGTAAAAGCGGCCAAGATATTTTCTTGACCGCTTATTTTTTAGTCGATTATTTGGAATATGGCTTTTACTTTTTCAGCACCAACACCATGGGGGTGGCTGTTGATAAAATAGTAAATATTCCAGAGGAGCTTACGGACAGCATCTAGTTCATACTCCTTGCTTAACAAGGCCTCTTTCGGGTTGTCGTTGAGAGATACCCTAACTTTTGCTTTCACAGACTGACTAGCATCATCGTCATGGATTATGAGTTGTACCTGCATCCAGCGACACAAGATTAGTCCGGTAAACAAAGGAAAATTAGCAAAAGCATTGCCGAATAAGAAATCATCGGCCAAGGCATTGGTATTTTCTGAGGCATGCTCCCCATCCTGAAAAGTACGGAAACTAACAATCAGGTCACCCTGTTTGAAGTTTCTCTTTAGAGCTTGGAAAATAGCTCCAATCTTTTTGATTTCCAACAGATCGTTTTCCATTTATTGAATTATTTGGTTGTTAAAGTAATTTGTGGAAGCAATAATAACATATGAGCTTATATTTGTCAATAAATTAGGGGTGAAATAGGCTTAATATTGACATAATTTAATTTATATGATATTATGGCGGGGCGTTAATAGTGACGCTTGCACCTTTAAAAATTAATAAAAAGTGAAAAAAGCTTACCAAATTGGGGCTGTTTCTTATTTTTCTCTTTAATCTTGGCTTACCGCAATTTATCATTAACAACCCTTCCCCTAAAAAGGAGACTGTGGTTAAGGATAATTACCGCGAAGAAGCACAAGAAATAAGTAAAAAATATGACCGCGCCCAAAAATTAGGGGTGCAATACAGTCCGGAAGAATACTTCCAAGATTTGGCTGATTTAGAGCTCTTAGAAAGAGGTAATACGGTTGACTATCGTAATCGTATTCTTATCTCTGGAGTTCGAGATAACTTATGCTACCTGTTCAATGAAAATGTCCAGAACAAAAGAAGTCAAGCTGATTTTGAACTCTACATGAACAGATTGGAACAAGCCCAACAGGCATACTTTATTAAAGTTGATGGGCACTCACCTGAATCTAAAAAAATAGATTTTCAGGAAAATGTTTGGAGCATTTTATTTTGGTTGCTAAAGCTTTACCTCAAGAATCTTCCTTTAGGGTTAATACTCTTATTTATCTGGTGGTACCAGGAAAATAAAACTTGGAAGGTAAATGACTGGTGGAGTTTCTTATTTAGCGTCCTTATCTATCCGGTGTTGATTGTAAGATCATTTAAAGAAGATTTACGCTACCAAACAAGATTTGTGTTATTGTCAGCAGAGTACCGGCGTCGTGCCAAGGATTTATTTGCTCGCTTCTCTGCTCAAGAAACGGCAGAGCTCAGACAGATAGCTCAATCAAAAATTAGCTTAAAGGATTACCGCCACTCACTTCAAGTTAAAAACTTAACAGTGAGATGGGCTTTAGCACCGGCTTTAATTATTACTTTACTGTTTCTCTGTTTGCCTCGAGCGCAAGCCGCAGACACAGAAGACAGCGAGAATCACCAAGGATTAGTTATTCAAGATTCTGGAGGTTTAGATGATGCCGGCTCTTTTACTTGGGGTGATGACCAAGTGACCGACACTGGATTTGGCCTAAAACCAACCCCACCAAGCCTGCCGCCAATTTTATTGAGCGGCCAAGCATTCTTCCTCTCTTATCAACAAGAAGCTAGTCCGGGACACTTAAAACTGCTAGAAAAAATTCCTTTGGTAGTTAATAATTTTTTAATTTTCTCTATTAAATTATTATTAACACAAAAAATTTACCAAAATGAAAAAAATTATATTTCTAGCCGTTTACTTAATGGTTGTTATCAGTTTAGTTGCCCAAGAGGACAGTAAAATTAAGTTGAATTCTGTCTCCCTATCTAGTGGCAAAGGAATCTTATCGTCCGGTCTTGTCTTCAAAGCAGACCTTAGTCGCGAACATGACTTAATTAGCATTAAATTAAGTCAGGATGATATGTACCTGTTATACCTCAAAAGAGTGACTCCGCGCCTCTATGCTGGACCCAGTGTGGAATTTTTCCACAACATTCCTGTATTAGGACTCATGACTAATTTAACCTTAGTCAGCGGTAAAAACTTTTCGGCTTCAACTATGAACTGGACCGCCATTTCTGCTGGAGATATTGGAGAAAGGGCTAATTTGGCAAAGTGGGATTTTATTTTTACTTACCAGTCACTTGATCTTCGTTATCGCAACTTATCTCTTTCAGGAGCAGCTCTCTACTATCATCAGTGGATTCTTGCTCTGGAAGGAAAATACAATGTCAGACTAACAAAAAACTTTAGCGTCGCGCCATCGGTAGGATACAACTTCTCTACCAAGGAAACATTATTTTGTTTCGGTGCTAGCTATAAGTTCTAAAAACAAAAAGCTCCACTAATAATAAGTGGGGCTTTTTTCTTTTTTTACACTAACTTAATTATAGAGCTCCGTGACGACTAATCTCAGAGATTGTTTTCCGGGGTGACGGTGCTTCCACGCTCGCCATTTTTTCTCCTAAATCTTTCGGGTCGCCATGATGTCCCAAGGCAATCATTGCTTCAACGGTGTAGTCTTCCGGTAGATGCAGTAGCTTGGCCGCCTCATCATAATCAAAGCCAGACATGCCATGAGCCACTAGCCCCATAGCTGCTGCTTGCAAGGCGAGATTCTGCCAAGCCGAACCAGTAGTAAAAGCGTGAGTTCGATTTGGCTGCTGGTTATACTCAAAGTTTTTCCGGGAAGCGACCACTAGCAAAGCTCCAGCCCTAACACACCAGGCTTGATTCCCTTCGTTTAAAAGGGCAAAAAAATCTGGCCAGAATTCATCGTCTTTAAAGCTATACAGAAATAGCCAGGGTTGATCATTGTAGGCTGAGGGCGCCCAACGGGCGGCCTCTAACAAACGATTTAAATCATCTTGAGAGATTACTTCTCCATTCATCGCTCGCGGTGACCAGCGCTGCCATAAAATATCCTCAATTGGATAAGCTGGGGAGCGAAAATCCTTCACATAATCTTTATAAATATTATTATCCATAGTAATTATTATTAAATGACTGAGTAAATACCGCCCCAACAATGAGGCGGTATTTTTTAATTTCTTTAATTAAGTTCACAGGCACCGCCGGCGCAAGCCGCTTCTTTCTTTAGCTCCGTTTCGTCATATTTTTCGTAGCTGATAATCTGAGCGAAGTCCATGTTTTTGAACTTTTCTAGAAGTTCTTCATACCTCTCCTTATTAATCTCTTCATACGGCGCTAATTCATAGACATGATCATTACGCGGCAAGAAAGAAAGTCCGCCGACAATCTCCCAATTGGTATAGACCCAGTTAGCTACTTCAATCCATTCGTTGTCACCCACCGAAACAGTAACTGAAGGGTTGTGTTCTGTGTA
>CAYLPC010000057.1:0-4435 GCA_964385475.1 uncultured Gammaproteobacteria bacterium | reverse complement strand
ATTGATGTTAGTAGTCAGGATGAATTTTTGGGAGTGTTGGGTAAAAGTGAAAAACTTCATACTGATAAAACATTTATTCAAGAGAAGCAAGGTGAGCATCTAGTCGGTTTTAATAAGCCCTACTTATTCAAATATGAACCATCAGCGGCGGAGGTTTTAGATTCGCTCTTACCCCGTTTAATTGAAACCCAGCTTTATCAAGCTTTGTTAGAATCAAACGCTTCAGAACACAGCGCCCGCATGGCGGCAATGCATCAAGCGGCCCAGGCAGCTGATGATTTAGCAGTAGAGTTGACCTTATCTTATAACAAAGCGCGCCAGGCGGCGATTACTGCGGAAATTGCAGAAATCTCTGGTGGAGCAGCTGGCTTATTAAACACTTAAGCATACTAAGAAAATATTTTAAAAATATGACAGAGGCAAAACAGCTTATTGGTTCCGTAAAACAGGTGATTGGCGCCGTCGTGGATGTACAATTTTCCGGCGAACTGCCAGCAGTTTATACGGCTTTAGAAACTAGTGCCAATGAGCAAAAATTAATATTAGAAGTCCAGCAGCACGTCGGTTCGGACATGGTCCGTGCGATTGCTATGGGTCCTACTGATGGTTTAAGACGCGGCGATAAAGCCGTTAGCTTAGAGCATGGTATTCAAATCCCGGTAGGCAATGAAACCTTAGGCCGGATTCTTAATGTCTTAGGCGATCCGATTGATAATAAAGGCGAAGTGAAGACAGCTAAAAAATATGAGATTCATCGTCCAGCGCCAGATTTTGTGAGCCAGTCCACTAGAATGGAAATTTTAGAAACTGGTATTAAAGTGATTGACCTGATTTGTCCCATTGCTAAGGGTGGAAAGGTTGGTTTGTTTGGAGGCGCTGGTGTGGGTAAAACGGTTATTATTCAAGAGTTTATTAATAATATTGCAAAAGCACACGGTGGCTATTCAGTTTTTGCCGGAGTCGGCGAACGCACCCGTGAAGGTAATGACTTATATCACGAAATGGCCGGAGCTGGTGTGTTAGACAAAGTGTCTATGGTTTTCGGGCAGATGAATGAACCGCCAGGAGCCCGCGCCCGAGTAGCTTTAACTGGTTTATCTATTGCTGAATATTTTCGAGATGAACAAAAACAAGACGTGTTGTTCTTTGTTGATAATATTTTCCGCTTCACACAAGCCGGTTCTGAAGTATCAACCTTGTTAGGTCGTTTGCCTAGTGCGGTCGGCTACCAGCCAACCCTCGCTACGGAAATGGGAGAACTCCAAGAAAGAATTACTTCCACTAAAGACGGCTCCATTACTTCTATTCAGGCAGTGTATGTTCCGGCTGATGACTTAACTGATCCAGCGCCAGCCACCACTTTCGGGCACCTTGATTCTACGGTGGTGCTCTCTCGCTCTTTATCAGAGTTAGGCATCTATCCGGCTGTTGACCCCTTAGATTCGTCTTCTACTATTTTAGATCCCGCCATTGTCGGTCAAGAGCATTATGAAGTGGCGCGCGGCGTGCAAGGTATTTTACAACGCTATAAAGATCTGCAAGATATCATTGCAATTTTGGGTATGGAAGAATTGTCCGCTGAAGACCGTTTGACGGTAGCTCGAGCCCGTAAAATCCAAAGATTCTTATCTCAGCCTTTCTTTGTGGCTGAAGCCTTTACTGGTCGTCCCGGTAAGTATGTAAAATTAGCTGATACCGTCAAAGCCTTTAAGGAAATTTTAGATGGTAAATATGATGATCGTGGTGAAGACGACTTCTATATGAAGGGCGGTTTAGAAGATTTAGAGGTTAAAGAATAATTTATGTCTGTAAAAACTATCCGCTTTGAATTAGTGACTCCCAAGAAACCGGTTTTAAAAACGGAAGTTTTAAAGGCGACTATTCCTACAAAAGAAGGGGAATTAACTATTTTGCCAGATCATATTCCCTTGGTTGCTATTTTAAAAGCGGGGGTTGTGGAAATTCAAGGAGTCGACCAACGCTACGATGTTTTAGCTGTCTCCGGCGGGTTTTTAGAAGTTTTGAGCGGCAAAATTGTGATTTTAGCGGACTATGCAGAAAGAGCTGATGATTTAGACGAAGTGGAGGTAGAGGAAGCGAGACTGAAAGCTGAGGCCACAAAAAAGGAAGCCGTTGAAAATCAGGGCGTAGACCCTGAGGCTGCCTGGCGTCTCGATTGGGAGCTCTCCAAGGGCCGCGCTTTGAGTAAGTGGCGTCGTTTGCGTCCGCCTTCTAATAAATCTTAGAAAGATTGTTAAAGACTATTCGTTGAGAATAGTCTTTTTTTAGCCATAAATAAGCTATTAGTAGGTTTTTATGAGTGGTTTGGTGAGTTTAATTTCAGGATGTTATTTAGTTTTTGTCAAATATAGCGTTGAAATAAGCCTCTGGCGATGCTATAATAAATATACCTTAAAAACTGTTATTAAGCTCTAAAAATATGTCAAAATGTAAATGCTCTTGGTTTAAAAAGATTTTTGGTTGCCGCTGCTCTGAGGATAAGGCTTCGGTTAAAGATCATTTAAGTGCGGCTGCAGGAAGTGTAAAGGAGGCCACCCGAGAAGCTAAGAACAACCTCAAGGAAGGTTTAAGCGACGCCAAAGAGCATGTTAAAGATGCGTGGCAGGAGGCTAAAGAAGAAGTTAAGGAAGAAGTCGCTGAGGCCAAAGAAGACTTCGGAGAATTTAAAGATGAAACTAAGGAGCGTCTCGCTGATTTTAAAGAAGATGTAGCGGAGAAAGTTCAAGATATTAAAGAAGGAGTGAGCGCCGCTAAAGAAAAAATTGTTCCTAGTAAAACCGACAAGGATCAAAACGAGTCCGTTTAAGTACTTTAGTTAATTGATAATTAAAAGGCACGCAGCGCGTGTCTTTTTGGAAAGACCATGTTGATTGATACCCACGCCCATATTAATTTTTCCGATTTTAAGGATGACGCCGACGAAGTGATTCGCCGTGCTTTAGATAATGATACTTGGATTATTCTAGTCGGGTCTGATTATAAAACATCTAGCCGCGCTTTAAGCTATGCTAATAAGTATCAAAAAGGTGTTTACGCTGCTGTGGGTTTACACCCCGTTCATTTATCGCCAGGCCGGATTAGCAATGAGGGTGATGAGGGTGATTACGATTTTCAACTGCGTGGGGAAGAATTTTACTATGACAACTACGAAAAGCTCGCTAAGTTTGAAAAAGTTGTGGCCATTGGCGAAATTGGTTTAGATTATTATCATTTGCCGCCCAATGAGGATGTTAAAGCGGTGAAAGAAAAACAACAGGCTGTGTTACTTCAACAATTGCTCCTGGCTCGCCAGCTAGACTTGCCAGTGATTATCCATTGTCGACAAGCACATGATGATTTATTAGTTCTTCTACAGGAATTCCGCAAAGTTTATGCCAATCTGATTCCTAATGATAGACCTTGGGGAGTAATGCATTGTTTTTCTGGCAACGAGGATTTAGCGTGGAAATATTTTAGCTTAGGGTTAATCATTTCCTTTACTGGTTTGATTACCTTTAGCCAAACTTGGGATGATTTAATTCGCAAAGTCCCATTAGATAGAGTTATGATTGAGACGGACTCTCCTTATATGACACCTGAGCCCTACCGCGGGCATCGTAATGAACCAGTTTTAGTCCAGTACGTAGCCCAGAGGATCGCTGAAATTAAAAACATGAAGGTGGAGCGAGTTGCTGAAGTCACTTCGGAGAATGCGCGAAAACTATTTAAGATTTAAAAAAAAGCCCGGCGCAGCCGGGCTTTTTGCTCCCTAAATTCCTAGAGAAGAAATATTAAAATAAGAAAACCGAGGGCAATCCGATACCAACCAAAAGCTTTAAAATCATTTTTCTGCACGTATTTCAAGAGAAATTTTACGCCGATAATGGCAGTGATAAAAGCGGTAATAAAACCGGCTCATATAAAAAAGATTCTTCAGGTCGAATAACAGAATATGACAAATCAGGAAATAAAATCGGCAGCTATAAATAATTTACAGGAAAAAAGTTATGACAAAAACGGAAAACAAAGAAGCTTTTAACTATTATCAAACCGGTCGCTTTTTATTAAACAAAGGCGATTATGCGGTGGCTATCGAAAAATTCAAGCAAGCTGAAAGTTTAAATTTTAAAAATTCTCAATTGTACTCCTCTCTAGCGCTCGCTTATTCCTACATTGATGATGATAAAATGGCAAGCGAATATGCAAAAATGGCAATAGCAAAAGATGAAAATAATGAAGACGCCCGTTATTGCCTTGGAGTATCGTTATATTGTGCTGGTGAATATTCAGAGGCGTTAGAAAACCTTGAGAGGATTTATCACAATCCTGAATACAAAGAATCCATCTGTATTTATATGGCTAATATTTATTGCAAAACGAGTAAATTTATTCAAGCACTAAAATATGCTAATAAAGCACTCAAATATGAAAATTC
>CAYLPC010000056.1:0-4459 GCA_964385475.1 uncultured Gammaproteobacteria bacterium | reverse complement strand
AATTAGTGCAAGAGCCACTTTCCGCTCAATCATTTAACTTAGCTTACGATAATTTTTTAGGACGCTGTGCTGTCTGCCGTATTTACGCGGGACGCTTAAAAGCTGGGCAAACGGTATATGTCCACGAAGCGGATGGCAAAGTAAATAGTGGCAAAATTACTAAATTATTTACTTTTTCCGGGTTACTGCGCCAGGAGGTTCCAGTTGCAGAGGCGGGCGATATTGCCTTGATTGCTGGAATCCCGGACATCTACATCGGGGAAACCATTAGCGATACTCCTAAAACCCAAGTCCTACCAGCTATTTCTGTTGATGAGCCGACAATCTCTTTAGATTTCTTAGTAAACAATTCACCCCTGGCTGGTCGTGAAGGTAAGTTTGTGACCAATCGCCAGATTAGGGAGCGTTTGAATAGGGAGTTAGAGGTTAATGTCGGATTACGAGTGGATTTTTCTGATAATAATATTTCCCGTGTTTTTGGCCGAGGCGAATTACACATTGCGATTTTATTAGAGAATATGCGCCGAGAAGGCTACGAACTTCAAGTTTCGCAGCCGGAAGTTATTATTAAGGATAGCCCTGAGGGCAAACTAGAACCATTTGAAGAGGTGACTATTGATATTCCCGAAAATTGTTCCGGGGTGGTTATTGAAAAAATGGCACGCCGCAAGGGACAATTATGTGATTTAAAAAATGTTAATGGTCAGAGCCGCTTAATTTTTGAGATTCCGACTCGCGGTCTACTGGGATATCGGACAGAATTTGTAGTGGATACCCGAGGTGAGGGGATTTTATGTGCCCGCTTCCTTGGTTTTAAACAGCATGTTGGCCCAATTGAGCGCAGTCAGCTTGGTTCTATGATTTCCATGATTTCTGGCAAGGTATCAGCCTTCGCTTTATGGAATTTGCAGGATCGGGGTGTGATTTATATCCAGCCGAATATCACGGTTTATGAAGGTCAGGTGATTGGCAATGTGTCTAAAGGCAATGATTTAGCGGTTAATCCAGTCAAGGGGAAGAAACTAACCAATGTCCGCGCTTCTGGGTCAGATGAAGCAATCAACTTAACACCACCTTGGGAGCTTGATTTAGAGCGTGGTTTGAGTATAATTAAGAACGATGAATTTTTAGAAATAACACCTAGCAGCATTAGATTGCGCAAACAACTGTTAACGGAGGTAGAGCGCGTGCGTGCGGCCCGGCATTCCTAAAAATTAATCAATATATATTTTCCTTAACAACTAAATACAAATTTCGCTAATGAAGAAAAAAATTGTGGTTTTTAACCTATCAGGGGCGCTTTTGCTGCCTACTGACAAAGCGATTGTTCTATGGTGTGATGCTATCAGGCATACAGGGATTAGGCCTGATGAGCGGTTAATTTACAGCAACTACCAAAAAAACTTCCGCGAAGAAATTATCCCGTTGTTGGCTGAAACCGGGGAATGGACTGATGCTCAGATTCAGGCGGTGATTGCGAATGCTCGTCGCTTGTTTGGAGATGATAACTTTAACAGCCAAGCAGGTCTGTCGGAAAAAATGGAGGCCTTGAAAGACAGGGGGTATGATCTTGGGGTGGTTACCAATCAATCGGCACAAGCTTTACAAGAATCTTTTCTGGACATCGGTTTAAACCCCGAGTGGTTCAAAATTGTGCACACTTCGGACAGTGGCGTGTATAAGCCTGACCCTAGGGTTTTCGATGAAGTGTTGGAAAATTATGACAAGTCTGAAGTTTTGTTTATCGGGACTTCACCTAAGAATGATTTACCAACTGCCGTTGCCGCTGGAATAGATTTTTGGGCCATTGCATCCGCCACCTATCCGCAAGGATTATTTTGGTCCCGTGGATTAGACAAGGACCAGACCTTTGAATCTATTACCGAATCCATTGACCGACTATTGGCCGAGGATTAATGGTCGGCGGATTAACTAACAAAGAAGAGCTCCCATCAAAATGATGAGAGCTTTTTTATTTTTTAAATAATTAAATTTTTATTTTGAGAAATAAGATTTTTTCTTTTTGGGCGCTGCTAGCGGAGCAAAGCTGAGACGGTGGATGGGGCAGGGGCCATGCTCTTTAATCGCATCGATGTGTTTTTTAGTGCCATAGCCTTTATGTTGGCAAAAGCCGTATTCTGGGTATTCTTTGTCATACTGCAACATCAGATAGTCACGGCTCACTTTGGCAATGATAGAGGCAGCAGCAATGGCAAAAACAGAGGCATCGCCGTGAATAATCGCTTCTTGCGGAATATCTAGTTTAGGAATGCGTTGTTTACCGTCAGTTAAAATATAATCTGGTTTTACCGGGCAGGCTTCAATGGCTTTACGCATTGCCAAAAGGCTAGCTTGTAAAATATTAATTTTATCAATGACCTCGTGACTAACCACGCTAATCTCAACGGCTAAAACATATTCTTTAATTAAAGGGAACAGAGCCTCGCGAGCTTTGGCGCTTAATTTTTTTGAGTCATTAACCTTAGCTAATTCTGGGTGATGTGTGAGGAAACTGTCGTCTAAGATAACACAAGCGGCAACTACAGGGCCAGCTAAAGGACCTCGCCCCGCTTCATCTACACCAGCGATATATTTATAGCCAGCTGCCCACAACTGTTGCTCTTTTTCCAGATTAATCATATTGACAAAACATCATATTTTAATTAGGGTGGGGTAATAGTAAATTAACAACAAAAATCGTAAGTATATGGAAAATTTATCACACCTAGCTTTTAAAAGCGAGCACAGTTTAGGGCGCAATTTGGAAATTGCTCAAGACCGTGATCGGAGTTTTTATTTTTTAGACCCCTTTGTTTTGGATTTGTATAAAATCCAGAATTCTAAAGCTTTAAGGCGCTTAAAAGGGAAAACGCAGGTCATTTCTCGGCAGCAAAATACCAACATTAGAGATCGTCTGATTCACAGCCTGGAGGTGCAAACCTTATCTCTTTTAACGGGTCATTATTTAGGACTGAATGTTCCTTTGCTGCAAGCAGCTGGTTTAGGACACGACCTAGGTCATGTTCCTTTCGGCCACTTAGGTGAAGACTTCCTGAATACACCCGACAAATTGGATGGCAAGTTTCATCACGCCCGCTTCGCGGTATTTGTGACGGAGATGGTGGAGCGTCAAGGAGATGGTCTCAATCTTAGTTATGAAACCTTAAAAGCCATCGCGGAACACTCCCGTGGTAACGGACACTTCACTATTAAAGGCGAAGTCTTAGAGAATGATGTAATTATGCTCTGTGACAAGATTGCTTACACTTTCTCGGACTTTAATGATGCTAACCGAATTGGCTGGCAGTTTCCGACCATTTCTGAGATGTCCGAGTTAGGGCGCAACCAAACAGAGAGAGTTGATCGGTGTTTACACGCTATGTGGCAAGAATCTTTGGATCAGGGAAAAATATCTTTTTCCCAATCAAGAGAAGCGCAAGCCTTCGCTAAGGTTCGAGCTCATATGTATGAAAATGTCTACCTCAAAATGAATGATGATTATGAGAGGAATGATTTATGGTCAGTGTTAGAGACTGTTTATGATTACTTTTATAATTATTTTGCCGACACCCGCGCCGCTTGTTTGGCTATTGCCTTATCCTCAGAAACCGATATTCGCCAAGTCTATTCAGCTTTAGATGAGGGCGGTTCAGCCTTAGCAACCCAAATAATGCAGGACAAAAGAAATTTTTCTATTGCCGAGGTAATAGATCGGATTCCGAGCCTGGCTCAGCTGGATTTTACTAACAGCAGTAAATATTTATATCCAGAAATATTTAGGAGTTTGCAAAAGGATAAAGCTTGGCAATAATCTAAAGCGATTAGTCATAATGACTAATCGCTTTTTTAATAAATGGGCGCTATAATCGGGGCATGAGTGCAAAACAAATGATAATCAATGGCGAGCTGGTGACTTACTTTTTAGAAAATCGCCGCGGCCGTTCGCTCCGTCTGGAGATTAAAGATGGTCAAATATATTTATTTAAACCGCGCTGGGTGACGCAGAAAGTAGCGCAGGATTTTTTAGTTTCTCAAAAAAAATGGTTGGAGCGTAATTTAAAAAAAGAGCGGGAACAAATTCCTCTCCTTCCTTTAAGTGCGCGCGACAGTTTAATATTTAAAAAAGAGCTGCAAACAAAGTTAGAAAAATTTAATCAGGTTTATCATTTTTCTTGGCGCCAAATTAGTATTCGCCACCAAACAACGCGCTGGGGTAGTTGCTCGCCGCGCGGCACACTGAGTTTCAATAGCCGTCTAAAACACTTACCTGACAGCTTGCAGGACTATATTGTAGTGCACGAATTATGCCATTTGCGTGAAGCTAATCACTCAGCGGCTTTTTGGCGTTTAGTGGAGCGGGCTATTCCTAATTATTTGGAAAGGCGCCGGCAATTAAAACATTATCGCTTAGCTAATTTTATTGACAATAACAATCTTTCGTGATAGCTTAGGGACAAGA
>CAYLPC010000055.1:1144-4498 GCA_964385475.1 uncultured Gammaproteobacteria bacterium | reverse complement strand
ATCGCTAGTATTTTTTGGTGTAGCGGTATTTTTCTGGTTGCCGCTTGGCTCAACCCAAAAACGATCATCGTCATCTGGTAAAACACTGGCCGCTTCACTAGCTTGTTTAATATTCTTACTGGCACTATCTAAACCACTAAAGATATCTGGAGGTGGTGCAACAGTATCGGAAATGCCCGATGCCAGAGGCAAAGAAGCCGGTGCATCAGATTTGCGCCCTGGCGCTTTTTGAATCAAAGGCGCCTTAACGACAGCTTCTAATGGGAAATGCCATAAAGTCGCCAGCTCTTCAATGTTAAGAATCCCTGGTTCCCGACCAGCCAATGAACGGTTCACATAATTTTCCATAATGACATTCTTCTTGGTAATCAAGCGAACATCCTTACGGAAATAAGCGGTCTTTGTTGCCGTCACCTTCATGTCCGGCTTAAAATTATTTAAATCCAGAGCGATAAACTGCTTAACCCAACCAACCAGTCCGGATACGGCTTTCCCCTTATTAAATGCTTCCTTTTTAGCAATATAAACCGCTCTCATTTTAAAACCAAAAGCTAACTTGGATGCTTTATTCTGAATCGCTTCTATCTGCTTAATTTGCTTAGGAGTTAAATCCATCATGGATAAAGCCTTGGACTCTTTCGGTTTGATGTCTTGCCAGATAGCAAAAATGTATTCGCTCATATCCCCTAACCAAGACACGAACTTCAGCAGACCGCCCTCCTCTTTCTTTTCTTTTCCTAAAATGCGATTAACTTCGTTATCAGCCTTCTTAATCCATTCAAAGCCAATCGGTAAAACAATAAATTGAATCCATAACTGTTCCCCGGGACGCAAAGAGCTGCATAAATCCATCAAAGACGCCATTGGATCTTTAAATTGAGTTTCCGGTTCTCCTTGTTTGTCCTGAAACTCCTGATAAACTTTAATCGGATAAACATCAGGTGCCCCTAAAATAAACTCGGCGCCCCAAATATCCCACTCTTCATCAGGAAAACGCTGCGGCACATTATTAACATAATCATCAATTTCGGTGATTTCCGCATCAGGATATTGCGAATAAATAGCTGATTCTAATAAGAAGCGCTGCTCGACCGGAGTTCGAATAAGAAACTGTGTATACCCATCGAGTGACACAATTTCAAAACTAAAAGCCTGTTGGAATTTACCTTCAAACCACTTTTCAAAAAAATTAATTGAGCCGTGCGCTCCTCCTAAATAAGTAAATAAATTCTCCACAGCTTTGGGAGATTGAACATTACCGCGCGGAATATCAACGGCCAACATCATGTACTTTAAACCAGCCGCAAACTTCATCTGAATATACTCTAAGTAAACCTCACGGACTCCCAATAAAAAAACCACGGCGACAATAATCCAGCCGATATTAATAAAAAACAACCACGCCATTTCCGCGGGGCCAGCAGCAAAAAAATCCGCCAAGCCTGAGGTGTCAATCACAATATCCATGAGCTTATTTTATCATATCTTAAGAAAAATAAAAACGCCCTGAAGGGCGTTTTTGTCTATATTTTAAACTTTTTTTTCGGTTGATTAATTACCAATTTTTCAAGCCGTACATGCCGCGTCCTGTTAAGATGTAGCGGTTGTCTAAAATCAGCTCGTTGTGCACCGTAGCTGGGTTAGCAGGCTTTTTATCAAACTTGACCTCATTAATCTTTTGCGCGATTTCCGTAAAGTGCATAGGGTGGCCGGTATTCTTTAAAACCAGGTAAATCTTATCATTAATGGTCTTTGGTTTAATCTCTTGAGAATCGCTGGGGCCCCAATAGCCGAATTTATTACGATCAACATTTTTGACCGCTTGCATTAGGCCATAAAGGACTTTGTTGTCATTAATAATCTCTCCTTTATCAGGAAAAATCTTACTCTTAAAAATACGAGTCACATCGACTTCCGCATCCCGGCTATCAATCTCTTCTTGGTATTTATTATAACTATCTAAACCTTTAATCAAATCTAGCAGCTGTTCTGTCGTTAAAGTTTCGCTTAAGTGCGACACCTTATTCATTAAATCGTCAGCCAACTCTTCTAAAGGAGTAGTTTCTGCTTCTTTTAACTTATAAGACACAACAAAGCGGTCAGATTTCTTAACAGTTTCAATTTCGTCCTCCATGAGGCGTGAGATTAAGAAATCCAGGTGGTTGCGATACATCTCTTTTGTCTCATCAGTCAAGGATTCATCAGCTTTATCGCCTAACTCCAAAGCATACACTGTCAGAATGTCCAGTAAATAATCTTTATTAAGTAGGCCGCCATGACGCTTGATTAACTCTTCAACCGCCCCGCGGAATACGCCTAAACAAGAATCTAACCCTTCTAACTTCTTAATTTTCTTAACACTGGCAACCTCAATTTGCCTGACTCGTTCCCGAGTCAATTGATGCATTTGGCCAATTTTTTCTAAAGTCTGCCCCTTGCCACCTTTCAGGCCATAACGACGAGACAAAACATCAGACTCTCTGTCAAGAAGTTCCGAAAACAAGCTATTTACAATATTAACCGCATTTAACTTAGCTAGTTCCTCGCTTTTTTCTTCTTTGATCATTTTTTCCAGAATATTTTCCATAATAAAAGAGTTATAACTGCCCTAATTTATGTCGATAAATCAAGACCTTCGCTAGGCATAATGTCCTCAATTTAGCATATTATATTATATTAGTCAATAGGCGCCTAATGACTAGTCTTGGTTCGGGCTATTTTTATAATTTTTATGTAATATTTAAATAAAAACTGCTCAAAAAATAAGGCATAAATGGCCATTTTGAGGGCATCAGCCGTAATAATTAGCTTTTCTTTCAAGGATTGCTGGGACCAGTGCTTAAAATATAATAAGTGCTGGTTAGTAAAAGACCAAGCACGCACCTGGCGGCTTCTCTTGCGTCTTTCCTTAATTTTTGTCAGCACCCCGTGGGCAGTACCAGTAACCGTTCGATCATGGTATACCAGAGCCTCGGGCACGAGCCGAGCAGAAAAACCTCCTTTTAACAGACGATAAGCCAAATCACAATCTTCTTTATACATGAACATCCTTTCATCCAGATAGCCTGTCGCTTCTTTAGTTTTTTCTAGGGCGCTCATGCGGAAGAGAGCGGCCGCCCCCGAAGGGCCAATAATCGACGCCCCGTCAAACTGCCCGCCATCTAAAACCCCTTGACCAATATCCCGGAATCTTAAACCTGGCGCCAGTCCTAAACCGCAAGTATCAAGATAGTTAGTTAATTTCAAATTTTCAAAATCCCAACGCCTTACTTTAGGGGCCACAGAACCAAGATTAGTTTCTTTAGCCAAGGCCTTAACTAATAAATTAATTGCTTCGGCATTAATAACCGTATC
>CAYLPC010000055.1:0-1133 GCA_964385475.1 uncultured Gammaproteobacteria bacterium | reverse complement strand
AAGAAAAACTCCGCTCCCCAGGCTTGGGCTTGAGCAATCATCCGATTGTAGCTTTTAGCAAAACCCAAATTAGCGCCCGACCACCAAAAATCAACTAGGGGGAGCTCGGCGTTAATTACTTCTTCAATGTATTGTCGGTTATAATTATCCGGCTCATCACTATTATCAACGGCTAAAACCAACCGATCCTCTAAGGACCAATTATTTAAAGCTTGAAAGAGACTATCTAAAAAATAGGGCAAGTAGCGAGCCGTGTCCGTGTTGTAAGTAATAAAACCAACTGCAATTTTCATAATTAAATAACCATGTTTTTTGATAAACGCTCCTTGGCGAGGTTCTGAGCATTTAACAGGCTATCAAAAGTGCCGGCATCCAACCATTCGCCTTTAACCATTGCAACTTCTAACTCTTTTTTCTCTAAGTAATAATTAAGGACATCCACTATTTCCAATTCGCCGCGGCCACTTGGTTTTAAGCTTTTAGCAAAAGAGATGGCGCGCGCATCGCAAACATACAGTCCTGTAACAGCATAATTGCTTAAATACTCTTGCGGCTTTTCCACAATTTTCTCTGCACGCTTTTGATCATCAAACTTAACTACTCCGAATCTTTCTGGATCAGGAACTTGTTTGGCAAAAACTTTAGCACCCCCCTTAAATCCTTTAATGTCTTCCGCAAAATCATCTTCAAAAATATTGTCACCTAGAATCAAGGCGACATCGTCATCGTCCACAAAATTTTCTGCGATAATAAAAGCTTGCGCTAGCCCCTCAGGCTTATCTTGAATTTCGTAGGTAAACTTTACACCGAATTCTTTACCGCTCCCCAATAAATTCAAGTAATCCCCTGCTCTTTCCGGAGCGACAATAATCAAGATTTCCTTAATCCCGGCTTTAATTAAAGTATTAAGAGGATAATAAATCATTGGCCGATCATAAACCGGCAACAATTGTTTGCTTGTAATTTTAGTTAGCGGCCTTAAACGGCTGCCGCTTCCACCTGATAAAATAATACCTTTCATAAAAATTAGTAATTATCTAAATATTCTTTTAACGCCTCACGGTAATCTCGTAAAGCCGGAGTTTTAGTATTAACCAAGGCGGAATTTAGCGGACGTCTGGCCGGCCGCTTAA
>CAYLPC010000054.1:2934-4511 GCA_964385475.1 uncultured Gammaproteobacteria bacterium | reverse complement strand
TAGAGCAAAGGACTGAAAATCCTTGTGTCGTCAGTTCGATTCTGACCCGGGGCACCAGACGACCAAGGAGCACCGCCTCAGGAGCTCCTTTTTACAACAAAGACGGGGTGTCGTATACCGGTAGTACGCATGCTTTGGGAGCATGTTGACTGGGTTCAATTCCCAGCACCCCGACACTTGATTTTTTCCTAAATTTCCTCTAGAATCTTATCGCTAAGATAAGAATAGAAATCCAATATGCCAAATAAAAAATCTGCTGAAAAAGAACTACGCAAGAGCGTAAAACGCACGGCGGCCAATAAAAAGGTTAAAGCCACCATGAAAAAAGCTATTAAAACTAGCAATAAGGCTTTAGTAGCCGGCGAAAAATTAAGCGCCGAGGCTCTTAATTTAAGCGCCAAAGCGATTGATAAGGCGGCCAAAAAGGGTGTAATCAAAAAGAACACCGCGGCGCGCTATAAGTCTCGCTTACAAAAAAGAGTTAATAAGTCAGGTAAATAATTTAACACGACTTAATCTGGGACAGGCGAGTTGTCTGCCGCCCTTCTCGGATTAGGCCCCATTTATTATGTTAGACAAAAAGACAAAGGAAAAAATTATTAAAAAGTTTCGGGTTCATGATACTGATACGGGTTCTACCCAAGTCCAAATTGCTATTTTAACAGAAGAGATTAAGCAATTAACTGATCACTTAAAACAGCACAAACAGGACCATTCTTCCCGCCGCGGACTTTTAAAGAAAGTAGGCGAACGCCGCAAGCTCCTCAAGTACTTACAAAAAGAGAGCGAAGCACAATTTAAAGAATTAGCAACTAAATTAAAACTAAAGATTGCTGATAAATTAATTGCCGAAGAAGAGGAAGAGAAATTAAAGGAAAATCGCTACGCGACCTCTAACAGTGATGAAGAAGGCGAAAGCGAGCCAGAAAATCTCAGTGATGATGATGCCGAAGAACTGGACGAAGAATAAAAATATAAAAGAAGCGGTTATGATTAAGCATTCAGAGCAAAGAGTAGGAATCTTGGTAGATGTGGCTAATATGTACCACTCCGCCAAAAATCTTTACAACCGCCGCGTGAATTTTAAACAAGTGTTGACTGAAGCAGTGGCCGGCCGGAAACTTATCCGGGCCACTGCTTATGTTATAAAAAGCGATAACGAAGATGAGATGAACTTCTTTGAAGCGCTTAGCCAACAAGGGTTTGAGGTCAAAATGAAAGACTTACAAACTTTTGCCGGCGGTGCGAAAAAGGGGGATTGGGATGTGGGTATCGCCTTAGATGCGATTCGCTTAGCTGATAAATTAGATGTAATTGTATTAGTCTCTGGAGACGGCGACTACTTACCGCTACTTTCTTACCTCCAAAACAATAAAGGTTGTTTGGTGGAAATTATGGCCTTCCGCAAAACCTGCTCATCCAAGTTAATTGAGGAGTCTGATGATTTTATTGATCTATCCTCTAACCCTCGCTTCTTGTTAGGACGCGGTCGTTAATAATTAATTAAAAAATAATATAATATTCTGACCAGCAGATATTTAGTGCTGTAACTTTTTTACAGTCCTTAAATTTGGTGG
>CAYLPC010000054.1:553-2921 GCA_964385475.1 uncultured Gammaproteobacteria bacterium | reverse complement strand
AGAATAACAAGTAGTATGTCAGAACAAATTTTTAAGACAGAATGGTTGGGCCACGAACTCACCATTAAAACTGGGCGTCTCGCCCTGCAAGCCGATGCTTCTGTGCTCGTCCAATACGGCGAGACGGTAGTGATGGCTAATGTTGTGCAATCTAAAACGGAGCGCGACGGCGTTGATTTTTTCCCTTTGATGGTAGATTTTGAGGAAAAATTATACGCGGCTGGAATTATTAAAGGGTCACAATGGGTCAAGCGTGAAGGACGCCCGACCGATCAATCGGTCCTGACTGGACGCATGATTGACCGGGCCATCCGTCCTCTTTTCAACCAAGAAGATCGTCGCGACGTACAAGTGATTGTCTCTGTTTTAGCCGTGGACAATGAAAATGATTATGATGTTGTGTCTTTAATCGCAGCTTCAGCTGCTTTGGCAATTTCCGGCGTGGACTGGCATGGTCCTGTGGGCGGTGTTCGGGTTGGACGCGTTAATAATGAGTTTGTTTTCAACCCAACTTACGAACAACAAGCCTTGAGCGATTTAGATATTATTGTTTCAGGAACAACCGGACGCTTATTAATGTTAGAAGCAGCCGCTACCGATGTAGCTGACGAAGTGGTGTCAGAAGCAATTATTGCTGGTTTAGATAAAATGCAGGGCGCGATTGATTTAATTGCTGAAATGAAGACTGCTCTTAATCCAGCAGCTAAAACAAAGAAGGCAATTTTAAAGACGGCCGAAGAATTAACCCAAGAAGAAGCCAAAGCAGCCTTATTAGATAAAGGCGCTGCTTGGTTAAAAGAAAATATTCATCCGGTTTTATTTGATAAGTCTTATTACACAAAGAAAGAGCGCAAAGCCGCGGTTGGAGAAATTAAAACTCGTTTAGATCAATATCTTTTTGATCAAGGCGTGGGCCGCTCTGATCGCAGCTTCGTCGTATCTAAGTTAGTTGAAAAAATGGTGGACGCAGAAGTCAGCCGTGCCATTTTAGAAGATGGTCGCCGTGTTGATGGTCGAGGCTTAAAAGAAATTCGCTCTTTAGTAGCCGATGTTTCCCTATTGCCTAGAGTTCACGGTTCTTCTCTATTTTCTCGTGGCGAAACTCAAGTCATGTCAGTTGTCACTTTAGGTGCGCCCGGATTAGAACAGTCTTTAGAAAGTGTGGAAGGGGCAAGTAAGAAGCGCTACATGCATCATTATAACTTCCCTCCTTATTCTGTCGGTGAAGCTTCACCGTTACGCGGCACTGGCCGCCGAGAGATTGGCCATGGCGCTTTAGCTGAAAAAGCAATCGTGCCCATGCTGCCTAGCAAAGAAGAGTTTCCTTATGCTATTCGCGTAGTGTCCGAGACCTTGGGGTCTAATGGCTCCTCATCAATGGCCTCCACTTGTGCTTCCACTTTAGCCTTAATGGATGCTGGTGTCCCTTTAAAGAAACATGTCGCAGGAATTGCGATGGGTCTCGCTTCTACTCCTGATATGAGCCAGTGGCAGATTATTACTGATATTCAAGACCTAGAAGACGGCGAAGGCGGTATGGACTTTAAAATTACTGGAACTGATTCCGGTTTAACCGCTATCCAATTAGATACAAAAAGTATCGGCTTAGATGCCCAGATGATTAAACAGACTATCAGCCAAGGGCGTGAAGCTTTAAATCAAATCTTAGGCGTCTTACAAGCCGCGATTCCAGCACCGCGCACTGACTTGTCTCCTTATGCACCACGCATTACCAGCTTCCGCGTTGATCCAGAAAAAATTGGTATGATTATTGGTCCCGGAGGTAAAACCATTAATGGTATTATTGATGAAACCGGTGGCGCCGTGACCATTGATATTGAAGATGATGGCTTAGTAATGGTCTGCAGCACCAACGCAGCGATGGCAGAATTAGCTCTGGCCCGCTTACAATCCATTGTCAAAGAATTCAAAGTCGGTGAAATTGTAAAAGGAAAAGTAGTTCGTCTCCTAGACTTTGGCGCTTTTGTAGCTTTAACTCCGAATCAAGACGGAATGGTTCATGTTAGTGAATTAGCTCCTTATCGGATTGAAAAGCCTGGCGACTTCCTTAATATTGGCGATGAAGTCATGGTTAAGGTTAGAGAAATTGACGACCAAGGGCGCATTAATCTGACTATGAAAGGATTACCGGAAAATGAAGGCTTATGGAAAGACGAAAAAGGCAAATCAAACGGTAATTTCTCTTTTGAAAGAAAACCAAACCGCTTTAACAAGCGTCCAGACGGTCCACGCGGCCCAAGAACAGGGACGCCGAGACCGCGGATTTAGTGATTGACTTTTTGTAATTATTCGGCTAGAATTGGTTTGTTAATCGCCATTTTCGGCCATAACTGATATTGTAAAAGAA
>CAYLPC010000054.1:0-543 GCA_964385475.1 uncultured Gammaproteobacteria bacterium | reverse complement strand
TCTAAACTAGGAAAAAAGAACCACAAACTATTCCGAGTAATTATCACGGAAAAGGGGCGCGATCCTTATGGTCGAGCTTTAGAAGTTCTCGGTTCTTACGACCAGTACAAAAAAAATCTGCAAGTAAAAGGAGAACGGGTGAACTACTGGATCTCTAAAGGAGCCCAAATGACTCCGACTGTTAATAATCTTATGATTACTAACAACATTGTTGAAGGTGATAAGATTGTTCCTAAGAAGAAAGTTAAGGTCAGTAAAAAGCGAGAGGATCAATTAAAAGCCAAAGCGGACAAGCGTAAAGCAGCTGAAGAAGCGGCTAAGCCTGCCCCAGAAGCGGCTCCAGCCGTTTCGGAAGAAGTACCAGTTTCAGAAGAAGCTCCAGTTGAGGGCGCCGCTGAAACCCCAGCCGAAACTCCGGCTGCTTAAAAACTTATTACTTAGCTGCTATTTAGCAGTTATCTATAATTAACCGTTTCTTTCTCCTTGATGCCCCTCATTAATGGGAAGGAAGACTAAAACTATGGAAGCTCAAGACAAGCAATT
>CAYLPC010000053.1:1689-4711 GCA_964385475.1 uncultured Gammaproteobacteria bacterium | reverse complement strand
TTATTTTTCAAAAGACGTGCAGGATCTGACTCTTGCCGAATGCGCGGCACTTGCTTAGAAGTGTTTACAAAATCCGTATAAGCTACCAAAACCTTATCGTATTTTTTATTTAAGAAACTGTCCATCGCCTTTCTGGCTACAGAAGCGATTTCTCCCACCGCCGGATTTTGATCACTCTTATCAAATGCCAACACGACATCATAATCAGGATTGCGATAAATAGCTTCTGCTTTCCGTCCAATGACGACAAAATCTGTTTTGGCGCTGTGTTTTTTGGCGGCGGCGATGGCTTTGGCAATAATAGCGGAATTAAAACCACCGCATAAACCACGGTTAGAACAAATAAAATGATTAATTCCCTTTCATTCTGCAAGCGCTGTTCTAACAAAGGATGTTTAGTTTCCTCTTTGGATGCTTCTGCGCTTTGAACAATATTAAGCAGTGTTTCCCAGCTTAAATTGGCATAAGTACGCGTCTTTAAAACAGCGTCCACCGCTCGGCGCATTTTTGCCGCAGACACTAATTCCATCGCCTTGGTAATCTTCTTGATGCTGGAAATTGACCGACTACGTTTTTTTATTTCCTTAGCGTTAGTCATTGTTTTTCTTTAAATAACCGGAAACTTCTAAAAAATCACCAATTGTTTGAGATAAAGTGGCTTCTGTTTTTTCATCCCAAATACCTTCTCGATTAATCTGCTCTAAAGTCTCATCAATGTGGTTGTGAGCATACTCCACTAAACCTTTTTCTAATTGCGCCATCTGTTCAGCGGCTAATTCATCTAAAAAGTCTTTAGATAACGCATAGAAAATTAACACCTGGTCAGCGACTGGCACTGGTGCATATTGCCCTTGCTTGAAGACTTCCAGTAAACGGCGGCCACGGGCTAACTTCTTTTCTGTTTCTGCATCTAAATCTGCGCCGAATTGGGCAAAAGCTGCTAGTTCTCGATATTGAGCTGCCTCTAAGCGTAATTTACCAGCCACTTTTTTCATCGCTTTAATTTGAGCTGATGAGCCGACGCGAGAAACTGAGAGACCAGCATTAATAGCCGGACGGTTACCTTGATAGAATAAATCCGGTTCTAAAAAGATTTGACCGTCGGTAATGGAAATAACATTGGTCGGAATATAAGCAGACAGGTCTCCCGCTTGAGTTTCAATAATCGGTAAAGCAGTGATAGAACCGCCACCATAATCCTCATTTAACTTACAAGCTCTCTCTAAGAGACGGGAATGCAGATAAAAAACATCACCCGGATAAGCTTCGCGTCCTGGAGGACGCCTAAGTAGTAAGGAAATTTCACGATAAGAAACAGCGTGCTTAGATAAATCATCGTACACAATTAAAACATCTTCGCCTTTATCTAAAAAGTATTCCGCCATCGCACAGCCAGAATAAGGCGCAATATACAACAAAGAAGCCGGATTAGACGCCCCAGCTAAAACCACTGTGGTGTAATCCATGGCGCCAGCTTCGGTTAATTTAGCAACGATACCGGCAACTTTAGATTCTTTTTGCCCAATAGCGACATAAACACATTTAACATTCTGCCCTTTTTGATTGATAATCGTATCAATTGCTAAAGCAGTTTTACCAAGTTGTCTGTCGCCGATAATTAATTCACGCTGACCGCGACCAATCGGAATCATAGCGTCAATCGCCTTAACTCCTGTTTGCAACGGCTCTTTCACGGAAGCACGGGTAATCACGCCCGGAGCCACTTTTTCAATCGGATAAAAAGTTTTGGTATTTAACTTACCACGACCGTCTAAAGGTTCGCCCAGTGGATTTAAAACCCGACCAATCACAGCTTCGCCAACTGGAACTTCTAAAATACGGCCGGTACCAGAAACTTCTGCCCCCTCTTTAATCATAGTAAAGTCACCGAGCACAATCGCCCCGACTAGACTTTCTTCTAAATTAAGAGCGACGCCAATAACTTCGCCTGCTTCTGTTTTAAATTTTAAAATTTCACTCATCATAACATCCGTTAAGCCAGAAACTAAGGCAATGCCATCAGAGATTTTTAAAACTCGGCCGATATGCTTAATCTTGGCTTCCGGAGCGAAGCCCATAATCTCTTCTTTGAGTTGTTCAACAATAAAATCTTTAGTGGTTGACATATTATTTACTATTTAAGACCGCGTTAAGCTTGTAAGTCAGCATGCAGCCGCTCTAAATTATTTTTTAAACTGGCATCGAATACTTGGTTATCATATTCTGCCACAAAACCGCCTAATAAATCGGGTTCCACAACCTTCTCTAAAGAAAGATAGGGCTTCGCTAATAACTTGGATAAATAATCTTTAATCTGCGCTTCGGTATCTTCATTTAAAGGATGGGCGCTCCGAATCTTCCCAACCGCCACCCCTTGTTCTGCCGACCAAATTTGCTCAAAGTGGTTCAAAATATTCGGCAGTAAATTATTAGCCTGCCGCGCCACCAAGTAGGCAGCAAAACTCTTAACCACCGACTTCACATCAGCGGCATCAACCGTTAAATCATAGAGGGCTTGAGCGTATTGGCGAGCGGTAACCTTCATACTACTTTAATAAATCTTTAATTAATTTTTGATCGGTTTCAGATGTTACTTTCTGCTGTAACAGTTTCTCTACCGACAAAGCGACTAAATCAGCAACCTCGCGCTTAATTTCCTGCAAAGTAGCCGCTTTTTCATCGGCCAGCTTGCTTTTTTCATTATTCATCAAAACAGCAATTTCTTCTTTAGCTTTGGCGACTAAAGACGCCTCCCGTTCTCGACCGCGTTCATCAGCTTCTTTCATAATCTTAGTCGCTTCTTTTTTAGCGGTAGCGATAATTTCGGCTTGTTGAGACTCAACTTCACTTAACCGATCCTCAATCTCGCGAGCATCCTTCAAACTTTGGTCAATTTTTGTGCTGCGTTCACCCATCACCTTGAACAAGGGCTTGAAGGCAAAGAAGTAAAGAATAGAAAAAACGATGGCAAAATTAACCAACTGCGAGAGGAATAATTTGACATCAAGATGAAAGATAGAAA
>CAYLPC010000053.1:0-1679 GCA_964385475.1 uncultured Gammaproteobacteria bacterium | reverse complement strand
GAATCCATAGATTTAAATAATAAACTAGCGCTTTCCCCCGATGGGTCGGGAGAAATCCGTCAGGCACTTATTTAATGCTGAACGCAATGACTAAAGCGTAAATGGCCACCGCTTCCGCGAAAGCAGACACCAAAAGCATAGGCACTAAAATCTTACCGGCTGCTTCTGGATTGCGTCCAATCGCTTCCATCGCTTTAGCACCGATAAAACCGATCGCTAAAGCAGGAGCGAATGAACCTAGGGCAATTGCTAAAGCTTTAGCTAACATGACATTCTCCATAAGGTTTATTAATTAATTTCTTAATATTTATAAATAATAAAGACTTGCTAATGCTCCTCGGCCGTCGTACTGATAGTCATATAAGTCAGAATCAACATGGAAAAAATGACCGCCTGAATTAAGCCGACGAGAATTTCTAAAAATAAAAACGGAATCGGTACGGCAAAAGCTAAAAGAGCGGACATCGATGCTAAGAGCACTTCCCCGGCAAAAACATTACCGAACAAACGAAAAGATAGGCTAGCCACTTTTGCTAATTCACCAACAATTTCAATAATTCCTACAAAAGCCTTAATCGGATTAATCAAAATGATCATCGGGTCACGGCGAATTTTACCAGGAATCTCTAAAAAGGCTTGTAAATTAATAAACTTATTCAGATATTTCCACCAACCAACAGCGACGACACCGACAATATGGCTCAAAACAACACCTAAGGTAGCCAGAGCTAAAGTAGTATTTAAATCCGCCGTCCCTCCTCGTAAATAAGGAATAAAAACTTGATGGCCGTGTTCTTGCACCACTTGACCAATGGAGCCTACCCCCGGAATAATACCCAGCCAATTGTTAATTAAAATAAAAAAGAAAAAAGAAAAAACAATGGGGGCGAATTTTAAAGACTTCTCACGACTGCCGGTGACACCATCAAAAATTCCTAAAAATCCTTCCACGATAATCTCCAAACCATTCTGCAAGCCGGTAGGAACTAGTTTCAGATTGCGTTTGATAGCCAAACTGAAAATTAAAATAATAATTAAACCTAACAACGAAGTCGCTAGAGAATTGGTAATAACAAAAGAGCCGATGTGAGCAATCGGTTCGGCGAATAAAGTATTTTCATGAACTAATTCCGCTTGAACAGCTGGGTTGTTTGAGACGAGATCCATTAAAATGTAATACCTTTATAAATAATGGCTACTTTGGGGTGTTATTTTTCCCCGGAATGACTGATGGTGACTGTGGGTCAGAATCAGTTTTACTGCTTTTCTCTTCATCGCTTATGAGTCGTAATTCTTTAATCGCCATTTGGACCAAGCCAATCATAGAGACGATAAAGCAGGCGCCAACTGTGGCTAAAAACAGCCAAGGCTCGGAGCCGTATTTTTTATCCAGCCACTTGCCAAGGAAGGTGCCAAAAATTACTGGACCAGCAATCCAAGCCGTAGCACTAACCACCAGCTCAAAAATGCGTGCCGAATAAGAACTTCTCATAACTCTTGTTTTATATCCTAAAAAAACACCAGTGTCAACCCCAGAAAACGCCAGTTTTTAACAAAAATGACCTCTTTTAAGAAAGGTCATTTTTGAATTAACTTATTTTGAGTAGAGCGCCACTAAAAGTGCTACTCCATGGAGTTTTTAGAAATCTAGCTTCTCTACCAACTGTTTTTCTTTAGAG
>CAYLPC010000052.1:0-5063 GCA_964385475.1 uncultured Gammaproteobacteria bacterium | reverse complement strand
TTGTTAGCGGAGCGCTCCTTGTCGTATTATTCCCAGATAGCGAAAAATTTAGCGAAAGGACGAGAGTATTTGGCAGCTAATGTTAACCCTGCTACAGTATTAGAACAGATTGTTTATAATCTTTAGTTTATGACTAATCAAAAAACACACTTTTGGCGCTTAGGCATAATCCTCCTTTTAGGGATGCTTACTTTGAGCGCTTGTTCCATCAGCACCTCCGGTAATAGCTCCGCGACTTCGGCGGGCTCTGATTTAGGGGCAGTCTTTGTCTCCGTGGATAACGGCGCTCGTTTTACGCAGCAGCCTTATGTCCCCTCTATCTCAGGCAAGCCGGGCAGCATTGCGGGCGTTAATATTCGTTCTTTAGCGATTGACCCTAAAGATAATTTGGCTGTTTATTTAGGAACTTATGATAACGGCTTATACTACACCTACAATGTGGCTAATGGTTGGCGCAAGGCGGAAACTTTTCCGAGTAATGTAACTGTTAATGGTATTGCCGTGAGTCCGCGCAATAAATGCGATATTTATGCTATTTTTGCCAATCGCCTCTACCGTTCCCAGGATTGTTCGCGCACTTGGGATCAGATTTATATAGATGCTGATTCTAAGGCGGTGTTTAACACTCTAGTGATTGATTTTTATAATCCCTCTAATTTATACCTAGGTACTTCTAATGGTGATGTTCTTAAAAGTATTGATGGTGGACAAGCTTGGCGTGTAATCAAACGCTTGAACTATGCGGTCGCTAAGATTGTTTTACTGCCCAGCGATAGCCGACAAGTGTTTGTGGCGGATGTTAATTCTGGTTTATATACCTTTGTTACTAACAGCATGACTGATCCGAAAATCTCGGGTAATATTGAGGCTAATTTTGCCGTTAATAATTGGACGGACTTATCCGATGTGTTAGAGGATATGGATATGGATTCTGCTTTTAGAGATTTAGAAATCGGCGCTTCTGATGACCTAATCTTGTTAGCGACAGAAAATGCGGTCGCTAAATCGCCAGACAAAGGCATCACCTGGCAAAAATTAAATTTATTGCCGTCTGAAAATCAGGATTTAATTGACGCAATTGCCATTGATCCTAAAGATTCTAATAAAATGTATTACGGCACGCAGTTAACCTTTGCTCGTTCGGCCGATGGCGGCGTGACTTGGGCTAATGTTAAACTGCCAACTCGTCGCGGTAGTTCCGACATTCTTATTGATCATCAATACACCAACACGATTTATCTGGGCGTTAATGAAACCGGGAACACCGGCTTGTATAAATAACTTAAAATATATGTCTAATCTATTACAGGATAAACAAGCAGATTTTACCAATGTCGTTGACTTCTTTAAACGAGATATTGCTAGTTTGCGCACCGGACGCGCCAACCCCGTCATGTTAGACGGCGTCCAAGTGGAGGCTTACGGTGTGATGAATCCTTTAAACGGTGTGGCTAACGTTACCGTAAGTGATGCCCGAAGTTTTGTTATCACCCCTTGGGATAAAAGCGTCGCTAAGGCGATTGAAAAAGCAATGATGGAAGCGGATCTCGGTTTCGGAATTATTAATGAAGGTGACAAGGTTCGTCTCACTATTCCTCCATTAACAGAAGAGAATCGCAAAGATTTAGTTAAAAAATTAAATGAACGCTTAGAGAAGGCTCGTATTTCTTTACGCCAAGTCCGAGAGGATGTGAAGGCTGACATCGCTCAAGCTTTTGAAGCTAAAGAGTTGTCTGAAGATGATAAATTCCGCTTAGAGAAAGAGTTGGATGAGTTGGTCTCTAAAAAAAATGAAGCCTTAAAAGAAGTTCGCGATCAGAAAGAAGCGGACATCATGGCTATTTAACCTCCATGTTTACTGTTATTATTTTTCTTGCAGTTTTTTCGGCTCTAGTCTTAGTGCACGAGTTGGGTCATTTTTGGACGGCTCGCTTATTTAAGGTGCGCGCCGAAGAATTTGGTTTGGGCATGCCCCCACGATTATTTGGTATCTACCGTCTGCCCGACAAGCGGTGGCGCTTTTTTTGGGGCAACCGCGACAGTGCGGCTTTACCTGTGCTACCTGAGGGCACAGTTTATTCTTTAAACTGGTTGCCTCTGGGCGGTTTTGTCAAAATTAAAGGACAAGACGGCGAATCCCAAGAGGCTGATAGTTTTGCTAGTAAGAAAATCTGGCAACGTTTTATTATCCTGGCGGCCGGCGTCATCATGAATATCATTTTTGCCGCTTTCCTATTCACCGCAGGCTTCATGATTGGTGCTCCTCAATCTGTCTCTGAAGGTGGAGAAGTAAAAATTACGGAAGTCGTGGCTAACTCTCCAGCAGCGTCAGTGGATTTAAAAATCGGTGACACTTTAATGGGGGTAGATTCTCAGGTTTTAAATGATGTCGGTGCTTATCAAACCTACATCGGTCAAGCGCCTGGCCAAGAAATCACCTTAAAGATTAAAAGACAGGACAAAGAATTAAATATCAGTGTTACCCCTGAAAATAAAGACGGACGAGGTTTGATTGGCGTCGGTTTAGATCAGGTAGACACGGTACGTTATCCTTTTTTTAAGGCGATTGTCGAAGGCTTTAAGCATGCTGGTTTAATGCTTTGGCTCATTCTTGTAGCCTTCTTTCAGTTAATTAAAGGTTTGTTTATCGGTGCTCCGATGGCGGACGCTGTCGGCGGACCAATTCGCATTGCTCAAATGACCGGAGAGGTTGCCCGTTTCGGTTTTGCTAACCTCATTAATTTTACCGCCCTGCTATCTATCAATTTAGCTGTCCTAAACTTTCTCCCTTTTCCCGCTCTTGATGGGGGTCGGGCAGTTTTCCTACTGATTGAAAAATTAAGAGGGAAGCCAGTGAAGAAGGAAGTGGAGGCTTGGATTAATAATGCCGGTTTTCTTCTGCTAATGGGGCTGATTCTACTTGTTACCTATCAAGACATCGCCCGTTTCTTTCGCTAAACTAATATCATAAATATATGAAAGTAAATTTATTGACCAGTAAGTTGGAAATGACCCCGGCTATCAAGAGTTATGTTGAAGAAAAAATGGGGATGCTGGATAAATACCTAGGACAGACCACCGTGCTTAATTGTGATGTAGAGGTTTCTAAAGTGGCAGGCAGTCAAGCCAAAGGAGAAGTCTTCCGCGCGGAAGCCAATTTACAGATTCCCGGCACTCTGTTGCGAGTAGAGAAGACCGAAAACGATTTATATAAAGCCATTGATAAGATGAAGGATCATCTAGCGGAAGTGATTAAGAAGCATAAGGATAAGGAAAGAGACAAACATCGTTAATTGGGAACATCAAGCGGCCCCTGCGGGGCCGCTTTTTCTTTATAACGATTGACTCCCTTTAATAATTAGAGTATTCTGTAATTAGCAGTCAATCTAAGCGACTGCTAAATAATGCTTGTCTTTGATTTTACAGAGCGGTTTTTTACTGATAGTATCAAAAGACTTAAATAAGAAAAATATGAGCTTGCTTTCTAAATTGATGGGCGATCCTAATGAAAAAATTATCCGCGGGATTCAGCCTATAATCACAGAAATTAATTCTTTAGAGGAAGGTTTACAAAAACTATCATTAGACGAATTAAAAAATAAAACCACGGAATTTAAAGCCCGTCTCAGCGAGGGGGCAACTTTGGACGATATTCTTCCGGAGACCTACGCCGTGGTTAGAGAAGCTTCGCGGCGTTTGCTAGGCAAGCGGCATTATGATGTGCAGTTAATCGGCGGTGTTATTTTGCATCGCGGACAGATTGCGGAAATGAAAACCGGTGAAGGTAAAACTTTAGTCGCGACTCTCCCTCTTTATCTTAATGCTTTATCGGGCAAGGGGGTACATTTAATTACCGTTAATGATTACCTATCTCGAGTCGGTGCCGGTTGGATGGCGCCTGTTTATCATGCTTTAGGCTTATCGACTAGTGTTATTATCCATGACGCGGCGTTGATGTATGATCCAGAATACACTGATGACACGCAATATGATGAACGTTTGCAGCACTTTCGTCCTATCTCTCGTCGGGAAGCTTATCGCTGCGATATCACTTACGGTACCAACAATGAGTTCGGGTTTGATTATTTGCGCGATAACATGGTGGGTAATCTAGAGCAGACGGTGCAGCGTGAATTGAATTATGCCATTGTTGATGAAATTGACTCTATTTTAATTGATGAAGCGCGTACTCCGTTGATTATTAGTGCTGCGGCGGAAGAGTCTACGGATAAATATTTTAAATTTGCGCAATTAGTCCAACGCTTGGAAGAGAATGAGGATTACAATTTGGATGAAAAGCAGCGCGCCGCCACCCTGACAGAAAACGGCATGAATAAGATGGAGAAATTGTTGGGGGTAGATAATATTTATGTTTCTGGCGGCGTTAAGGACGCTCATCATATTGAGCAAGCTTTAAAAGCGCGCGTGCTCTTCAAGCGAGACCGTGATTATGTAGTTAAAGATGATGAGATTATTATTGTAGATGAATTTACTGGCCGCTTAATGCCTGGTCGCCGTTACAGTGAAGGTCTGCACCAGGCGATTGAAGCAAAAGAGGGGGTAAAAGTACAGAAGGAATCACAAACCATGGCGACTGTCACTTTTCAAAACTTATTCCGCATGTATGACAAGTTGTCTGGTATGACGGGAACGGCAGTCACGGAGGCAGAAGAATTTTATAAGATTTATAAATTAGAGACGGTGGTGATTCCCACTAATAAACCTAACATTCGTCAGGATTATAATGATTTGATTTATCGCACCGAAACTGACAAGTATCAAGCGGTTATTCGCGATATCAAAGAACGTCACCTCCAAGGGCAGCCGGTTTTAATCGGTACGATTTCAATTGAAAAAAATGAAATCTTAAGTGAGATGATGGAACGAGAAGGGTTGCGTCCAGCGATGTTAAATGCGAAAAACCATCAAAAAGAAGCAGAAATTATTGCGCAAGCTGGCCGTAAAGGGGCGATTACTCTGGCGACTAATATGGCGGGGCGCGGTGTTGATATTATTTTAGGTGGGACTCCTGACCAAGATGACCCTGAAGATGTGGCGCGAGC
>CAYLPC010000051.1:0-5125 GCA_964385475.1 uncultured Gammaproteobacteria bacterium | reverse complement strand
TGCGCTTTGGTCGCGGGTAAAAACCTAGTACCAAAACCGGCCACCGGCATAATCGCTTTGTTTAAAGGCATAACTTTTTTGAGCTTCATAGGATTAAGGGTTAAGATGATTTTTTCCATTTATTAAAGTATCTAAAGGCGGACTTAAGATGTTCTCGGGCAATACGATCCTTAATTAAGGATTGGTACCACGGTAAACGAGCGCTCTGACGCAAATGATCATGAGTGACATGCACCTGAGGAAAATAAACGACTTCTTGTCCTCGGGTGCGCACCTGGCGGCACAAATCAACATCTTCAAAATACATAAAGTAGCGCTCATCAAAGAGAGGGCCATCAAGATCTGTGCGTCTGACCATAAAACAAGCACCCAACAACCAGTCCACCGTTTGGGTTTCGTTATGATTAGCGTGCTTCATTAAGTAATGGTCAACGCGTCCAGGGAACAGCTGTCCAACAGCTGTGCGGCGCAGTAAGGGGGTGTAAAACTTGGGAAAACGCACACAAGAATATTGTAAAGAGCCATCAGGATTAAGCAGTTTGGGTCCCACTAAACCTACCTGAGGATTATCTTTCAGGTAAAGATACATGCCCTTAATAGTATCTGGAGAAAAAATAATATCGGGGTTAGAGATCAAAATATATTCTCCCTCAGAGTGAGCAATACCTAAATTATTCCCCTTCCCCATGCCTAAATTTTCGTCACTCTCCACTACCTTGAGATGAGGATAGACTAAATCAGATAAGTCATCACCGGAAGCATTCTCAACAGCAATGATTTCATAATTTAAACCGACTAAGTCTGATTCTACAATTGACTTAAGGCAATTTAACAATTTTATTTTACTGCGATAATTAACAATAATAATGGAGATGTCCATATTAGATAATTTTTTTTACAAGTTGCCAGTAAGCATTAAAAGTAGGATTAACTAAATACTTTAACAGTGGGTTAGCGATTTCTTGAAATTCAATCTTGCCGACAAAATTATGACTGAGAGTAGCCCGGCCTACTTGATCCAAACTCTGATAATGCCGCCGAAGTTGACGGCGCAAACGCCAGAATCTAGGCGTGCATAACTCGGCCAGTACTTTCAGATAAGTTTTAAACCATCCAGATGCTAAAGCTGAGAGGCCTAGACCAAGAGTCATTACTAGGTATGGTAAGAATAAGAGTCCTAAGAGTTTTCCTGGATAAAAAGACCAGAAACATAAAGCGCGGTTACGCTCCATATAATAGAGCATGCGGACACTGCGCTCAAATTCATACTTATGATAGACCAAAGAGCGTGGGGCTAAAACTATCTTATGTCCCAAGAGGCGATTTTTCAAGCTCACTTCAATATCATCATGATACATATACAACTCTTCTGTATACCCACCCATCGCTTCAAAGATTTCTTTTCTAATAATAAAGGAGCAGCCGGAAGCATAGCCCTTAATTTCAGGATATCCGGTTAAAGATACTGCCGCGAGAGGACGACCATAATCTCCGGTAAAGCCAAAAAATAAAAAGTGGAGTTGATTGCCGGTGCTATTAATAAGTACTTCATTATTTTTTTGCGTGTCTGGGTGGAGTAAAATTAAGGATTGGGCGATGCCAGCAGCCGGATTCTTTTCTAAAGCTAAAACTAATTCGAGCAACCAATTAGCATCAAACTCCGTATCCATATTGGCGGCGATTAGGTAATCACAGCCGTCGGCAATCGCTTGGCGCATCCCCACATTATTGGCTGCGCAGTAGTTACCGTCACTCCGAGGCAAAATCACGGCTTCTGGATAAATTTGTTTCAAGTAGTCTAGAGTTTCATTGGAAGAAGCATTGTCAATTATATAAACATAAAAATCACGGTAACTCTGGGCGCGCAAAGAGTCACGGCACACTGTGAGGTAGCGTTTTGCGTAGTCTTGATAATTAACTAGTACCACTCCTACTTTCATAAATTATTCTGAAACTTTAATGCCCCACACCCGCCACGCTGCCCGCAAAACTTTACTCTGCCAAGCGGGCTGCCATTTAGCAAAATATTTCACCATGGAATCGGCGAAATAACCTTGTTTTTTCTGTCGAGCGACTTGCTGAAAACTAGCCCCAACATAATCTACTACGGTGGCCTCTGGCGAATACCAAACCTCTCCTCCTAAACTTATTACTTGGCGGCAAAAATCAACTTCCTCAAACCAAATAAAGTAACGCTCATCTAACAACAAGGGGGATGACGAAATTTTGTTCCAGCTGTCACGATTAATTAAAAAACAGGCGCCGCGCACCGAATCAACAGCGGCCGCTCGACTATAATCAAAATTCTTGAACAGATAACGATTGAGGACGCCAGGAAGTAGGTGCGGAATTTTAAAAATAATCATTAACTGATCAAACAACTTCGGAAAGCGACGGACATGCGGAACTAAGTCGCCAAGCTCAGACTCTAATTTAAACCCCGTGACAACTGCTTGCGGTTGCGTATCCGCCCATTTAATCATGGCTTCTACCGCGGTCGGAGAAACCAGCATATCAGGGTTGAGTAACAGGAGATGGCGTCCTTGGCTTTGTCCGATTGCCTGATTATTAGCTTTGGCAAAACCAAGATTATCAGTATTAGCAATCAGGTGAACTGTGGGAAATTCTTGAGCCACCATAGCAGCGCTACCATCTGCCGAATTATTATCAACCACCCAAACTTCAAATTGATAACTGGTCTGAGATCGCAATAAAGCCTGCAAGTTCGCTCGCAGTTTCTCTTTGACATTCCAGGAAACGATGATAACTGATAGATCCATACTATTTAACAAGACGAACTAGTTTATGACGGGCAGTCGCCCCAGTTAAAATGATTACTTGTGATTCTGATAAAGAAAATTCCCTAGCTAAAAATTTAATTAATTCTCGATTAGCGGCCCCGTCTTCGGGAGCGGCCTTAATTGCCACTTTTAATGATCCATCACTTAAAGGTTCTAGCCACTGACTTATAGGACGTCTGGGAACCAAGCGAAAATCCAAGACTAGTTCCCCTTTTTCCTCTAATTGGCGCTGTAAGTTATTGACCATTCTTTTTAGAAAACAAAATAGCGTTCGGAATATCACGCCCAGGACCAACCATATATTCATCATTGTAGAACATAGCCGCACTGGCACCGCCGTCTAGATTTAAAGCATAATCCATACCTAACTGCTTCATAACAGTCGCCAAATTATCAATCGTCGCTCGATAAACTACCACTAAATAAACCTCACCTTGCCCCTTGGTACCATTATCTTTATAACCGATAGCATTGCGTAAATATTTTCCATCTCGCTGTTTAGCATCAATCTCCCATTCAATTAGAATATTCTTTTTTTCTTCAATTAAGCGCGGTTTGTTGCCGAGCGCCGCTTGCAAGGGTACTCCCGCCTGCTTTTCAAATTGATCTAAGCTACCAAACTCGCGCGAATCTTTAAAATAGTAAAAGCGATTGTTAACATCAAAAGCCATAATAGGACCGGTGGTCCAGTATTTTAACTGACTTTCATTAATCAATTTGCCGGTGGCGCTATCATAGACTGGGAAAAAATAATAATTGCGAGCCCCGCACCCGCCGCCAGCGCAAAAATAGGTACCGTTTAACGCAGCAAAAGCTTTATTAGCAACAACATAATCGCCTAAAGATTTAGCCGCGCAATTTTTCTGACAATCACTTTTGTCAGCCGTTGCTGTGATAATTTTTAAATCGGGGTCCGCCAAATTAATTTTAATAATATCGACAGAAAAAGTGCCTTGTTCCGTTTTTACTTTGCTGTGCTCATAAGAGCTGTATTGATCTAGCGATTCCGTCAAGCCTTCTTTGTGAATGCGCGCTAAAGAATCAGCTGAGACTAAAGTGGCGACCTGTTTTAAATTTTTAAAAAAGGAGTCGGCATTACTCAAATCATAAAGTTCACCGCTAAAAATTCCCCAAGCGGCGCCGTGGCGCTCTACGCGTAAAAGAATTCGGCCTTCAAAACGCTCTAATAAATCTTTATCTTTCTTAAGCACTCTATTAAAGTCTTTTTCAGTAATCCCCGCAAAACGGCTTTTTTGCCCTAATAATAAAGCTTTATAACTATCAGATTGCACCAAGGATCGTTTCTTAGTGGCAGAATTTACTACCCAGAATTCTTGGGGGCGCTCCTTAGTATAAAGAGCCTTATTTAAATATCCCGCTTCTTCTGCCGGAGCAGCTGAGGCGGCACTGCCCCACCCAATAATAATAGCTAATATTAAATAAAATATATATTTTTTCATATTTTTTGCCTAAGATAAACTAAGTTTAGTTTACCCCGTTTTTTGGATAAAATCAATTAAAATATAGTTTGAAAATCTCCCAAAATAACCTATACTGAAACTGTCAGTTTAAAACATTTTTTTATGACTTCGACTCCAAATAAGCGCCCTTCTTGGGACGAGTATTTCAGCCACCTCACCTCCTTAGTGGGAGAACGAGGTACTTGTGATCGCGGTCGCTGCGGCGCGATTATCACTAAGGATAGACGCATTGTTTCTACTGGTTACGCCGGTTCGCCTATTGGCTGTGTCCATTGCGATGAGGTCGGCCATGAGATGCATACCGTTACCTTAGAAAATGGCACTGAAAGCAAGCATTGTATTAGAACAACGCACGCCGAACAAAATGCCATCTGTCAGGCGGCTCGCTTCGGCATCGCCTTAGACGGTGGAACTATTTATGTCAAAATGGCTCCTTGCTACACTTGCGCGAAGATGATTATTAACGCTGGCATTAAAAGAGTAGTCTGCAATCAAGACTATCATGCCTCCGCTCGCAGCAAGGAAATTTTTCAAGAAGCGGGTGTTGAGCTCGTAATCTTAGACGAGAGCGTGGCTAAATACGATAATATCTAAAATTATGAAACAATATTTGGATTTACTGCGGGATGTGAAAGAAAACGGCCGCGGCAAAGATGACCGAACCGGCACCGGCACGCGCAGCGTTTTTGGCCGTCAGGTTCGCTATGATTTAAATGAAGGCTTTCCGCTACTCACCACAAAAAAGCTGCATTTAAAATCAATTATTTATGAATTATTGTGGTTTTTACAAGGCGACACAAATATTAAATATTTAAATGATCACGGCGTTACTATCTGGGATGA
>CAYLPC010000050.1:0-5193 GCA_964385475.1 uncultured Gammaproteobacteria bacterium | reverse complement strand
AAAGCGGACAGAATGTTCGCCTCGCCGCTCATTTAACTGGTTGGAAAATTGATATTATTAGTGATGGGGAAACTATTAATTCGGAAGAATTGGACGAAGCTTCAGAAGCTAAGACCGCCGACGAAGTTTCTCCTGAGAACCCAGAAGAAGAAATTAATGAATAACAATATTTTAGCATAATCGTTTTTAAGACGATTATAATAAAAAAAGCGTATGACTAACTCTATCGTATGGATTATCTTAGGAAGTGCCGCCGCTGCCATTATCTACGGCATGGTGGTGGTTCGCAGTATCTTAAGACTCCCTGCCGGTAATGACCGGATGAAAAAAATCGCGCAAGCGATTCAAGAAGGCGCTAATGCTTTCTTAAACCGACAATATCGTTCGATTGCGTTGGTGGCAGCAGTTCTTTTCTTAATTATTGGCTTTGTCCCAGCTTTAGGTTGGAGCACAGCTATTGCCTTTTTAGCAGGCGCTGTCTTATCGGCCCTAGCCGGTTATATTGGTATGTTCGTGAGTGTGCGGGCTAATGTCCGAACCACGGAAGCTGCTAAGGGTGGTCTACAGAAAGCCTTAACCGTTGCCGTGCGCGGCGGCAGTGTTACCGGTATGCTTGTTGTCGGTCTAGCTTTGTTAGGGACAACAGTTTTCTATTTAATTACTAAAGACCTCAACGCTTTAATCGGCTTTGCCTTTGGCAGCTCTTTAATTTCTATTTTTGCGCGTTTAGGCGGAGGTATTTATACCAAGGCCGCTGATGTTGGCGCCGACTTAGTTGGTAAAGTGGAAGCCAGTATTCCTGAAGATGATCCACGCAATCCAGCGGTTATCGCTGATAATGTTGGCGATAATGTTGGTGATTGTGCTGGTATGGCTGCCGACTTATTTGAAACCTATGCGGTAACCTCTATTGCTACTATGGTTTTAGGAGCCTTAACTTTTGAGGGCAATGAGGGTGTGGTTTTATTCCCCTTAGTGTTAGGAGCAGTTTCTATTATTGCTTCTATCATCAGTATTTTCTTTATCCGCTTAGGTAAAAAGAATAATATCATGGGCGCTCTTTATAAAGGCTTGGCTGTTTCCGGTTTATTATCCGCAGTAGCCTTTTATTTTGTTTCCCGTTACTTCTGGGGGGCGGAATATTTAAATATTTTCTTAGCCAGCTTAATTGGTTTAGCAGTTACCGGTTTGTTAGTGGTGATTACTGAATACTATACTTCTACCAACTTCAAGCCTGTTAAAGAAATTGCTGAGGCCTCCAAAACTGGCCACGGAACTAACGTGATTGCTGGTTTGGCGGTGTCTATGAAATCTACCGCTTTACCAATTATTGTAATTTGTTTGGCGATTTTCGGAGCTTTCTCTCTAGCTGGCTTATATGGAATTGCGATTGCAGCGATGGCGATGTTGTCTATGGCAGGTATTATTGTAACTATTGATGCTTACGGTCCTATTACTGATAACGCTGGTGGAATTGCAGAAATGGCGGAATTAGGCGACGATGTTCGCAATATCACCGATCCTTTAGACGCTGTTGGTAATACTACCAAAGCAGTCACGAAAGGTTATGCTATTGGTTCTGCAGCTTTAGCAGCCTTAGTTTTGTTTGCTGACTTCACTCATAAAATTAGTGCTGGCGGCGGGAAAACAGAGTTTTTAATTGATAATCCTTTTGTTTTAATTGGTTTATTAATTGGTGGTCTTTTACCTTATCTTTTTGGCGCGATGGCAATGCAAGCGGTTGGTAAGACTGCCGGCTCCGTAGTGGAAGATGTCCGTGCGCAATTTAAAGAGAAGACTGGAATTATGGATGGCAGCGAACAACCTGATTATGGGCGCACAGTGGGAATTGTGACCAAAGCAGCCATTAAGGAAATGATTTTCCCAGCCCTGCTCCCCGTCTTATCCCCAATTGTGATTGCTCTAATTTTCCGTGCTCACAGCTTAGAAGTTTTGGCCGGTTTATTGGTTGGTTCTATCATCACGGGTGTTTTCGTAGCAGTGTCTATGACTTCCGGTGGCGGCGCTTGGGACAATGCTAAAAAATATATTGAGTTAGGACATTTTGGCGGTAAAGGTTCTGATGCCCATAAGGCGGCGGTGACTGGTGATACCGTCGGTGATCCTTATAAGGATACGGCCGGTCCAGCGATTAACCCAATGATTAAAGTATTGAATATCGTTGCTTTACTCATTGTTGGTTTACTACTCTAAAGCCCGAAAATACGAAAAGCCCGCAAGGTTTTCTTGCGGGCTTTTTGTTTGCGGTTAGTTAACTGAAAGTTTCTTCTAGGGCCTCTATATACAGAGGCAACATAAATGCGACTAATTGGTTTTTACTGGTCTTAACACCACTGTCTCGCATTTCGCGGACTAAACCTCCAATGTGTTTTTGGTACTCGTACAAAGACATGTGATTTTTTTTCATCGCTTCTTTGATGACGGCGCACCAAACAACATACTCTTCATCTTTACTAATTTTTTGAGGCAGCTCAGTACTGGAGATGCGAGCGCAGCACAGGGCAATAGCTGAGTGTAGCTTAGTGACGTCTACCCGCAACCTTCGGGCGACTGCTTCTAAATGACCATTAGTAAAATTACCATTGTCTGAGACCAAATCTTTTTTACAGATTAGGTGCTCCACATACTGGCGAAAGAAAAAGCCAGCCATTTCTCGATTTTTTTCAGTAATTACTTCCATGTATTCCTCCTTTTTTAAAGTTCAATTCCTCCGATGTTAATATTTATTGCTAAAAAAGTCAAGAAGAGCTCATTTAAGAGCGCTTGCTTTTTGGGGGTTAAGTGGTTATAGTTATCCCTGTAGATGAAGCTAATAAATAGGAAATTTTATGCAAATTACTAAAAAAGATTTAGAAAAATCCCAAGCAGAATTAACTGTTGTCTTAAGTGTGGAGGAATTTACTCCTTATATTGAAAAGGGAGCTAAAAAGATTAGTGAAACTGTCAAAGTAGAAGGTTTTCGTCCTGGTAAAGCCCCAATTGAAGTCCTCAAGCAGCAAGTGGGCGAAATGGCCATCTTAGAAGAAGCGGCTAATATTGCGATTCGCAAAACCATTGATGAGGCTTTAGAAAAAAACTTAGACGGCAAACAAGCTGTCGGCCAGCCTAAAGTAGAAATTACCAAGTTAGCTCCCGGCAATGAGTTGGAGTATAAAATTACTACCGCTTTGATGCCCGAGGTTACTCTGGGTAAATATAAAGATTTAAAAATAAAAGACGCAACCGCCAAAGTTGAAGATGTTGAAATTGAGAAAAGTTTAGCAGAATTGCAAGAGATGCGTGCTCAAGAATCTTTAAGCGAAGAAGTGGTGGCTAATCAGAATCGCGTGGTGGCGGATGTTGATATGTTTTTGGACAAAGTTCCTTTAGAAGGTGGTCAGACTAAAGATTTGTCGGTTATTCTTGGAAAAAATTATTTTGTCCCCGGTTTTGATGAAGAATTATTAGGCGCCAAAACTGGTGACGAGTTAAACTTTGCTTTAACTTTTCCTGACAATCACCACCAAAAAAATATTGCCGGCAAAAAAGTTGATTTTAAAGTAAAAGTAAAATCCGTTTATAAACGAGAACTACCGGAGCTCAATGACGAATTAGCGACCGGTTTTCGGTTTAAAGATTTAGCCGATTTAAAGAATGCCTTAAAAGAAAATATTGAAGCGGATAAAAAGCGTCAAGCGGCTAATCGCATGGAAGTGGAGATGCTTGATAAAATTATTGATGATACAAAATTCAGTGAAATTCCTGAAGCGATGATTGATAGTGAAACGCATTTTATGATTCATGAAATTGAAGACGATTTGAAGCATCAGGGTGGTAATTTGGAAGATTATTTAACTCACTTAGGAAAGAGTCGTGCGGATTTTGTTTTAGAATTAGTACCCAGCGCTTTAAAGCGAGTGAAGGCTGCTTTGGTGATGAAAAAGATTGCGGAAGTAGAAAAAATTAATCCCAGTGAAGAGGAGATTAATGATAAGATTGCGGAACTAAAAGAGAATCATCCAGAGAATCAAGAGTTAAAAAAAATGGCGGACGATCCTAGTTACCGCCGTTATGTTGGGAACGTCTTACAAAATGGCGATGTCGTAAAGCGCCTCAAAGAATGGAATTATGCCAGTACTGGCGACCAACAAAAGAGCTAACTTTGATTACCACTTCTTAGAAACCTATGAGGCTGGTTTAGTGTTGCTTGGGCATGAAGTTAAGGCGATTAAAGATGGTCATGTTAGTTTAAAAGAATCTTATGTTTCTTTACGAGAAAAACAGGGTCGTTTCGGTTTGTATTTAGTGGGGGTCCATGTTTCTCCTTACCGTTACGCCGGGGCGCTCAATGATTATAATCCGACACGAGAGCGCCAGTTGTTATTAAGGCAAAATGAGATCAATCGGTTGTCGGGAAAACTGCAATCCAGTGGCTTGACACTGGTTCCGGTAAAACTATATACTAAGCATAGCTTAATCAAGATTGAGCTGGCTTTAGCGCAAGGCAAACGACAGTTTGATAAGCGTGAAGCGATAAAAAGACGGGATATTGACCGTCAAATCAGAACCGCTCTCAAACAGCGGTGACCGGGGGATGTCGGGCTTTCGATAGCGGGATTATTCCCTAACGATGTGCAAAACGGGGTGAGTCAACCTCGTCATCAAGACTCAAAACAAAAAACGGCAAAAAAGCCAAAGCATTTACTTGGTTAGTTCCGAGTTATGCTCCTGTCGTCGCTTAAATAGCCACGACCATCGGCCTAGTAGAACTCCAGCGCTAGTCCCCGGTGTCATTTATGGAGAGTAGGGTTCTCAGGTAACTTTCTCTGATTATCCGAAACTAAAGAAAGGTAGCGTCTTATCGTTTCGTTCGGTTAATGAGATAAGATGTGAAATAGATAACCGAACTAATTTTGTAGCAGCATCTTAGGAAACCTGTTAGACATGGGTTCAACTCCCATCATCTCCACCTTCGTAATTATTAAGCCGCGGTGGCGGAATTGGTAGACGCGATGGACTTAAAATCCATTTGTGGCAACACAGTGCGGGTTCGATTCCCGCCCGCGGCACCTAACTGGAAACAGTTGCTTAGAAAGCGAAGATTTGCTATAAATTTATAGCGAATGCGGGTATCGTATAGTGGCTATTATGCGACCTTGCCATGGTCGAGAGAGGGGTTCGATTCCCCTTACC
>CAYLPC010000049.1:0-5566 GCA_964385475.1 uncultured Gammaproteobacteria bacterium | reverse complement strand
TTATTAAAATTAGTTTATTAAATAAATTAGACTTGCTACATTATAGCGCATTTTAAGGGCGCGACCAATCTTTTTCCGGCTGATAATTCTTGAGGCGGGTAAAAAATTCTTGCAGATTAAAAGCGCCGTCTGGAGCGATGTCAGATAAAAACTCTTTAAAAGACTTCTGCTCAGAAATCATCTCCGCTTCCTTACCAGTTAGACTTAAAGCTAAATCAGTAACCTGAGAACTGGCTTCTTTAGGTGCCCAGCCAGCCAACGGCATCGGACGTTTATCGACTTGAATTAAAAAACTGGAGAGGCCATCTAAAATTTGACTGGCTAAAGGCCAACGATCTTGAGCCCGCTCATCAATATTATTAGATCGGTACTCTAAGCTAGCAAATAGAGCTAAGTAAAAAAGAATCAAGAGTAGGACAAGAACGCTTAAATTACCGCGCAATAATTTCATAAGACTTCAGCTAAAGCTTCTTCCGCCAAAAGCAGCTCCGCTTGACTATTAATCCCCATTGCCTCGAGCGCCTCAATTTTAATAGAGGGAATAATATAATTATCAGCGGCAGCTAAACCCGGAAGAGCGGTTAAATAATATTCTTTCTGGGAATTATTATTAGACAACTTGTTAGCATTGGGCCACAACCACTGGTTATTAAAAACCATAAAACCAGGATTAACTTCTTTAATCGCCTGTTCCTCGGGACTAGCATCTTTAAATTCAACAATCCGCTCAATATTGCCAGCGGAGTTACGAACGAAACGGCCCCAGTGATAAAAATTTTGATGCCAACCTTCAAAATCTGGCAAAGTGGTAGTCATCACCAAAACTGAGTCCGTGGGGGTTTGAGCAGCTTTAAGAAGAGATTCCGGCTTTAAAAACGGATGATCGCAGTAAAGCACGAACACTTTCTCGGTTTCGTCTTTAATTAGAGAGCGGGCGCTGATAATGGCGTGCCCGGTACCTAGCTGCTGCTCTTGGATTGCAAATTGAACGGAATAGTCTTTTAAAGCGTCTTGGATTATCTCTTTATTCTCTGGGGAAACGATCACGATTGGCTGATTATCAACTCCGGAAGCGAGAGCAGTGTCTAGAACATAAGAGATCATGGGGCGGTTATTCACGGGCACGAGCGCTTTAGGCAACTCAGAGCCCATTCTTGTCCCCTTGCCGGCAGCTAAAATAATAATTTGATTCATAATAAGACATTAACCTTATTATTTTAACATTTAAAAGACCAAAAATCAAACTTCATACCCCTTACATTTTTGCTAATATTTCAGCAAGTAGCATAGTTGCCACCGAATCATCCTCCGCCTCAATATAAAGCCGGGCGATAGGTTCGGTGTTAGAAGGGCGCAGATGAATCCAGGCGTCTGGAAGGTTTAATTTAAGCCCATCACGTTCGTCAATTTCCGCCTCCGGATAAAGATTTTTTAAAATTTTATATAAATCCTCAACTCTCTGTCCTGGGGCTAACTCTAAACGATGCTTAATCATGACATAGTCTGGATAACGGCGTCGCAATTCGCTTAACTTGATTTTTTCTTGAGCAAGAAAGGTAAGAATCAAAGCCACTCCCACTAAAGCATCGCGGCCATAATGCAAATCAGGGTAGATAACGCCACCGTTACCCTCACCACCAATCGCGGCTTTTTGTTTTTTCATTTCAGCGACCACATTAACCTCACCGACTGGAGTCGCATAATAAGAGCCCCCTCTTTTTTCAGTAATATCTTTTAGAGCCCGCGTAGAAGACATATTAGAGACGCTTACCTTTTGTGCTAAACAAGAGTTGTAGTTACCTAAAACATAATCGGCTGCTAACACTAAGGTGTATTCCTCGCCAATTAAAGAACCGGTTTCATCAACTAAAGCTAAGCGGTCAACATCGGGGTCAACCGCGATTCCTAAATCTGCTTTTTTTGTTTTCACTAATTTTTCTAAATCATTCAAATGCCCCGGCAAAGGTTCCGGGTTGTGAGCGAAATGTCCGTTAGGCTTCTCATTTATTAAATAGATTGTTTCCACGCCTAATTTTTCTAAGAGTTGAGGAATAGCAAAGCCGCCCACCGAATTCACGCCATCAACGGCAATTTTAAAATTAGCCTGCTTAATTGCTTCTAAATCAACCAGATGGAGCTTGGTGATTTTTTCAATATGATGTGCTAAGGCATTGTCATCTTTCGTTACTTGTCCCATCTCGTCTATAGCGACAAAGTGAAAATGACTATCCTCAGCTAACTCTAAAATGCGCGCGCCGTCTTCAGGTGATAAAAATTCACCGTCGCTATTTAATAATTTTAAAGCATTCCACTCTCTGGGATTATGCGACGCGCTTAGAACGATACCACCATCCGCTTGATGGTTCAAAACTGCCATCTCAACGGTTGGTGTTGTTGCTAAGTCTAGATCAATGACATTACACCCTGAGAACTGCAAAGTAGAGGCCACCAGACTCTGTAGCGCTAATCCGCTAGGACGAGCATCCCGACCCAAGATGATAGACCAAGGAGCGGGGCGATTTTCTTTGACCCAAGAAGCATAAGCAGCCGTAAAACGAACAACATCTACTGGAGTTAGATTTTGTCCTGGTTGACCGCCGATAGTGCCGCGTAGACCAGAGATAGAAGTAATAAGAGGCATATATTTGACAATTAACGATAAATTTATTAGTTTAAAGGGAGTATTTTAACAATTAAATAGAGTAATAATGGATAAACAAAGAATCAATGACTTGTTAGCCTTTTACAAAGAGGCAAACAGCCACCCCCGTAGTCTTTATTTTATACAAGAAAAGGCTTTGATGGTGGATCGGAGAGTATGGCGCCCGGCAGTTGGTATTACTGAAACTCTTCTTCATTATATCAACAACAACCCCAAACTAACAGCTAAAAAATATGTTATTGACTGTGGTTGCGGTTGTGGAGTTTTAGGTTTAGCGGCTGCCTTCAATGGGGCAAGTGAGGTTACCCTGACCGATATTGACACTAGAGCTGCAGAAAATGCTGATAGAAACATCCAAAACTTTGACCTACTCGAAAGGGTTAGTGCAATAGAAGGTGATCTTTTGGAATACGTCGCACACAGTGCGGACGTTATTTTTTTCAATCACCTCCTTCTTAATAAAGAGGAGTGCCCCCTGGATTTTAAAAATGACTGGATTGGTAACAGTTTGTTTGACTCAGGTGAAATGATTAATGCTTTCTTCTTTCAAGCGCTCAGTTATTTAAACAGAAATGGTATTATTTTGATGCCAGTACTGGAGGGAGTAAGTAATGTGAGTGAGTTGGTGAGCGCCGCTTCTTGTCGTGGTTTGTCAGCAAAAACAGTATACCAAGAAAATGCCGTTGAGGGTTGTGTAAAAATTTATCAATTCTCAAAGTAACTTATTAAGAGCTATTTTACTAAAAAATAGCTCTTTTTATTTTAATATTAATACTTTAATGATTAATTGACTAAAATAATAATACATGTTATAAGATACTAAACTGTTTTTTAAAAATAAAATAATAAAATCATGAGAAAAGAAGAAATATCTGCTATTAGTAAAAAATTTTCTATCTCAAAAGAAGAAATTGTTAAAGTTCTAAACATGAGCTTAGAGGATGTAATAGAGAAATACGCCCAGAAAGCTAAACTTTTAGATTTTAATGACTTTGAGTCTGAGTTTGTTTTGTCCCAAAAGGAAGACGAAGTTGCGGTTATAAAAAAATTTTTACCTAGCTGTGCTAATGCCAAGCAGGCAAAAACTTTATTTAACCTATGCCCTGAAGAACAAGACGACCTAAGAAAGGATATCATCCATCAATGGATTACTGTATGCTCTGATTTAAGTGAAATTAGAGAGGTTAAGCCTTTAGCGCAAGCGGGGAGTGCTGATGCCAAGTTGGCTTATGATAAATACATGAAACTATATTTTTAATAGAAAGGAAAATGGATAATCAAGCAATTAAAAAAATTAGTATCGCCTTCAGAATACCGGAAGATGATCTTAAAAAATGTCTAAAAGAACGCCCTAAACCAAAGATTACACAACGTGAAGTCTTATTCAAAGACAATCCTCAGGCTAACTCAGAAAAACAAAACCTCAAAGCCATATACTTCTTTGAAGAAGATTTTCATGAATTAGAAAAAAAAATTAATAGAATAAAAAAGGAAATCCAAAGATTAGGAGCTGAGATTGCTCATAGCGTTGATGTTTCTGGAGAAACATTTCATGATAATTTTGTGTATGAGGAAGGCGGAAGACAACAATCTATGTGGACGCAGGAAATTTTAAAGTTAGAAAGCATCAGAAGTAGAGCAAAAGTGATAAAGTTTTTACCCGACGGTGAAAAGATCGTAAAGTTGGGAAAAATTGTAAAACTGTCACTTAATGGAAAAGTAAGCTCTATTAGGATTGGAAGTTTCCTGAACTTTAAGAAAAATTCTATTTCCTATGCCTCGGAATTTTCCCAAAAAATTATGGGACTAAAAATTGGCGATCAGAAAAATATTTTGATCAACGAAAAGAAAACGGTTGTAATAATAAAAGAAATCAATTAAAAAAGTCATTCAAAAAAATGACTTTTTTTATTTTTTTACTATTTATTCAAAAAAGTTGTTTTACTTAAGCCTTCAATATAAATATTGACTAAAGACTGGTCATCTTTATCAACGCCCACCGGCATTTTGAGCATTCTGTTAAAAAAGCGCTCAGCCTTAGGAAAGTCCCCCTCCTTGTAAGAAAATTTATTTTTTGCTTCCTTATAAACCGGAAAAAGTATTCCGGGATTTTTAAATAAAGGAAGGAGGTTTAGAGGCTTGGTTGATCCTGGGCTATCAATATCAACTAAGCCCTTTTTATGAAGCTTGTTTAAAATAATATCTTTTTTATTTAAATATTCATCTTTTAATAAAAAAGTTAAAGCATACCAAGAAGGTGAAATTTTTTTATCATGGTAAGCAGGGATAAGTTCAAAAAAGTTTTTACTTTTTAATGAACTGATGAGCTGTTGAGCATATTTTTTTCTAAAACTATAATTCTTCTCAAAATCTAAGAATATTTCGTTAGCAATAGCAATGGCTAAGGGGTGGGGCCTGTATTTTAAACCCATGCCCGTAACCGCAAACTGATGAAGATTACTATTAGGGGTAATTTCTTTAAGACATCGCTTATTATAATGCCCTAAAAGCAAAGATTTTTCGTAAAACTTCCTGTTGTTAGTAGTAAAAATACCGCCTTCGCCACCAGTAATATTTTTAGCTCCCTGCAAACTCCAAGCAGACAAATCACCAAACGAACCAACTACCCGCCCATTAAAAGTGGCTCCATGAGCATGAGAACAATCCTCCAAAAGGAGCAATTTGTGCTTCTTACAAATGCTAGATATTTTATCCATAGCGGCTGGCACTCCCCACATATGAGTTACCACCACCGCTTTAGTTTTAGTGGTGATTTTTTTTTCTATTTCTTGATAATCTATATTTCCATTACTATCACAATCACATAAAACTGGTTTGGCCCCCAGAAATAAGAGAGGGGTGACAGTGGCAAAAAAAGTATAAGCTGGACAAATAACCTCATCA
>CAYLPC010000048.1:0-5663 GCA_964385475.1 uncultured Gammaproteobacteria bacterium | reverse complement strand
AAGACTGAAGTAATGCGCTTTACAGTTACTGCGACTGGAAACAGTCTAGTTAACTTAAATAAAGTTGCTTTGAACCCAAGTTATAATTACAACATTGCTACTACAGCTGGTGGTGTAAGCATCTATGATGCCGCTGACTTAGGTACAAAATTAGGTTCTACGACTATGGTAGCTAGCGGTACAAATATGGTATTAACATTTGATGACGCAGTTACTATTGACAAGGGGGCAGCTAAAACCTTTGTGGTTTATGCTGATACTACCGGAGTTTTAAATACTGGCACTAACTACTTTGGTTTAAGTATGGTAAATGCCGGTTGGGATTGGAATGATGGCACTACGGCCACTTCTACCGATGGTACCCATCTCGCTGAATTCACTGGGACAACTTTTTCTCTTAGCAACTAATAAATATTAGTTTTCTAAGATAAAGTTACTTAGAAAAGACCCTCCTTTTAGGAGGGTCTTTTTGTGTTTAGTCTTTTTGCTTTTTATTTCTTAAATGCTAGAATAAAGACAAGTAAAAATTACAATTATGTCTGCTAAAACTTATCTAACAATTCTTCAGGGTGGTGTTTTTTTATCGCTATTTATGGTCTTTTTTGTTTTTTCTAGCCTCCTGTTTCCTTTTATTACCTCCAAACAGTTGCCTTTTAATATTTTAATGGAGCTGCTTCTGCCTGTCTGGGCGGTGTTTATTTGGAAATACCCCTCTTATCGACCGCAAAAATCCTGGATTACCTGGGGTCTTTTGGCTTATATGCTAGCCATGGCTTTATCTTTAATTGTAAGTGTTGATCCCGCTTTAAGTTTCTGGGGGGACGCCGAGCGCATGTTAGGCATTTTTCACATCACCCACTTTTTCATTTTCTATCTGATTGTAATTAGTGTTTTTCGGCAAGCTAAGGATTGGGATTACCTCTTTCTGACTTCAGTCGTGACGGCCACAGCCGTCTCTCTCATCGGCCTCTTTCGTTTGACTTACAGCACGATTGGCAACACCGCCTATGTGAGTGGCTATTTGATTTTTAATTTATATTTTGCCGCCTTATTATTTTATCGTTACCGTCATCAGCTGTGGCGCTGGGTTCTCTTATTACCAGTCACCATTATGTTGCTGGAGTTTGCTAAAGCGAAAACCTCGGGGGCAATTATCGGTTTAGGAGCGAGTATTTTATTCCTGATTTTTCTCTTTGCCCTCTGGACACGCCGCAAACAAGCCAAAATATATTCTTGGCTCGTGCTGGTTTTAAGCGCTGTTATTTTGCTTGTTATTTTCTCCCAGCAAAACGCTGCTTGGTTCCAAAATTCTTTTTTACGCAATTTAACTGCTCAAAAAAATACTTTTCAAACCCGTTTAGTGTCTTGGGAGGCGGCCGCGAAAGATTTTCCTCAGCATCCTATTTTAGGCGTCGGTTTTGGTAATTTTGCTGATGTCTTTGATCGACACTTTGACGCTCGTTTCTACACTTATTCACGTGGGGAAACTTATTTTGACAGGGCCCACAATAACCTCATTGATATTGCTGCGACTACGGGAGCGGTTGGTTTGTTGACCTATCTGGCCATTTTTGTGGCTCTAGCTTATTATTTGTTGCGCCTTATCAAACAAGATCAGCGTGATTTTGAACCTTTTCTTATTATTGCTTTAGTCACGGCGTATTTTATCCAGAACCTCGCCATCTTTGATTCCTTTGTCACTTATCTCGGTCTGATGCTCATTCTCGCCTATGTTTATTATTTAAATAATAAACTTGTGGCGGATAAGCCCGTTAAGAAAGTTCCCGAAGGCTGGCTTTTAGTTATTGGTTTTATTATTATGGCCATTCTGGCCCTTAATACTAATATTAAGGCCTGGCAGCAATTTCGCTTAGTGATTCAGGGTTACGGTGAAGCCTCACGGGGAGACTTCCTTGGCGGTCTCGCTACTTATCAAAAAGCCTTTGCCATTAAGACGCCACTGGATCGGGACGGAAAAGTTTCTTTTATGAATTTAGTGCTAGGCAATTCGGCGAGAATCAGCGCTTTGCCCGAAGAGAATAAGCAACAGATAATTGAGTATGCCATTTCCTTAGCCGAAGAGAACGCCGCTCATAATCGCCGCGATAGTTTAAGTCAGTTGCAGCTGGCTCAGGTTTATAATTTGGCCTTATCGGCGGACTTGGGTGATAAGTACTTAGATTTAACTCAGAAGGCCTTAGACGCCTCTTTAGCCGCCAGTCCGGAAAGACTGCCGGTCTATTTCCTGAAAGCCAATCTGCTAGCGTCGGAGGATAAAATTGATGAGGCGATTACTCTTTTAGAGCCGCTCCCGGCTTTAAACCCCGACTTTCCTGATGCCTATTGTTATCTTTTCCGCTTTCATAATTTAGCGGACCACAAGGAGCAGGCTTCTTCATATGCTGATCAATGTTTGGCTAAGGGTGGCGCGAGCGCTCTGGGTATGGGGCGTGATTTTATGGCTCTTTTAGATTATTATTACCAGAAGCAAGATTGGCCCCACGCTTTAGTTATGGCTCAGCAATTAGTTGCTTATCAACCCAACCAAGTAGAAACAAATTTATTCTTAGCGGAAGTTTATTATCGTCTGGGAGATCAAGAGAATAGTGCAATTTATTTAGAACAAGCTAATATTTTACAGGGAGCGAAAGAAGCGCTTTTAAATGCCAGTAGTACGGCTGAATAATTTATGTCGGTTCCATCCTTTGTCTTAAACACTTTACATCAACTGAAAAGCGCCGGTTACGAGGCTTATATTGTTGGCGGCTGCGTGCGTGATTTGTTGCGGCATACGGAACCGCATGATTGGGATATTACCACCAATGCTCATCCGGAGGAGATTTTAAAAGTCTTTCCTCAAGGGAAGTATGAAAATAACTTTGGCACAGTCATTGTTCCTTTAAAAGAAACAGACGGAAACCTGATTGCGGTTTTAGAAATTACCACTTATCGCAGCGAGCAGGGTTATTCTGATAAGCGCCACCCGGATGAAATCTTATTTGAGAAAGAATTAGACAAAGACTTAGAGCGGCGTGATTTTACAATCAACGCGCTGGCGCTGACCCCTGGTTTGGAATCTTTAGACCGTCATCATCGGGAATTTATCCTGGACGATCAAGCTTACACTCTCGTTGATTTGTTTGGTGGTGCCAAAGACCTGGATCAAAAAATTATCAGAGCTGTCGGCGAGCCCAGCGAACGCTTTAAAGAAGATGCGTTGCGCATGATGCGGGCGATTCGCTTTGCCTCCCAGCTCGGTTTTATAATTGAACCAAAGACACAGCGAGCTATTACCAAACTTGCCGGTAACATTAAATTTGTCTCTAAGGAACGTGTGCGCGATGAGTTGATTAAAATTCTCGCCTCACCGAAACCAGGTCAGGGAATTCGTCTGCTCTATGACACCAAACTATTGCAGTATATTTTACCGGAGTTAACGGAAGGCGCTGGCGTAGCGCAGAGCCGCCATCATATCTATCCCGTGTTTGAACATAATGTGCGCACTCTAGAAAATTGCCCCAGTTCTAAATGGACGGTACGTCTCGCGGCCTTGTTCCATGACATTGCGAAACCGAAAACGCGCCAAGTGAAAGATGGTATTGCTACTTTTTACAATCATGAATATCTGGGAGCAAAAATGACAAGACGCATTATGGATCGTTTGCGCTTTTCCCGAGACGAGGCGGACAATGTCGTTAATCTGGTAAAAAATCACATGTTTTATTATCAGGTCGGGGAAGTTACCGCCGCTTCCGTGCGGCGCCTGATTGCTAAAGTCGGACGAGAGAACTTGCAAGATTTGATTCATTTGCGCATGGCTGATCGTTTAGGTTCTGGTACCCCGAAAGCCTTACCGTATAAACTGAAGCACCTGCAGTATATGATGGAAAAAGTGCAGCACGACCCCGTCTCCGTCAAAATGCTCAAGATTAATGGTGATGATTTGATTACCGAATTGAATATGGAGCCTAGCCCTAAAATGGGTGCGATTTTAGATGTCCTACTAGCAGAAGTCTTAGAAGATCCGGAACGCAACCAACGGGAATACTTGCTTACTCAGGCGCAAAAATTACAAGCTTTAGAGTTGGCTGATTTGCGTCTTAGCGCCCAGGAACTAATTGAGGAAAAGCGTGATGCGGAAGATTTAAAAATAAAAAGTAAATATTTAAAAGTATAATTTATGAAATTAATAAAATTTTTAGGAGTTAGTTTGGCTCTCGTTCTGTTTTTAGGAGCTTGCGGCACTAACGCTCCGACTAATAACACAAGTGATATGACTAGAACATTAAATGGGCAAGAAGATTTATTAAAAGATTATTCGCGCGCCCTGATTAAAACCTCCAAAGGTGATATTGAAGTTAAGCTTTATGCAGAGTCTCCTATTACCGCTAATAACTTTCTTAATTTAGCCAAAGAGGGTTTTTATAATAACACCAAGTTTCATCGCGTTATCGCTGGTTTCATGATCCAAGGTGGTGATCCTAACTCAAAAACAGACAATACTATCTCTTATGGCACTGGCGGTCCAGAGTATCGCTTTAACGATGAAATTAATAATTATAAGCTCCTAGCTGGATCTTTAGCGATGGCGAATGCTGGACCAAACACTAACGGTTCTCAATTCTTTATCGTGACCGCTGAGGCTACCCCGTGGTTAGACGGCAAGCACACCAACTTCGGCAGCGTTACCTCCGGCATGGAAGTCGTCAAAGCCATTGAAGCCGTACAAACGGACACCAGAGATTTACCAGTGGAACCAATCACCATTAACAGTATTGAATTACTGAAGTAAACAGAAAAAAACTGAGCCTCAAGAGCTCGGTTTTTTGTTGTCCAAGGAGTGATTCTGGTATTTTATATTATTTTTGTCAAGCCTACCAAAAAGTAAAAAAATTGCTATAATAGCTAAATAATAACCATTTTTTTTATGAACATATATTTAGATAACGCCGCAACGACGCGGCTTGATGATAGGGTTTTGGCTAAAATGATGCCATATCTCACCGATGACTACGCTAATGCTTCATCTATCCATTTTATGGGGCAGAGCAATGACTTAGTCTTAGAAGCTAGTCGGGAACGAGTAGCTGCTCATTTCCACGTGCCAGCCAAAAGTATTGTATTTACTAGCGGCGCCAGCGAATCTAATAACATGGTGCTTAAAGGTGTAATGGCGGCTCATCAAAAAAAAGGTAAGCATTTAATTGTTTCAGCGATTGAGCACCCCTGTGTTTTAAGGGCGGCTGACCAACTCAAGGGCTACGGCTTTGAAGTTGACTTAGCTCCAGTTGATAATAACGGTTTAGTTGATTTAGAGGCGCTTAAAGCTTTAATTAGGCCAGATACCGTCTTAGTCTCGGTGATGGCCATTAATAATGAAATCGGAGTCGTTCAAGATTTAAAAGCGATTAGCGATCTTGTTCATGCTCAAGGCGTATTTTTTCATAGTGATATCGTGCAAGCCATTCCTTATTTAGAATTAGATTTACCCGCTCTAGGAGTTGATTTTGCCAGTCTGAGCGCTCATAAATTTTATGGCCCGAAAGGTGTGGGGGCGGTTTATCTTAATCCCGACATCAGAATTGATCCTCTAATTGCTGGTGGGGAACAGGAGGGCGGACGTCGGGCCGGCACTTACAATTTACCGGGGATTGTCGGTTTAG
>CAYLPC010000047.1:0-5753 GCA_964385475.1 uncultured Gammaproteobacteria bacterium | reverse complement strand
GAAAATTCTACAATATTGTGGCGGCTAATATTTAAGGCCAGACCGCCGATAATAGTGGCGCCAGAACGAGACACCCCCGGGACCATGGCTAGCGATTGGGTTAATCCTAAAATAGCCGCTTGTTTGTAAGAAATATCATTCACATCTTTAGATTCGTGAGAGGGCAGTGATTTTTTGCGCGCATACCATTTTTCAAAAATGATAATAATGATACCGCCAATAAGCAAGGATAAAGCGATTACTAAGAGGCTTTCCATTAAAACATTTTTAATGACTTTGTATAAAGCTAAGCCGATAATGGACGTGGGAATAAAGGCGACTGCGATTTTACCAATCAAATTCCAAGAGGACCAAATTTTTTTCCAATAAATTATCACGACTGCTAAAATAGCGCCCAACTGGATAGAAATCTCAAAAGTCTTTAAAAAATCTGATTGAGGAATATTTAAGAGTTGCCCGGTAATAATCAGGTGCGCCGTGGAAGAAATGGGCAAAAATTCCGTTAAACCTTCAATGATGCCCATGATTAAGCTTTGCCAAATAGCCATAAATTTAAATAATATCTTAATTCTACTCTAATTAGCGGGATAAGGAAACTGGTTCTAAGTTACCATAAAATCTGATATAATGAAAACATCTTAAGCTTAAAAATATGCCTACTTCAAAGAAAAAGGTTGTTAAATCAACGCCTGCTAATAAAAAGAAAGCCCCGGCGAAAAAACCAGTGGTGGTGGCCGTGTCTGGTTATTTTAATCCGCTTCATGTCGGCCATTTAGAAATGATTGAACGGGCTAAAAAATTGGGCGATAAGCTCGTTGTGATTGTTAATAATGACCATCAGGTTAAGCTAAAAGGCAGCGTGCCGTTCATGTCATTGGCAGATCGCATTAAAATTATTGGCGCTTTGCGGGCTGTTGACCAGGTAGTCGCTTCTATTGATCAAGATAAAACGGTCTGTCGCTCTCTAGCTAAAGTCAAACCTCATATTTTTGCCAATGGCGGTGATCGTAAAAGTTTAGGTGATGTGCCAGAGTATCCTATCTGCCAAAAAATGAATATAAAAATGGTGGATGGTTTAGGCAAAAAGATTAGAGCGAGCTCAGAAATGATTCGTAAGGCCGCCGAAGCAAAAATCGTCAAAGTAGCGTCAAAAAAATAACTATGAGGCGAATTCTTAAAGCTCTAGTCGGGTTAATAATTCTAGGTGTAGCGGCGTCAATTCTAGTCTTCTGGTGGGCGCCCACTCGTTCCCAGGCTTTATTTGATAAAATTTTAAATCGTCCGCCGCAGCCAGATCCGATTGTCTATAAAGAAGAGAAGACTGTCCGGATTCCTGAAGGAGCGTCTAATAAAGAGATTGCGGCCTTATTGGCGGCTCAAGGTTTAATGACAGAAGAGCAGTTTATTGCCGCTCAAGAAAATTTTCCCAGCGATAAATTTGATTTTTTACAGGATAGACCTAAAGGAACGGATTTTGAAGGGTATTTATATCCCGACACCTATCGCTTTTTTGCCTCTAGTACGCCCGAGCAGATTTTAGATCGGATGCTAAGCAACTTTGATAAAAAGTTAACGCCGCAAATGCGAGCGGATATCAAGGCTCAAGGTAAGACAGTGAGCGAGATTATAATTATGGCTTCTTTGATTGAGAAAGAGGCGCCGATCTCTTACGCTAAACAAGATAATAAAGATGCTAAATTGGTTTCTGGAATTTTTTGGAACCGGATTAAGATTGGACAACCGCTCCAAGCCGACGCTACCTTAACTTATATTTTAGAAAGCGGTAAATCAAAACATACTTTTGCCGAAACCAGAACTGATTCGCCATTTAACACTTATATCAACCGCGGCCTAATGCCAAGCCCAATTGCTAATCCGGGCTATCTGGCGATTGAAGCGGCTATTTATCCAACTCCCACTAATTATCATTACTTCTTAACACCGAACAATAGCAAGCAAATGATTTATGCTGTCACTTATGAAGAGCATTTAGTTAATAAGCGAAAATATTTGAGCAATTAAATCTATGTTTGGTCCGACACCGCCAGAACAAGAATCAGAGTTAAGCGAAACTAAGCCTGGTTTCGTAAATTTTTTTAAGACTCACCGAGTTTTAATTTTAGCAATCGTGGCCGGCTTGATAGTGGTCGCCCTTTTGTCTTGGCTACTGGTGAAATACTTAGGAGGCATTTCTCGGGGAAACAATGTTGAGACTCCGGTCGCAACCACCAGTATTGATATCGCTACCAGTACAGAGCCCAGTTATTTACCAGGCGAGGAAGAGGTGGAAGTTGATGATGCTTTAAGTCACGCCCTACTCACTGGTGCTTTAGAGAAATATAATTTTCGTGATTTTTTTCAAGACCCAGGACCAACTCCTAAATTTTCTTTTGCGGATTATAACTTACCGCTCAATGTTAAGATTGATGTGTTAAATTATTACGATGTTTCTCGTCGCTTAGATTTAGATAGTTCTCTTGAGCACTTAAATGAAAATGGCTTTGCCGTGATTGGTAATCCTGATACTCGCACAATTACCGATTTTTACGGTGCCTATGATTGGCTGTCAGCTAAGGGAGTACCCTTATTAGTCACTTCCGATTTTCTTCTTTATTATCACCAAAATACTGTCAAGCGCGTGTTTAAAGATATTGAAGAAACAGTTTTTTATGACAACCTCCACAAAATCTCCAAGATTTTTTATGAAACGGCTCGTCATCGCTATGAGAGTCGGTTAGCGGAAATCGGCAATATTAATGACCCGGTTTTAGAAGGGCAGCGTTTAGCCACCGCATACTTTGCTGTCGCCTTAGAATTATTGGAACCAGAAACCACTCAGATTGATCCTGACAGTAAAGCGGAAAATAAATTCAGCGCGCGCGAGGCCTCAACTTTTGCTTTTACAATTTTACCCTATCTCCAGAGTGACGCTGGTCGGGAAGTGGCTTTAATTCGAGCCGCTTCGGAGCGTACTAAGTCACCGGTTCTGCGCTATGAGAGGGATTATAAAGAATTCGCGGTGCCGGCCGAATATCAGCGCACAGAAAAATTAAAGAATTTTTATTTAGCAACGCGCTGGCTTAATTCTAATTTTCCTTTGATTTCTCGCGATAAAAACTGTCCTCAATGCTGGCTGGATAAAGATGATGAGCGCATCAGTCTGACAGCTGCAGCTTTTATTACTAAGGATTTTTCTCGTGATCAGGAATTAAAAAATCGCTGGGCTTTAGTTTATAAAATCCTATCTTACAGCCAAGGGTTGCGCGATGATTTAACTTATCGCCAATACGATGAGGCGATGCAACATTTATTCGGAGCGGATTACGATCCCGCAGTTTTATTTGCTTTACAGAATGAAGACGGTGAAGCTAATTTAGAAAAATTACGCCAAGAATTATTGGGCCTTAATTTCAACCCATCTCTTGGTGCTTTGGATAAAAAAGCCCAGAAGCCTCAATTAGGCTTCAAACTGTTGTCGGACTACTATTGGCCGAACGATTATATTTTGGGACGTTTAAGCGGTCCAGCAACGGGTGGTTTTACAGGCAGCGAGAAGGAGCGATTTTCTAATGATAATTTCAGCATCTGTCGCAATATCAGTGAACGCTGTAACGGTATCGGCTTAGATATTGTAGCGCTTTTAACAGATAAGGTTAGCCTATCTGACCATTGGCGTCTCAATTCCCAATATGCTAAATATCCGGTGCAGTTAAATTCTTTGGAAAATGATTTAAAGGCTTGGCCTATCTGGCACAATAATAATTATTGGTCTACCTTAGGATCTTTAAAGACCGTCTTTAGTACTAATAGCGGCCAGATGCAGGCTTATGCGGCGACTACTGCTTGGCAGAAGCGTTTAGTCGACACCACTGCCGGAGCTTGGGTAGATTTACAGCTGCCTTTAGCAGACATTATTCCAGCGAGCCAATCAAGCGGCGGCCGTTTGAGTAGCGAGGTGGTTATTAATGACAACTTTTACATTGAGCCAAACTACGATTTAGTTAAAAAATTATTAGCGGATAATGAGATGTTGAACGGTTTGCTCACAGCTATGGGGGTTAATAAGCAGGTACCATCAGTGGCTATTACTTTAAAAGAAGAAAATGTTAAGTTGACGCAAGTGGCCAGTATTATTAAAAAAGAGCTGGATAACACCGCTCTTAATCAAAGTGAACAAGACTTTATTAATTCTTTTGCCCGCCAGTATAAATTGAATACGCCGCCTGAAAATCGTTTTCGCCTAAAAACTAAAGACAATTCTCTTATGCAACAAACGGGAGTTAATCTAATGACTTTAGTTTACGAGCTTAATAATCGTAAATATTTAGCAGTGGGTCCGGTATTCTTGTATGATGAGACTCGCTAATCGCTAATTATCAAAAGAGAAAATATCAATCTCGCCGTCGCCTACCGTCCAGGAGGCGGCGGCTTGTGTTTTAGCTTCACCAATTAAGCGGTCGCTCCGGTGCCAATAACGACTGACTGCAAAGTATAGTTGCTTCGCTCCAGTGAGATCCAATGCTTGGCGAATAGTTTCTGGTGTCGGCCCTTCATTAACCATCGTTAGGTAATGTTGATACAGAGGACCGCCAGTTGGAATAGGATAAAAGAAGACTGGTCCCTGGGAGGTTTGATAATAATGATCAAAACCTAATTCTTTAAGAGCGGCCACGCTGGTTTGCTGATTAGCCAGCACGACATATGGTTTTCCTTGAGCGTCCTGCTCAATCAACCGAACAGCGTCTAAGTCAGCTTGAGAAACGCTGTAACCTCGCGAATTAAAGAAAACATCTTGGCGAGGATAAGACAGATAAAAACTAGCACCGATAAGAAGAGCGCCTGCTAGAGCAAAAATAATTTTTCCGTTTCGGCTTTGGAGTCGGGCGCGAAAAGAAATTAGGCTCAAACCGTAGATAACCCAAGGGAGGGCATATAAAGCCATCATTATTATTAAGCGTCCTAGGTAATCCCCTTGTTCATAGTCAATTAAAAAGTCAAAAGATAGGGAAGCTGTTAACAGCCAAGCTATCATTAGAGCGCTGATTGTTTGGCGCAGCGCAATATTTTCATTATCAAAGTTTCGCCACCGCCAAGCGCCATAAATTAACAAGCCGAAAAATAGAGGTGGGGCTAGATAAGTTAAAAGGTAAGAAAAATTAAGAGCAAAAGATCCTAGATTACCCTCGTAAACAGGCCAAAAACTAAGGGTAGTAAAAGCTTGCAGCGAGAAGCGCAACTTTAAGAGCGATTGCCCGCTGATAATAGCAAAGGCGATGGGGAGCGAGAGTAAGCTGCCTGCAAATACTAAAGTTTTATACTTACGATAATTTTTTTCGGTCCAATGGGGCCGTCGGTAATTCAGTTCTCGAAATGCAAAAAAACTCAGAGCCGGTAATCCGCTGATAGGGTGGATAGCCATCGCCGCTAAAGCTAACAAGAAGGACAAGAGGCGTCTATTGCCTGCTAAAGAATAGAATAATGACAGCAATAAAAATATGAAGGAGAGATTTTGGGGAGTACTGACAATTAAGAAGCTAAACGGAAAAATCAGAACCAGTAGCCCCGCTAAGAGAAATGATGCTTGCCGTCCTTGAGTTTTTCCGAGAGCATTAAGGGCTCCTGGTAAAAAAATAGCGGCTGTTATCGGCACCAGAAATTTATTCAAAATATATAAACTGAAGCCGGTGAAGCGGTGAATAGTTATGAGGAGTGAGTATTCCCCTAAGTAATAAGGTGTCTTCGGTGCGATGAAA
>CAYLPC010000046.1:0-5980 GCA_964385475.1 uncultured Gammaproteobacteria bacterium | reverse complement strand
AAAGAGAATACGGGACCACTAATCCAGGTGAAGTAGATCGTGAAGAAGAGGTTGATATTCGTCATTTGGTCAAAGAAGAAGATGTTAATGATGATATTGAAACTATTTCCCGACACTATGTGGCGGAAATTATTGAAGCTCGCGTGGAAGAGATTTTAGAAAAAGTAGATTTAGAATTAAAGCGAATTGATCGCTCCGGCATGTTACCGGCAGGAACTGTTTTTGTTGGTTCCGGTGCTGAGCTTGATGGCTTGGTTGATTTAGCGAAAAGAAAATTGCGCTTACCGGCCTGTATTGGTGCACCGCGCAATTTAAATGTCGTAATTGATAAGGTTAAAAGCCCTGAGTTTATGACCGCTTTAGGCTTGGTTATTTGGGGCAGTAATAATGATTCCAGCGACCAAGGCGGTAATAATTTGCGCAAACTGTCCGATGGTCTTTTTGGCAAGATTAAAAATGCCTTCAAGCGCATTATTCCTAAATAATTTAATCACCCGAAAATATGGCAGAAGTGAAACCAGAAATTGAAACATTTGCAAAAATAAAAGTCATCGGTGTCGGTGGCGGCGGCGGCAGTGCAATCAACCGCATGGTTAATAGTGGTATTAAAGGGGTAGATTTCCTAGCGGTTAATACAGATATCCAAGCTTTGCACTATAATAAGGCGGGGGAAAAAATCCATATCGGTAAAACAGTTACCCGTGGTTTAGGAGCTGGTATGAATCCGGATTTAGGCAAAGCAGCGGCTGAAGAGTCTGAAAATGAAATTAGAGAAGCTTTGAAAGGTTGTGATATGGTTTTTATCACTTGCGGCATGGGCGGCGGAACGGGTAGTGGCGCTTCTCCAGTTGTGGCTAAAATTTCCCGAGAATTAGGAGCCTTAACGGTAGCAGTCGTGACTAAGCCTTTTGGTTTTGAAGGAGGGCAGCGCAAGAATATTGCGGATCGCGCTTTTACCGAACTGGCTGATAAAGTTGATACTATTATTACCATTTCCAATGATAAATTATTACAAGTAATTGATAAAAAAAACTTCTCTACTGGAAGCTTTTAATGTGGCGGACGATGTTTTGCGCCAAGGTGTCCAGGGGATTGCAGAGATTATTACTGTGCCTGGTATTATTAACGCTGACTTTGCCGACGTTAAAGCTGTTATGTCCAATGCGGGTTCAGCGTTAATGGGTATTGGTCAAGCTAGCGGGGAAAATAAAGCTATTGAGGCGGCTAAAGGAGCCATTAATTCCAGTTTGCTGGATATGTCTATCGATGGCGCGCGCGGCATTGTCTTTACCATTACTGGCGGACCAGACTTATCCATGAATGAAGTTAGTGAAGCAGCCAAGGTGATTACTGCGGCGGCTGACGAAGAAGCAAAAATCATTTTTGGGGCGGTGATTGATGAAAATTTAATAACCGTGGTGGCTACTGGTTTTGATGGTCAGGGATCATCTCTTTCAGCGGCGAGCCGTATGGAGGCTCCAAAACCATCAGCTTTGGCGAGCAATAATTTTGAAGAAGACTTACAAGAAACACCCAAGCAGAATAAGTGGATGGAAAAGGCTAAACCAAAATTATCAGCCTTTAAAAACACTCCTCTTAAACCAGTTATAGAGCGCAAAATGGATCAACCAGCCGAGACAAATAAAGAAGATGATGATTTAAGCGTCCCGGCCTTTATCAGAAAAAAAATGCTCTAATATTAATTGAACTTTAGTAAAAAATACCAGATAAAATCTGGTATTTTTGTTAGGTGGTTTTTCTAATTGCTAAAAACATTAGGAATTATTCATCTTTTTACTGACACCTCATCTAATTATTATGAATCAAAATTATTAAGGATTTCTTTTTCGAAAAACCTTTAAAATTAGATAATTTTTTTTGCTTGGCGCGCTTCCTAATTTTTGCTACAATGAGGTTAACTACAAGATATAGTGTCTGATACAAAAATGCTTATACTACATCTTGTTAATGAACTCTTGACGAATTAACGCTTTTTATTTCTTTTTGGCCCTATGAAATGTCCGATTTGTTATCATGACGACACTAAAGTAGTAGATTCGCGCGCGGCTACCGATGGCCTATCTATCCGCCGCCGCCGTGAATGTCTAAAGTGCAGCTTTCGTTTCTCTACTTATGAAGAAGTAGAAATTTTGGACCTGATGATTGTTAAGCGTGATGGTCGGCGAGAATCATACAATAGAGAAAAATTAGTTTCTGGCCTCAAAAAATCTTTGGAAAAGCGTTCTATTACGGAAGATAAATTTAAACGCTTAGTTCACGCCATTGAAAGAGAATTGCAAAAGCTGCGTAAGAATGAAATTACCTCCCGTCAAGTTGGTCAAATTGCTATGAGGCAGTTGAAGAAAGTCGATCAAGTCGCCTATATCCGCTACGCTTCGGTATACGAACAGTTTAAAGATGCCAACGAATTCCGCAAAGAATTAAATAAGCTAATCAAAACTAAAAAACAAGTTTAAATGAAAGCCTGATAATTAGCTTGAGCTAATTCAGGTTTTTTGCCTTAACTATGACAGAGATTATCACGCAAATTCGTAAACGATCAGGAGAGATTGTCGCTTTTGACCGTAATAAAATTGCTGCGGCTATCAGTAAAGCTCAAGAGGCAATTGGTGCAGAGAATGAAAAATTAGCTGATGAGTTAACCTCAAAGGTGGTGGAGCGCATTTCTAAGAAATTTCATAAGCACACTATTCCGGCAGTTGAAGAAGTTCAGGATTTAGTAGAGTCAACTTTAATTGAAAATAATGAACCAGCTCTCGCTAAGGCTTATATTATTTATCGCGATCAGCGTCGTCAGTTGCGTGATATCAATAAAGGCACTTCTGATGAAAAGTTAATGGAGGATTATTTAGGGCGGGCAGACTGGCGGCTTAAGGAGAATAGTAACATGAGTTTCTCTGTTCAGGGCTTAAATAATTATATCGCCTCAGCAGTTTCAGCACGGTATTGGTTGAATAAACTTTATCCGCAAAACATCCGCGAGGCGCATGTGAGCGGCGATTTACACATCCACGATTTGGGCTTATTAGCCCCTTATTGCTGCGGCTGGGATTTAAAAGACTTACTTCTTAAAGGTTTTCAGGGAGTACCGGAGAAAGTGCAAAGTAAACCGCCGAAACATTTTCGCAGCGCTTTAGGGCAGATTGTTAACTTCTTTTATACGATGCAGGGTGAAGCGGCTGGCGCGCAGGCCTTCTCTAATTTTGATACCTATTTAGCGCCTTTTATCCGCTATGATAATTTAAGTTATAAAGAGGTGAAACAGGGGCTACAGGAGTTTATGTTTAATGTTAATGTCCCTACCCGCGTTGGTTTTCAAACTCCATTCACGAATGTCACTTTAGATGTAACCCCGTCCAAGCAAGTAGGCGAAGAGAACGTTATTATCGGCGGTCAGTTGATGCCGGAACAATACAAGGATTTTCAAAAAGAGATGGACATTTTCAACCAGGCGTTTGCGGAAGTGATGCTCGAAGGTGATTCCACAGGGCGGGTGTTTGGTTTTCCGATTCCTACTTATCAAATTGATAAGAGTTTTGATTGGGACCGCGAGTCTTTGGTTCCTATGTGGGAAATGACTGCTAAGTATGGAGTTCCTTACTTTTCTAATTTTGTAAATTCCGATATGGATCGCGATGACGCGCGGTCAATGTGCTGCCGTTTGCGTCTTGATAACAGGGAGCTGCGCAAACGCGGCGGCGGCTTATTTGGTGCCAACCCTTTAACAGGTTCTTTGGGGGTAGTAACTATCAACCTGGCTCGTTTAGGTCACCTCTCTAAGGATAAAGAAGAGTTTAAAAATCGCTTAGATGAGTTGATGGAAATTGCCCGCGAGAGTTTGGAGATTAAGCGTAAAATAATAGAAAAGTTCACCAATGATGGTTTGTATCCTTATTCTCGTTTTTATCTACGTGATATTTATGAACGCTTTGGCACTCATTGGCAGAATCACTTCAACACGATTGGAATTAACGGGATGAATGAGGCCGCTTTAAATCTACTGGGCAAGGATATTGCTACTCCAGAAGGGCAAGAATTTGCCAAAGATATCTTAGACCACATGCGGGAGCGCCTAGTTATTTTTCAAGAAGAAACAAATAATCTTTATAATTTAGAAGCGACTCCAGGAGAAGGCTGTACTTATCGTTTTGCCAAAAAAGATAAGGAATTGTACCCAGAGATTATCTGTGCTAACGATTTAGCCGTGCGTGAGCAAGGTGTTCCTCCTTACTATACTAATTCCACCCACCTGCCGGTTGGTTTTACGAGCGATATTTTTGAAGCCTTAGATTTACAAGATGATTTGCAAACTAGATATACTGGCGGAACAGTGTTACACGGTTTTCTTGGAGAACGTTTGCCTAATGGCCAGGCTGCCAAGAATTTAGTGAAAAAGATTATTGATAATTATAAGTTGCCTTACTTTACCTTAACGCCAACATTCTCAATTTGTCCGAAGCATGGTTATTTATCAGGCGAACATAAATACTGTCCCAAGTGCGACGAAGAAATCGGTTATGTCCCCTCGGCGAATCTTCAAAATTAAAAAATAATAAATAATTTAAATAAAACCATTATGAGTCCGATTCAAACTAACAGGCAGGAATGCATTGTTTACAGCCGCGTTGTTGGCTGGTTAACCCCGGTGCGCAATTTTAACCCGGGTAAAACTTCAGAGTATGCGGATCGTCGTACTTATGAAGTAGAAAATAAATCTTGTTAGAATTATTTATCGGGAGTCGGTACCACGCGATTTCCCAGCTGCGGACAAAAGAGTTGGGCTGCCTCCTAAATTATTATACTTATGATAATTGGCGGCTTAGAAAAAATGACTCTTTTGGATTTTCCCCAGAAAGTGGCGGCAATTGTTTTTACTCAAGGCTGTAATTTTCGTTGCCGTTTCTGTTATAACCCCTTGCTTGTCTGGCCCGCAAAGGAAGCAGACGAGAGAAAATATGAAAAAACTCATGCTCGGATTTCTGAGGATGAGTTTTTTCTGTTTTTAGAAAGTCGGCGCGGTAAATTAGACGGAGTCGTGATTAGTGGTGGGGAACCAACTCTCCAAGCTGATTTACCAGACTTTATTAAAAAAATTAAAGCCCACGGTTTTGCTGTTAAGCTGGACACTAATGGCACAAACCCAGCTATGCTTAAAAAATTGTTGGCGGAGAATCTTTTAGATTATGTGGCGATGGATTTGAAAGCTCCTTTAGGAAAATACGCACAGGTGGTAGAGGTGCCTGTTGACTGTGAGAACTTGATAAAAAGTGTTAAAATGATAGTTAGTAGTGGTGTCCCTCATGAATTTCGAAGCACTTTAGTTCCCGGCTTGATAGAATTTGATGATATTAGGAAAATGGCCATGGTAATTGCCGGAGCAGATGCTTGGTATTTACAAAAATTTAAATCGGATACCCCTTTAGTAGATCGCTCTTTGGAAACTGGTAGCCCATTTTCCGATCAGGAAATGGAGAAAATGGCTGCTTTAGGAGGTAAATATGTAAAAATATGTCAGATAAGATAGAGGTTTCAGATACAAGCATTAGCACCCTTAAGGATTTGCAGGCAGAACAGCAAAAAATTGCCAAAGATTTAGCTTATATTAAGTACTATATTAAATGGCAGAGGATTTGGGCAATGGTCCGAACTTTGGTCATTGTTATTCCTATTATTTTAGGCATTATCTTTTTGCCTAATTATTTAGATTCTTACATCAATAATTGTTTTCATTAATATGGCGAGTTCTGATATTGCGGTTTTTGCACAAACAACTTATCGCAACGAATTTAAAAAATTTGGTATCAAAGCGGATGACCGGCGCCGCCATATGTATTTGATTGGAAAAACTGGTATGGGTAAGTCCACAGTTTTAGAAAATATGATTGTGGATGATATTCGGGCCGGACGCGGGGTGGCTGTAGTTGATCCTCATGGCGATTTAGCTGAAAAAATAATGCAG
>CAYLPC010000045.1:5211-6028 GCA_964385475.1 uncultured Gammaproteobacteria bacterium | reverse complement strand
CACCTTTAAATCACGGCGAACGGTCTCTACTTCTGGAAGTTCTGGCATACACTTATAGAAATAAAATAAGTAGCACAATAATAGTCAGTAGGATAAATTCCACCGCGAAAATCTTGGCGAAGCTGTAGCCCATGTTGTCGGGATCAATTATTTTCATAATTATATTTTAACAATAAAAAACAAAAAACGCTAGAAATAATTCAGCGTTTTTTATTTAGTGGGCCGAGTAGGATTCGAACCTACGAAGGCGCAAGGCCAACAGATTTACAGTCTGTCCCGGTTGACCGCTTCGGTATCGACCCTGTAAGACTTATTCCAATATAAAGAAAATAGTGTGTGTTGTCAAACAAAAAGCGGCCCCGCCGGGGCCGCTTAACGATAATGTTAAATCGTCCCAGTTACGCCCTGAATTACAAAGCGGACCATCATATAAGACATAAAGACCACAAATAAGCCGATGACCGCCCAGACAATAATATCTCTTCCCTTCTTAACCTTTTCCGCCGAACCGCCAGACAACATCCAAGTGAAACCGCCGTAAATAAATAATAACAGAGAGATGGTGCCGACAAAGCCCAGCGCAAAGTTAATAATGTTACCAATCAAAACATTTACATCAGTGGTTTTTAAAGGGTTGGGCAAAGTCTTACTGGTCCTAGGGGCAGGTTTGGTATTAGGCGTGGTACTAGTAATTGGAAAAGTTGCCAAAGCCGGAGCGGCAAATAGCAAACTAAAAGCAATAATCAAAGTCGCTGGAATGATTTTTTTCATAATGAGACTTAAGTTTAAGTACTTATATTTTACTATAAAGTATAAA
>CAYLPC010000045.1:1900-5201 GCA_964385475.1 uncultured Gammaproteobacteria bacterium | reverse complement strand
AGTTGTTGTTACAACTCGCCTGGATCTTACTTTTTGTAAGAAACTTTGACTTTGGTCGGTATGTTCGTTAAAGACTCAAAACCAATGGCGCCGTAAGAGTTTATTTTTTCGTAATACTCTCCAACCTCCATAGTTCTGCCGCCCATCATTTGTACCGGACCACCACTAACTTCAATTTTGACATTTTCGCCGCCGTAGAAAACATTGCTGACAATCCAGCTTTCCCCTGCTTGTGAAAAGCTATTGCTTTCAGTCGTAATTCCTTTTTTAACAACTGTTTTTTGGGCAACGCTGTTATTATTCGGAGTGGCGTAATGCATGACCATCGTCAGCATGAATAAACCAAGAATGATTAAAAATATGGAGCTACCATGATTGCCTTTGGGTTTCGCTATCATCTTTGCTAAAGGCAAACTGCCAAGCGCAATTAGAGTGGCTGTGAAAGCTTTCCAAAAGAAAGTCACTGCCTGCGAACTCATAATCATCCACATGATCCAAAAAATAACGATGGGGAGTAAAAAATAAACAAGTTCACGCCACCAGCCTTTATTTTCTGGAGCATTAGCTACCGGAGCTTCTCTTTCGACATGAGCCGGGTTATCACCTGCGGGGACAAATTCTTCTTCTTCCATGATTCTGTTGTTTTTGTGTGATTATTTTTTTTCTTTTTTTTCTTTGTCCGAATCTTTACTATCAGTTCCTTTACCAGCAGAACTGATGGCGAAAGACATCGCGTGGGCGCCACTTAAGACACCACTTTTGTTAGCGTCATCAACATAAGTCATACCTTTACCGGCCGATTTTTCAATAGTGGCTAGGGTTAACTGTCTAGTTAAGACGGTGGCGGCAAGCTCATCGCTTCCACCTAGAGACTCTTTGATGGCTTCAATTCGTTCACGAGTCATTTGATTATCTTTTTTAGCAATACCAATTTCTTGATCTTTATTGCGTAATTGAACAATCAACAACTCTTCCCGAACCTTTTCCTCACCCGTTTTGTTTCTTAAATCTTGGATTTCCTGAGTATGTATCACATCCTGAGGAATAATCTCCAAAATTTTGACACCAATTTCATCAAGCATCTTTTCAAAAAGCTTGACTACTACTTCCTCTTCCCAATCATGTTTGTGAAAATCATCAGTAATACTTTCACTGTCTAACATCTTGGCGTAAGCAACCATTTCCTTTTCTACTTGATAAGCCAAATAGGTGTAGGCATCGGTCATATTGTAGTAGAGAGATAGAGCGTCAAAGACTTGAACTCTGATAGTGTAGATGAGGCGCAAAACTGCACCGCTTTTCGGCTCAATATCGGATCTTGTCCCGTAAGCATGGGATTTAATTAGATTAGCATCTAAACCATCCTCTGTTCCGCTTAATACCCCCATATCCAGAACATACATCGGAATACGAGCGATGGAACGGAAAAAACCTAAGAAACGAGGGGGAAAATACCAACCAGCGGGCAACGGCACGCCTTTCTTCCCTTCCCATTCCCACAACAATTCCCAACGCGGGGTTACTTCAATGCGTGATTGCCAGACATACACCGCTAGCACTAAAGCAATAATAATCATTAAGCTATAAGTCCAGACTGGCAGGACTCCAAAAGAAATTAAAGTGGTTAAAATTGCTGCAGATACAGCTAAAACCAAAACGATTAAAATCAACCAGGCTTTAAAAAAGATGGATGGCCTGACTAGATCATAATCCTTATACTTCGCATCTTCATTTAATTTTCCGACCAACTTTAAGTCAGCCATTTTGGAATCTAATTTTGTTCCCATGTTTTAAACCTCCTATTTTTATTTTTTGTTGTTAATATACTAGTTTTTGACTGACAACGGACTGTCATCAGATAAACCAATTATATCATTTTTTTAGTCTTTTGTCAATAAATTGACTAATAGATAAAAAACAATTAAAGTTTGCTAACTTATCGTTATTTCACAACTTAAAAACTTATTGACCTATGAAAAGAGTATTTTTTCTAATTTTAGCATTTTTTCCTCTTGTAAATGAAGCTCAGGTTACCCCAAATACCGCCAAAGAGCTGCTAGGGAAACGCTTTATTAGTCTTACAGAAGCGCGGGCTGTAGAGGGAAATATCCCAGATAGTTTAGAAATCCCCTTCCCAGCCGACACCTTAAGTAAATATCGTAATCAGGGGTGGCTTTTGCCGATTTGGAAAATAGATCACTTTGAATACACTTTTTTCCTACCTCTCTTTGCTAATAAAGCTTATGCCCAGCTGCACCGCCTAGACACTCTGGGAGCACGCCGTCTTAATTACACTTTAAAAATGCTTAATAAATTAAGACCTGAATTCCCAGGCCAGCTAGGAGCAGAACCGGCCAAGCCTTTTAAGTATTTTTTCAGAAGCCGCACCGCCTCTTACCGCACTGGCACAAAATTAGTATTAGCTTACGAGCAAGGGCAAGAGGCGGCCATCGCTTTGCCGGCTGAAGTAGAATTAGGAGTCGTCAGAGAGATTGCCGACTTTAAAGCTATTTTTTATCTTAATGAGGATAAGAACGAGGCTGACTACGAACGAGTTCCTAAAGATTTTCCAGTGGCCCACAATGAGAGCATTCTCATTATGACTGGATTTTATCTAAAACCTTAATCATTAAAAAAACCGACTCCAAAAAGAAGTCGGTTTTTTATTTTGGGTTGGGCAACTTACATTGCTGGAGCCGTTTTCGGGACTTGAACCCGAGACCTTCTCCTTACCATGGAGATGCTCTACCAACTGAGCTAAAACGGCCTAAACAAAAACCTAGTGGGACACTAGGACACAAACTGCGTATATAATAAATTATTTAGCTAAATTATTCAAGTCTGATTGATTAACCTCTTGGCGCGAGGCAACAAGCTCCTCTAATTCGGCTAATTTCGCATTTTCCGGATTTACCTCCTTAAGACGTTGAATCAATCCTTGCGCCTCGCTTATTTTCTCCGTCGCCAAGGCTAATTCCGCGGCTAGGTTAAGATAGCGAGGATTGTTAGGCTCTAATTCCAAGGCCTCCTGGATTTCATCAAACGCACGCGGAGTTTCATCAAGATTTTCACTAATTAGCGCTAACTCAAAATATAATTTTTGCCTGGTAATGTCTGGATTATCTGGGTAAGACCATTTAAGGCTGCGGTAGAGCTTCAGAGCGTGCTCCAAAGTAGAGCGCGCTTCGCTCCAGCGCTTCCCTTCGCTGTACACTTCCGCTAATTGCCAGAAGGCGCTTAGGTTCTTTGGCTCCAATCTGATGATTTCAATCAGTGATTCTTCCGCCTCATCTAATTTTTC
>CAYLPC010000045.1:0-1890 GCA_964385475.1 uncultured Gammaproteobacteria bacterium | reverse complement strand
TAACTGCTTGTCTGCCTCCGTAAATAATTCGCGCACTCGTTCCCGTCTTTGACTGAGAGTCAATTTTTTGTGGCGCTGATGCTTTAGTTGATTCTGACGTAATGATTCTAAGGCGCGATCAAGCGGATCGGAAAAAATCTTTTTCAAGAATAACCAAAAACGCCCGAGCCAGCCACTCCACTGCGACAAATTGCGTTCCAAACGTTTTTTAATAATATCTTCTTTGAAACGAGATTCTTTTTCTCCGGGAATATTATCAACATCTAAAATTGCGAGCGCGGGAAATTTGCGCAGCACAACAATGCTGATAATAATCAGACATAAAATCAAAGAGATAAGAGCAATGAGCGGCCAATTCATATTTTAAGCAGTCACTATTTTTTTAAAATCAGCCGGCTTCAAACTAGCACCTCCAACCAACAGGCCGTCAATATTCGGCCACTCCAAAAAATCAGCAGCATTTTGAGGCGCCACGCTCCCACCATAAATCACCCGAGGAAATCGTCCGCATAAATTAGCGAGTACCCCCTTAATCATCACTTGAATAGACTCCGCCGTGCTCGCCGCCAAAGCCTGGCCGCTCCCAATCGCCCAAATAGGTTCATAAGCAACCACCAAGTCGCTATCTTTATCAATAGTTAAACCAAATAAAACTTCTTCCAGCTGACGGCGTAAAACCGCGGCGGTCCGTCCGGCTTTTTTGTCTGCGGCTGACTCCCCGATACATAAGACTGGCACTAAACGCTGAGCCAGGGCCGCTTGCACCTTCAAGCGCAAGAGAGCGGAAGTTTCTTGAAATTCACGGCGGCGTTCACTGTGTCCAATTAAAACATACTTTACACCTAATTGTTTTAATGATTTGGCGCTCACCTCGCCGGTGTAAGCCCCGACTTCGTAAGGAGCAAGATCTTGAGCGCCTAATTTTAGAGAGGTTTTTTTTATAATTTGGCCAACCGCATCTAAAGCGCTGAAGTCTGGAAAAACACCAAGCTCCGCCCGACTATTTCCTAAACTCTGCTTATAAGCCCGAGCCAGCTTTAAACTGTCCCGATAAGCTAACTGCATCTTCCAATTCGCCAAAATTAATTTTTTCATAAAATTTTATTGTTGGGGGTGCTGTTTCTTGGTCCAAGCCAGAGTTCGATAAACCCCCTCCTCCAAGCCAATGCGCGGTTCCCAGTTTAGCACTTCTTTCGCGCGAGCGTAAGAGAGGACGCTGCGGCGCTGCTCCCCTGGCTTAGCAGGACCATGCTCTGGGTCGAACACAACTCCCGCGGCTTTAATAGCGGCGACAATATCTAAGAGGCTGACTTCTTGAGCGCGGCCAATGTTAATTTCTCCTTGATAGGTGACATCTTTGGCACTGGCTAAAGCATTGACGACATCATCAATATAAACATAATCCCTAGTTTGTAAACCATCGCCGTTAATTATGCAGGGCTCACCAGAAACTGCACGATCAATAAAAATAGAGACGACTCCGGCCTCGCCGCCTTTATACTGGCGTGGCCCATAAATATTAGCAAAGCGCAAAATAGTGTAATCCAAACCATAAACCTCGTGGAAAAATTTACAATATTTTTCCGTGGTCAGTTTATGAATGCCATAAGGCGATAAAGGATAGGTGGGCGCATTTTCCGAAGTGGGAATTTCTTCGGCTTCGCCATAAATTGCCCCGCCGGTGGAAACAAAAATAATTTTTTTCACATCATGGCGGCGACAATTATCCAATACTCGTAAAGCGCCGACCGCATTCACCTGATTATCAAATACCGGATCATCAACGGAGAGGCGGACATCAATCTGCGCGGCTAAGTGATAGACAAATTCCGGCTGCTCGGTGGCAAACACGGATTCTAATTCGGGCGCACAAATATCAACTTCGTAAAA
>CAYLPC010000044.1:5969-6185 GCA_964385475.1 uncultured Gammaproteobacteria bacterium | reverse complement strand
ACAAACCTATTTAGATAAACAACAAGCTTAGTTATGCCCGATACTAAGCGGACCACCGCCATTATTCTCAAACGCTTTGATTGGCGCGACTATGATAGTCGGGTCGTTTTGTATACTCAAGATTTTGGAAAAAAAATCTTAACGGCACGGGGCACTAAGCGGCCAGGTTCCAAATTAGCGGCGCACATTGAGCCACTGAGCCAGGTAGAACTCATG
>CAYLPC010000044.1:0-5959 GCA_964385475.1 uncultured Gammaproteobacteria bacterium | reverse complement strand
CGCTCTTTTTTATGCCGGTAATGCGGTCGCGCTTTTTGATTCTTTGATCAAGGAAAATTTAGCCGAAGATAGAATATTTAATTTTCTCCTTTCCCAACTGGAAAATCTGGACGGGCAGGCCGGCGATTTAAGTCGTTCCCAAGGCAATTTTTGGTATCAGCATTTCAGTTCCCATCTCTTAAGTTTGCTAGGTTATCAGCCAAATTTAAAGCACTGTAGTCAATGTGGCACGCTAATCAAGTCAGGCGTCAACTATTTTAGCGGCCGACATTTTTCGCTCATCTGTCAAGATTGCCACCCAAGCGAGCCCCAAATCGGCCTCATGCCAGTTTCTGATAATCTTATTAAAACCTTGCGTTTGTCGGTTACCACTGAGCACCTTAATTTTTTAAAAATACCAGAAAAAACCTTAAAAGAGTGGGAGTTAATTAATAAGTTAATGATTGATTTTATTTAATATTAGCTTATTATAATGATAAGGGGCACTATGTTTTAGTATTGACTTTTTTTGAATAATCTAGTATAAATAGGGGAAGCAATTTAACAACTTAATAAAAAAAGAAATGAGAAAAAATTACACCAACCAGAGAGACCAGGAGGCAGGGGTTATTAAGTATGTAATTATGAGTAATAACGATCTCCAGCTGCATTTTGACAACAGGGAATACTACAATGACAGAAGAGCGGTTGACCGTTTCCAGAACTTAAGTGGCTTATTTGGGGACCTGCGCCTCTACAAAAAGGAGGACGGCGTGTTCTATCTGTACAATCAAGACAGGTCCACCTTCCTGGAAGTACAGCTGAGAAAAAACAGGTGGCAAAACTGATCAAAATTAATCAAGAAAAGAGCTTTTTTAAGCTCTTTTTTTCTTGCTAAAAAGCAGATGATGCGCTAAAATCTAAGAGAATATTAGGCTTTTGCTACTAAAGCCATTCTTTCTTATTATAAGAAAAAATTTTTAATATTAGGCAAATATGTTAAGGACACATACCTGTGGAGAATTAGAACTTAGTAAATCTGGACAAGAGGTGATTTTATGTGGTTGGGCGGCTAGCGTCCGTAACCATGGCGGCCTGATTTTTATCAATTTAAGAGATCGTTACGGTCTCACTCAAATTACTTTTGATCCCAAGAAAACACCAGCGGATTTAATGGCACGAGCGGAAACAGTGAAAACTGAGTGGGTTCTACAAGTTACAGGGGTGGTTACTCCGAGATCTGAAGGCAACCAAAATCCGGACATGGCCACGAGTCTAGAAATCTTAAGCGAATCTCAATTAATGCCTTTTGAGCTTAATGAGGAAAAAAGTGGTTTAGCGAATGAATCTTTACGTTTTAAATATCGCTATCTTGATTTACGACGCCCTAAGGTCCAAGAGATGCTGCGTACTAAGGATGCAGTTATTACCTATATCCGTGATTATTTTCATCGTCATAATTTTACGGAAGTCCAAACTCCCATTCTTGCTTTTTCCTCACCGGAAGGGGCGCGCGATTTTTTAATCCCGTCTCGTTTGTATCCGGGTAAATTTTATGCTTTGCCGCAGGCACCGCAGCAGTTTAAACAATTATTGATGGTCGGTGGTCTGGATCGTTATTTTCAAATCGCTCCTTGTTTTCGAGATGAGGACCCGCGCATGGATCGGCACTATGGAGAATTTTATCAACTTGATATGGAGATGAGTTTTGTGGAACAGGAAGATATTTTTTTGATGATGGAACCATTGATGAAAGAGTTAACAGAAAAATTTAGTCATAAAAAATTAATTAATCTAGTGGCGGACGAACGCTTTGCGCGAATTTCTTGGCGTGAAGCGATAGATCGCTATGGTTCAGATAAACCTGATACCCGTTTTTCTTTAGAGCTGCAAGATGCTTCAGCTGTGGCTCAAGACAGTGGTTTTTCTGTCTTTGAAGAGGCACTAAAACAAGGTGGTGTCATTAAGTCACTCACGGTTCCACAGGGGGCAAAGTTCAGTCGGCGGGAATTGGATGATATTACAGAGCTTGCCAAGCGCCGTGGCGCTAAAGGCTTAGCTTATATCATTAAACGAGACGGCGTTTTAAGCTCTCCTTTTGCTAAGGCTATCAGCGCCGAGAAGTTGGCCGACTTTGCCCAGCAGGCCCAACTTAATGATGGCGATTTAGTTTTTTACGCGGCCGCTCCTTGGCGTCAGGCTTGTGAAGTTTTAGGGGCTGTGCGTCAAGAAGTCGCGACTCGCTTAAATTTAAAAGATAATAATTTAGCCGCTTGGCTGTGGGTCGTGGATTTCCCCATGTATGATTATTCTGACTTAGAAGAAGGACGCGTTGATTTTAGTCATAATCCATTCTCTATGCCTCAAGGCGGTTTAGAGGCTTTAAAAACGAAAGACCCCTTTGATATTTTAGCCTATCAGTATGATTTGGTGTTAAATGGTTTTGAGGTTTCTTCTGGTGGCATTCGCAATCATGACCCAGAAACAATGTATGAAGCTTTTAAGATTGCCGGGTATAGCCGTGAAGAAGTAAATGCCAAGTTCGGTGCCATGATTACCGCTTTCTCTTACGGCGCGCCGCCACATGGCGGTAATGCTCCTGGAATCGATCGCCTGATTATGGTGTTAAATGACTGGGATTCTATTCGCGACATCTACGCGTTCCCTAAAGATAATCAAGGGCGCGATGTTATGTCTGATTCTCCATCGGCTGTGTCTGAGGCGCAACTGGAAGAACTTAATATTACTATTAAACCGAATAAGAAATGAGCCTGTTTCTCCTCTTTATTATTTTAGGATTGCCTGTTTCATTAATTTTTATAATCGGCGCTTTAGCCGCTAGTCATAATCGTAATCATATGAAAAATTATGCCAAGTATGTGTTCTACTACCTGCTGGCTTTAGTTGCTCTTGCATTTACGGCCATCTCTGTCGGTTTAGTCGCTTTTGCGGTCATTAATCAAACAGTAGCCTCACCGCTATTCTACTCTGATGACAATGGCTCTTTGCGCTTTGCTATTTCCGCTTTACTGATTGCCGCGCCGATTTTCTTTGTCACTCAGCGCTTAATCTTTAAAGGTTTGCGTAAAGGGGAATTAGATTTTGATTCTCCAGTCAGACGCTGGCTGACCTACTTAATTCTTTTTGTATCTTCGGTGACGATTTTAGGAGTTTTAATTGCCATTATTAATAATTTTCTTTCCGGTGATTTCACTCTGCGTTTCGTCCTGCAAATGTTAACCGTTATCCTTATTGCTGGTTTAATCTTTTCTTTCTACCTTTATGACATTCGTCGGGAAGCGGTTCAAGATAAAGAGCCAGCTCTGAAAGCATTTTTTTGGGGAGCCTTAATCTTAGCGGTCGCCGCTTTTATCGCTGCTTGGTTCTTTGTTGAATCTCCGACCGTAACTCGCGCCAAGAAACTGGATAATAAATTGATGAATAGCATTAACATGTTAGAAAACTCCATCAATTCTTATCAGCAAGAATATAATCGCTTACCTCAAAATTTAACGGAGTTACAAAATAGCCGGACCGCTTTTTTCAATGCCAGCGATTTAGTTGATAGTGATAATGGTTTACCAATTGTTTATGAGGCGGTTAATAATCAGGATTATAAATTGTGCGCTACCTTCCGGACTGACACAACTGACACTAAGATATATCCTGACAAAGAGTACCGCTATAACTATCGCAACCACGATGCTGGTTATTATTGCTTTGAATTAAGCACCTGGGACACTAAAAGCCCTAGCGAAAAGATGCTTTTATATTAAAAAGTATGCACACCGTTAGTTTGGAAAAATTTGAAGGGCCTCTGGCTTTACTCTTGCGCTTGATTGAGCAAGAGGAGTTGGATATTACCGAAGTGGCTTTAGCTAAGATTGCCGACAACTATGTAGATTATGTCCAAACTAGCAACAATATCAACCCAGAGGAGCTGGCTGATTTTCTAGTACTTGCCGCTCGTTTACTTTACATTAAGTCCAAAGCCCTTTTACCTTATCTAACCCTTGATGAAGTAGATGACGATGTAGATGAATTAGAAAGACAGTTGCGAATGTACAAAGAGTTTGTCGAGGCAAGCGAGCGTTTAGCTGCTATTATCGGGCGGAAAAAGTTTCTATTTTCGCCATCTGCTTTAAATAAGGATTTCCGTCGGGTAAAAAGAACGCAGCCTAAGTTTATCCCTCCTAAAGGCTTAACAGCCCCCCACTTAGCTACGCGTTATGAAGAAATCTTAGAGCGTTTGGCTACGGCTAAACCTTTACCAGAAGAGAGTCTGGGCGCAAAAATAAGTATTGATGAAAGAATTACGCAAATCAGAGGTCTGCTCAGTCAAAAGTTGCGTTTTAGCTTTTCTCAATTCTTAAAAACAGCGCGTAGTCGCACGGAGGTTATTGTTAACTTCTTAGCGGTTTTAGAGTTAGCTAAACAACGTGAATTGGTGTTTGAGCAAGACGGCTTATTTGCAGAAATTCAAGTCGTCGCAGTTAATCAATAATCTTATGAATTTATCATCGGCTTTAGAGTCTTTATTATTTATCTCCAGTAAACCGTTATCACTAAAAGAATTAGCTAGTGCTACTGAGCATAAAGTAGAAGAGGTGGAAGCAGTTTTAGATCAGCTCGCGGCTGATTATCTAGAGCAGCAACGCGGTTTTATTTTGGTGGGCAATAATAAACAGTATCAGCTTACTACCGCTCCGGAAAACGCCGATTTAATTAGTAAATTTTTAAAAGATGAAACTAGCGGGGAATTAACCCAGCCGAGTTTAGAAGCGCTGACTATTATCGCTTATCGCGGTCCAGTCACTAAGGCGGAATTAGAAATGATAAGAGGCGTTAATTGTAGCTTAATTTTACGCAATCTGCTCATTCGGGGCTTGATTGAGGAAAATCTGGATAAGGTTCTAGGTGAGAGCGTTTACTCCGTCACCTTAGATTTTTTAAAGTATCTAGGAATGACTAAGCTCAGTGATTTACCAGATTATGAAAATCTGCACGCCCGGACCCCCTTAGTTTCACCGACCGAAGATGATAATGGTGATGTTGTTACAAATAATGATTCTAAATAAATGCCCTGGTATCTTCTTGTCAATTGTTTAGCTGTAATTTTGTTTGCTAATTTTGAACAACCGCAGCAAGTCATAGCGATGTATCAGGAGTGTCGCGAGCCGAGTTCTGTTAATAAAGTTTTACCGGAGAATCCTGATAAAAAAATCTTCACCAAAGAAGAAGCTGCACCCGGATTTAATCTAACAGCAGCTTCCGGAGCAGTGGTTCTTAGTGGCAATAACGCTTTGTTGTTTGAAAAAGACGCCGATGAACCGCGTCCAATCGCCAGCATCACTAAGCTTATGACCGCCTTAGTTTTTTTAGAACATAACCCAGGCTTAGACACTGAATATCGAGTGCGCGCTGACGATCATATTAGCGGCGGCAAGGTCAATTTTTGGAGTGGTGATACTGTTTTAGTAAAAGATTTGTTTTACACAGCGCTGGTAGCCTCTGATAATGTTGCTACGCGCGCGCTGGCCCGATCAACTGGCCTGTCTGAAGATGATTTTGTGAAAGCAATGAATGATACGGCGCAGCGTGTAGGCATGTTCCATAGCCACTTTGTTGAGCCTACAGGCTTGTCTAATAAAAATGTGGCCACCGCTAAAGATTTAGCCCGTTTAGTCAAAGAAGCGCTCACATATCCAGAGATTAGACAGGCGACCACTCAACCCAGTTATGAATTTAGCACTAAAGAAGGAAAAGGACGGCGCGTTTTGACCACAGATGACTTACTGTTAAATGCAAAAGGTAAGGACATGAAACTTCAGGGTGGGAAAACTGGTTATACTAATGAAGCGGGGTATTGCTTTGCGGCTGCCTTTAAACCAGCTGATGGCGATGATGAAGTTATTTCTGTTATTTTAGGCGCCTCTTCCAGTGAAGACCGCTTTCAGCACACTCAGTCGCTTGTTTCTTG
>CAYLPC010000043.1:3020-6666 GCA_964385475.1 uncultured Gammaproteobacteria bacterium | reverse complement strand
CGCTCATTTGATTAAACTCTTTACTTTCCCAAATTAAATCTTGTTTATCATTTAAAAACTTTTTTGCTAGTTGCAGAGTGGGTTGAAATTCATTCGCTCTGATAAAAGCGAAAGTCGCAATCATCGCTAAACGCCGATCCCACATATTAGCGCTTTGCGATAAAGTATTTAAAACTTTTCGCTCTTTAGGAACCTCTAATAAATAAGCGCCCATAATTTTAGAAACTGATAGATCTACTAAATCCCAATTATTAATTCCGGCGCGCTGGCGATAATAAAATTGATAAAGTTGGCGACGCTTTGTGAGGGTGGCGGCGCGTTCATAACGCTGCACTAAAATTAATAAAGCAATTAAACGTAATTCGTGCACCGGCTCTTTTAGTAATAAGGCAACTTCACTCAGAGGTAAATCAAAATATTTTTTAGCGATGCGACGACACTCTGGAACCATCAAGCCCCAAAAAATATCACCCTCACCATACTGCCCTGCTCCGGTTTTAAAAAAGTATTGAAAAACTTTGGCCTGCTCGGGGCTAGCTTTTTTTCTGACTTCCGCTTTCAGGTTTTTCGCTTGGTTCATAATTAGTAATGATAAGTTTTGCCTTGAAGAATAGTGGCGGCTCGATAGAGCTGCTCCCATAAAACCACTTGGGCTAGTTCATGAGTCATAGTTAGCGGCGATAAAGACAGCTGCGGATACTGGGCGGCAAATTCAGGGCTCCAACCCAGAGCACCGGCTAAGACTAGAACCACCGGCTCTTTACTGATAAGATTAGAAAATTGTGGCGTATCGGATAGAGTTCCGTGTTCGCTTAATAAGTAAATTTTTCTGTCAGCATAGCGCTGCAACACTTTTTGCAAACGAGCTTCATCTTGGGTTTGCGCCTTAAGTCGTGAAATTTTATCTTCCTTAAAAGAATCCGCTTTAACAGTCTCGATTTTTATTTGAGCGTACGGGGCTAAACGCTGCTGGTAATCAAGAGCGAGCTTTGATAAGTTATCATTGCGGATTGTCCCAACACTCACTAAAATAATACTTAACATATTAATCTATTTTGTTATACTAGAATTATAAACTAAATCTATGAAAAAACTACTCCAAGAATTTAAAGCGTTTGCTGTGAAAGGCAACGCGATTGACCTAGCGGTGGCGGTGGTCATCGGTGGGGCGTTCGGGAAGATTGTCTCTTCCTTAGTGTCTGATGTTATTATGCCTCTGGTGGGTTTACTAACAGGCGGTGGCTCGCTCAGCCAATGGAAGATTACCCTCAAAGCGGCGACCGAAACTAGCCCGGAGACAATTTTAAATGCCGGCGTGTTTCTTCAGAACATCGTGGACTTCCTGATTATTGCCTGGGCCATCTTCATCATCATAAAGCTCATGAATAAGATGCAATCCGGTCTGAAAAAAGATAAAGGTCCAGCCGCAGAAGAAGGTCCGAAACCTTTAACTAAAGATCAGGAATTACTCACGGAAATTAAAAATCTTCTTCAAGAAAAAAAATAAAGAAAAAAGAGCTCAGTTATGAGCTCTTTTTTATTATGGTCATTATTTCAAGAAAGTGACGCTTTGTACAATTTTAGAGATGGTGCTTTCGGTGGCAGCTTTATTTTCACCAGCATACCAAGCCATTAAAGCAAAATGCCGGTTATTATCCTCAAAGCCATACTCTATCTGCGTGTGACCGTCTTTTACAGTTTTGATAGGCTGGGCGAGTGCTTGAGAAGGCTGGTCTAAAAGCCAGATACTCATTGTAAAATCACCGCAATCAAAAACCCCCTTATTAAAATAGCATGAACCCGGGTACTGTAACTTTATCCCCAAGTCATGATCTTCATAGGTAAAGATCTGATTGCGATTTTCCTCCTGCGGAACGGTCGGTGTCACTGGTGACGGCTCCTCTGAAACAACTGGTTCAGGCGTGTTAGCTAGTGGTGTGACATCTGGGGTGGTCGTGTCGCGCTGCCAAGAACAAGCGCCCAAAACAAAAACTAAAGGCAAAAGCCACAAAAAGCGTGTGTATTTCATAGATTTAAATGTTAGCTATCTATCAGTATAACACAGTCAAAGAATAAGAAAAACGCTCCGCCGAAGCGGAGCGTTAGTCTAAAATCTTTAAACTTTTAAAGCTCTAAACCAAGCTTCAGACCTAAGCCTAAACCATTCTTGTGATTAGCGGTATCTAAACCTAAGTCAGTTCTAATTTTTTGTTCTTGTTGTTTTAGGTTATAAAGCTCTACTAAGCGCGGAAAATTGTTAGCATTAACTTTCTTCAAAATCGGATGAGATTCGCCGACAGCTTGCACAAAAGCTTTGTAGTCATTAGCTTTTAAAGCCGCCTCAACGGCTACACGATGACTACTGTTAGTTTGACGTCTTTCTTCTCGCTTAGCCATATTTTCTGCTCTTTGGGTAGCAGTCATAGTCATACCCATCCCCTGACCTCTTCCTAAATGATTGAGGGTATTATTATTGCCTTTCCCGGAAGCGGCATTCGGTCCCGCTGCTAAAGCTGAAGATGCTAAACCAGCTGTTAACAGCACCCCCAAAGTGCCCAAACCAAGGACTAGTGACAGTTTTTTGTGTTTCATAAAAATTTTATTAATCAAGATTTTTTATTAAACGAGCTCTGTCTCTTAATACGCAGCTTAATAATTTTTCTTGCACTGAGTTTAGCTGGGCAACGGTCTAATTACGATTATTCTTTCCTCGCCTTAACTCTCGACACCGGTCGGCACAATCATCAAAATCAAGTTGTTGGCGGCATTGTTTTAAGCAAAGACCTAGGCCGGGATGATGTTTTTCTAGTTGATCAAGTTGTGGCGACTGTCGATAAACGCCCTGCCCCGGACCTAAAGTGGCCGCTTCTTGAACCTCAAAGGAAGCCTGGCCAGAAGCAAGGCCCGATAAGCGCACTACCTGCCCCGCCACTAATTCGGTTTCGGTGCTAATTAGCCATTGCTTATTTTCCTGATCAATTAAACGATAAACACCATTACCTTCATCTAAAACCACTAAACCAGACAAGCGACCGGACTCTGGTTGTGCCCAGTAACCTAAACGGGGATTAAACACGGTGGCGTACCAAGGGCTGCGACAAAGTTGGTCGTCTAAACGGGCGCCTAAACCAGCCCGATAAAAACTGATACCAAATAAAACGCTGAGTGTTAAAATAGCCAGCATCACGGTCCCATATTGATACCGATAACCGTCTTTCGTGCGTTTAATGTGATAATAAACTAACAAACCAAAGATAGCGTAGATTATCAGCCAAAAAAATGGAGCCGTCATCAGCCAAGCCCGCAAATGTTCACCATTTTTATTACCGGATAAAAAATAAAGGATTAAAGTAAAAGTTAAGGCGCCAAAAAGCAAGGACAGCGCCCCTAAAAGCCAGATAAGCCAATTCTTTAGCTGAAATTGCCAGCGGGGCTTGGGTTTAATGTTTTTATCTTTAATCTCTTGAAGAACTTCTTGAGATAAATCATTCGGATTCATATTTTTGATTTTGCTTGAGCGCAATTTTTTTAAATTCTTTTTTGGCCCGACTAATCAAAGAAGCGACGGTGCCTAAAGGTTTTTTAATGATGTCGGAAATCTCTTGATAGCTACGGTCTTCTAAAAACTTTAAAACTAAAACTTCAC
>CAYLPC010000043.1:0-3010 GCA_964385475.1 uncultured Gammaproteobacteria bacterium | reverse complement strand
GAGGTCGAGATCTTCACTGTCAAAAAATAAAAAAGAAGCAATCTTAAGATGAATTTTTTCCTTGTGAAGTTGTTGAAACGGTATGATTTCATTCTCAATCAAATCCTTGTACTGGTCAGGATTGATTAAAATGCTTTGAAAAGAAGAAGGTAACTGACCATTTAAAAAATTCACCAATTTCACTACACTTAGAATAGAATGATGTAATGAGTCCCAGTCAGTTAATTCTCCTTTATACTGCTTCCCCAGAGTAGAATGAAGTGCTTTTTGATTCTCAAGTAGCCAAGTGTTCGACAGATGAGCTTTTTTAATTTTTTCCAATCCACATCTTCTAAAGCAACTTGATGCCCCTCCGGACGAGCTTGATGTTTTCGATAACGACTAATAACTTGGTGGTGAGCAATAGCATAAATCCAAGAAGAAAACTGACGATTCGGGTCGTAATTATTTAAATTGAGGTAGGTTTTCAGAAAAATCTCCTGGAGTAAATCCTCTAAGTCTTCCGGCGGCCAATTAGTCAAACGTCTAAGGTAACGCAAAAGCGGCGCGGAATATTTTTCAATAATCACCGCGAAATCATCCGGCTGCCGGAGGGCGGCTGCAACCGCTTGGGCATCCGTTAATACTAGTTGAGAGGACGCATCAGACATGATTTTAGACTCATTATATGATACGCATTATCAAGCTTTAATCTTCCACAATCGCCTTGGCGACGGCCTGTACGACTGTTTGATCAAAAGCGTGAGGTAGTAATTTATCAGGCTGAGGTTCAGTGACGGCGGCCGCTAAATTCTCCGCCGCCCGCATCAGCATAGCATCAGTAATCTGTTTAACCTTATTATCCAAAGCGCCCCGGAAAATCCCTGGGAAGGCTAAGACATTATTAATTTGATTAGGAAAATCGCTACGGCCCGTAGCCACAGCAAAGGCGCCGCCAGCTAAAGCTTCTTCTGGCATAATTTCCGGAACCGGATTAGACAAAGCAAAAATAAGCGGTTCTGGAGCCATCTGCGCCACATTTTCTTTAGTGATTAAATTAGCAGCGGAAACACCAATAAAGATATCGCGCCCTTTTAAAACTTCAGCTAATGAGCCGGAAAACTTTTCTGGATTGCTGCGCTGGGCAAAATTATTTTTCACTTCATTTAAGTTGTCACGCCCTTCATAAATCGCTCCTTGAGAATCCACAATAATTATATTGGCAAAACCGTATTTAATTAAAAGATCAGCGATGCCTAAACCGGCTGCGCCCGCCCCAGCAATTACTACTTTGGCTTCTGAGGCAGTCATCTTTTTCAATTTAAGTCCGTTAATTAAAGCAGCCAGAACCACCACGGCTGTGCCATGTTGATCATCATGCATCACCGGAATATCTAATTCCGCTTTTAAGCGCTCTTCAATTAAAAAGCAGCGAGGGGCGCTGATGTCCTCTAAATTAATGCCTCCAAAATTCGGAGCCAGCAATTTAACTGTTCTAATAATTTCTTCTGGGTCCTGAGTGTCTAGACAAATAGGAAAGGCATCAACATTGGCAAACTCTTTGAAAAGAATCGCCTTCCCTTCCATAACTGGGAGCGCCGGCTTGGCGCCTAGGTTGCCGAGACCTAAAATGGCACTGCCATCAGAAACAACCGCAATCGTATTCCCTTTAAAAGTATGAGTATCAGCCGCTGCTTCATCTTTTGCAATCAGACGACAAACTTCAGCTACTCCCGGCGTATAAGCGCGAGACAGATCCTCTTTCGTCTTCACTGGGACTTTGCTTTGCACGCCAAGCTTGCCGCCGTTTAAACGATGTAAGTCTAAGGCTTCTTGATAAATATCAGACATAATTTTAAGCAGTAAAAAAAGACCGGTTTGATTAGGCCGGAAGCTAAAAGTTGACCGTTTATTAAAATGGTCCTCTTATTTAATATTCTTCTTCAATCTTTTGGCTTCGCGGGCCGCTAACATTTCCTCTTTCACTGCTAAACGCTTAGCTGTTTTGTGGGAACTTGTCTTGCGGCGTTTACCGACACCAGTACTTCTTTTAGCCATATAATAAAAAATAAATTAGCTTTAGTATCTTAACCTTTTGCCCTTTTTTTATCAAGCACACGCACTTGCCCCGGTTTAAGGACTCCTTCAGCCAGTAAAAGCCTCCTTTTTTGCCCTTTTAAGCCATTATACTGCCCTAAAGAGCCGTCGGCCTTGATGACGCGATGACAGGGGGTATTCGGGTTAATATTATTTTTCATCAACGTCCCGACTGCCCGGGCGGCCCCCGGATAACCGGCACGACGAGCTACTTCACCATAACTTAAAGTATTCCCTTTCGGAATACTTTGGACAACCTTATGAACTTGATCAAAAAAAGTGCTCATGACTGGTATTATACCACAGAGTTTTAATTGCGATAATTCTGAAAAGCCTCTAAAATATAGTTATATGAAAAAATACATCATTATTACTATTTTAATTGTCGCCCTGGCTCTCGCCATGTTCTTCTTTGGGAGATCAGTTAGTCGACAGCCGGAGTATCGCTTTGGCACAGACAGAGCGGCGGTGATTAAACAGATAGAAACCCTCTCCCGTTTTGAGACTGCTTCTTTTAGCATTGATAAGATTATTGAGGTCAGCACCACTTACGACAAACTAAGAGACTTGCTGTTTGGGGATAAATTATTATTAGTTGCCCACGGACGAGTAATCGCTGGTTTAGATTTATCAACGATGAAGCCAGAAGATTTTTCGGGATCAGGCGAGTCTATTGCCGTCAAACTACCCGCTCCGAAAATTTTAGAAACAGTGTTAGATAATAACGCCACGAGAGTATATGACCGTAGCCGCGGACTTTTAACTAAAGGTGATTTAGATTTAGAAGCGACCGCCAGACAAAGAGCCGAGGGAGAAATTCGCCAAGCAGCTTGTGATGGCAAAATTTTAGAAGAAGCTAATAAGGGTGCAACCCAACAACTGACTATGCTCTTTCAAGCGGCTGGCTTTAAAGATGTGCTCATCATTACAACCC
>CAYLPC010000042.1:0-6889 GCA_964385475.1 uncultured Gammaproteobacteria bacterium | reverse complement strand
ATTACGCACGATTCGGGTTCGTGTAACCCCGGTTCAATTCCGGGCAGCCCGACCAAAGAGATAATTCTCCTTAAAAAACGCTATAATTAGGCGTTTTTTATCTTATTTAGGCGGTTGCCAAAAACTAAGGATAATTATACAATGACTAAGCATAAAAAGAACGACCGACTCCTAAATTACGGCTTGTTTTTGCATTGATGTATCACACTTTATGATTAATTTTAAAGATAATTGGGAAAATGACGAAGAGTCTTCTGAAGAGGAGATTGAAAAACCAAAAAAGACTGGACGGCGCCTGGTTAAAGCTATCTGGCTGATTGGTATTTTGGTAGTGATTTTTACTGGCAAAATGATTATTTCTGGCTCGGGAGACGACTCTTGGATTAGCCGTAATATTTTGAACAAAATTTACCATATTGCCACTTCGGATGACAAAAAGTTAATCGGCGAGGAGTATGATCGAATTAATATTCTCCTAATTGGCATGGGTGGAAAAAATCATGATGGTGGTTATCTAGCGGATACTATCATGCTACTCAGTTTGAAGCCTTCAACAAAACAAGCGGCGATGATTTCTATTCCCCGCGATTTAGCTGTGGCCGCTCCGAACGGTGGCTCCCGTAAAATTAACTCTGTTAACGCCTACGCTGAGATGAAAGAGAAAGGTAGCGGCGGGCCAGCAATGACACAAACCTTAAGCGACTTACTGGGCACACCTATTCATTATTATATACGGGTAGATTTTCAAGGGTTTATCAGTATTATTGATCACATAGGCGGGATTACAGTGAATGTTGAGCGGACTTTGGATGATTATGCTTATCCTATCATGGGCCAAGAGGATAACCCGAATTATTATGCTCGTTACCAGCATTTACATGTAGATGCGGGTCCACAAAACATGGATGGATCTTTAGCGTTGAAGTTTGCTCGCAGCCGTCATGGTGTCGGCGGCGAAGGATCTGATTTCGCCAGAGCCAAAAGACAACAACTAATCTTACAAGCATCTAAGGATAAATTATTATCAGCTGGGACCTTACTTAACCCGACCAAGCTAATCAATATTTCTAATGATTTAAGCAGTAACATTGACACTAATTTGTCTGTTGGAGAAATGTTGTCTCTTTGGAAAGATTATAAAGATATTCAATCAGCTAACATTATTAATAAGGTTTTAGATAACAGTGCCGGTGGCTTGCTAACCGACCGGACTGGTTATGATGGTGCTTATTTATTAGTACCGCGAGCCGGAAACTTTGACCAAATTAAAAACTTAGTCTCGGAAATTTTTGGCACCGCCCCAGTAGTAGAATCTACTCCTATAAAAATTGACCCCCCAGCACCCGCTGTACAACCATTATCAAAACCAGTGCGTCTTACTGTCCTAAATGGTACTTGGGTGAGCGGTTTGGCCGGCAAAACAGCCACTATTTTAAATACTTATGGTTTTGCCGCCACTGCTAGCAATTCCCCTAATCGTGATATTAACACCACCAAGATATACGATTTATCATACGGCAAACAAGACGAAGCATTAAATGTTTTAAAAACAGTAACCTCCGCCGAACTTGCTTATGATTCTCCCGACTGGCTAGAATCTGTAAAAACAGAAGCTGGCAATCCAGATCTTATTTTAATTCTAGGACTTGATGCCCCTGATCAAAAAATAGAAGCTTACCAGGAATAGTATGACCAAACATTTTTCTCAACTTCCTTTAGTCGTCTTACTGGGCCGAACCAATGTCGGTAAGTCTACTATCTTTAATCGCTTAACTGAAAAGTCTCAAGCCTTGATTTCTGATATTCATGGCACTACCCGTGATAGTAATTTAGGAATAGTGGCTTGGGATGGTTATGAATTTGAACTAGCTGATACCGCCGGTTTCTATGACTTGCGGCACTTAGGCGATGGTGTCATTTCAAAATCTGAAAAAATGACGGCTGATTCCTTAGCCCAAAAGCAAGCCGCCCAACTGCTTAACAGCGCTCAGTTAATTTTATTTATAGTTGATAATCGCGATGGCTTAACTGCCGAAGACCGGCGCTTGGCCCGAGCTTTAAAGCAGCAACCGGAACTAGCCCAAAAAACTGTTGTGGTCGCAAACAAGGTAGACAGTTTTAAATACGCCGGTGAGGCCGCTTCTTTTACAAAGCTAGGACTAGGCGAACCATACCTTATCTCCGCTGCTAGCGGTGCGGGGACCGGAGACTTGCTGTCAGAAATTTTGCCTAAGTTATCTTGGAAGAAAAATTTAAGCACCCAAGAATACGACAGCGAAGAGATTAGAGTAACCTTTATTGGTAAGCCTAATGTTGGCAAATCATCATTAGTCAATGCTATTTTAGGATACGATCGCACCATTGTTAGCGATGAGCCACACACCACCCGGGAACCACAAGATGCCTTTTTAACCTGGAAAGATAAAAAAATCCGTTTAGTTGATACTGCCGGCTTAAACAAGCAGGGACACAAACGCCCTGGCCTAGAAAAAGCCAGTGGCGAAAGAGCTTTAAGCGCCCTTCATAAATCTGACTTAGTCTTTTTTGTCTTTGATATTAATGAACCCCCAACAAAGCAGGATTCTCGTTTAATCGGAGAAATTATTGAGCAGCGAAAAAGTTTAATTTTACTGGCTAATAAATGGGATCAATTTAAACCAAAAGATGTTAAAACCCAGACAGCTAAAATCCGCCATCACCTCCCTTTTGCCGCCTGGGCACCGCTTCGTTTTGTGTCAGCTAAGTCAGGATTAAAAGTTGCTGAAATTTTAGATCTTGTCTTAGAGGTGGCAGCGGCCAGACAAGTGAAGATTTCTGACTCTCAGTTACAAAAACTGTTAGCGAAGATTGTAAAGATTCATCTACCGGCAAAAAGTAAAGGTTTAAAAGCCCCGCGGATTTATGAGTTCACTCAGACTCAAGTTAATCCTCCGGCTTTTATGGTGAGAATTGGTTCCAAAGACACGCTCCACTTTTCTTATGTTCGTTTTATGGAGAATCGCCTTAGAGAAAAATACAGCTTTTTAGGAACGCCTATAAAAATGGAAGTAAAAAATAATAAGCGTGTGCACAGTAAGGCTTCTTAAATATATATCTTAAATATTTTTTGACCTTTTGTTTAAGCGCCCTTAATGATCGGCAACTTATAATAACTATATGAAAATCGTTGTTGGCTTGGGTAACCCCGGCAAAGAATACGCTTTGAACCGGCACAATCTCGGTTTTATGGCCTTAGATCATCTCTTAGGCGATGTCTCCTGGCAGACCGATAAGCGCTTTAACTCTTTAGTCTATCGTGACGGAGGTGTTTTATATTTAAAACCCCAATCCTTCATGAATAACTCTGGCCTGTCTGTAAGGAGCGCCTTGGCTTATTATCAGTTGCTGCCCAAGACTCTGGGTTTGTTTGATAAAAAAAATCGCGACCTAAGCGATTGTCTCGTAGTTATCCAAGATGATATTGATCAAGACTTGGGTCGCTACCGCTGGGTCAATGATTCTGGTAGCGGCGGGCATAACGGCATTAAGTCTTTGATTAAAGATTTAAAAACTCAAAAATTCCGCCGTCTAAAAATAGGTGTCGCTAATTCCCAATTGCGCACTAATATTCCCGCTGACCGTTTTGTGCTTGCTAATTTTTCACCTGAGGAGAAAAAAATAATTAATAATGTTCTTAGCCAAGCCCTACAAGAGTTATAGTTAATTGTTGGGGAGATGCTAGATAGCTGCTTAGTAAATTGAGGAGGGGCGATTTACTAAATAGCTGTTAGCATCTCTCTCATAATTAGCGGAAATCCCCAGTTTTATTGGGGATTTTTTATATAAGAAGTTTTAGCTATTTTTTGCACTTTTAGTCTAAAGGTTGACAGACACGGCTCAGATAGTACACTAATTACCATGACTTCAAAATTATATGGAATTAATTATTGTGGAATCGCCCACCAAGGCGAAAACAATTGCTAAATTTTTAGGGGCCAAATATCAAGTGACCTCGTCTTTTGGTCATGTCCGTGACTTACCAAAAAGTGACATGGGAATTGATATTGCTAATAATTTTACGCCTCGCTACGTTATTCCGGCTGCCGCGCGGACCAAAGTGTCCAACCTTAAAAAACAAGCTGCTAAAGCTAGCCAAGTCATTCTCGCTTCGGATGAAGACCGCGAAGGAGAAGCGATTGCCTGGCACTTGATTGAGGCTTTAAAATTAGATCCGGCTCAAACAAAACGAATTGCTTTTCATGAAATTACTAAAAGTGCCATTGTTGAAGCCTTAGAAAACCCCCGACCTCTAGACATGAACCTTGTGGATGCTCAGCAGGCGCGCCGAATTCTTGATCGTTTAGTTGGTTATGAACTATCTCCTTTTCTTTGGAAAAAAGTCGCTCGCGGCTTATCAGCTGGTCGCGTCCAAAGCGTCGCCACTCGCCTAGTAGTAGAAAGGGAGAAAGAAATTAAAGAGTTTAACAGTCAGGAATATTGGAGCCTGACTGCCAACCTAGAAACAAAGGATAAACAAAACTTAAAAGCAGAGCTTGTCAGTGTTGCCGATAAAGCTATCAAACCTTTATCCTTAACTGCTGACTTAGCTTCTCAATATAAAAAAGATTTAATGAAAGAGACTTATGTAGTCGCTGATGTTAAATCTAAACAGGTAAAAAAGAATCCTCCTACTCCGCTTACAACCTCGACTTTACAACAAGCCGCTAACAGACAATTAGGATTTTCGGCAAAACAGACGATGACTGTAGCGCAGAAATTATATGAAAGAGGTTTTATTACCTACATGAGAACTGATTCTTTAAATTTATCTCAAAAATTTTTAGAAGAAGCTAAAGGGTGGTTAAGTACCAACTTAGGAGAAAAGTATACCTTGGACAAGCCCCGCGTATTTAAGAAAACAAACAAAAATGCGCAGGAGGCTCATGAGGCGGTTCGTCCAACTGAAGTTAGTCGCCACCCAGACACTGTTTCTGATTTAGAAAAAAACGAACAGCGCTTATATCGTCTCATCTGGGGCCGATCAGTTGCCACCCAAATGCCAGCCGCGGAATTCCAAGCGACTACCGTTGAAATTACAGCGGCTCAATATGGCTTAAGAACTAATGGTCAAGTTTTACTTTTTAATGGCTATCTGGAAGTTTACCCAGAAAAAACGACAGAGCAAGTTTTGCCATTAGTTAAAAAGAAAGATGGCTTAAATTTAATTTCATTAGAAGACGAACAGCATTTTACTAAACCGCCTGCTCGGTATTCAGATGCTACTTTAGTTAAGGAGTTAGAAAAACATGGTATTGGACGACCGTCCACTTATGCGCCAACAATTAGTACTATTATCACCAGAGGATATGTGACTAGAGACGAAGCAAAACGCTTAGTCCCGGCTGAAATTGCTTTTATTGTAACTGATTTGCTCGTTGCTCACTTTCCCGAGATTGTTGATTATCAATTTACCGCTAATATGGAAAATACTTTAGATGAGGTCGCGGCCGGAGAAACTGGCTGGCAGCCAGTTATCAAAAAATTCTATGATAATTTTCATCAGAATTTAGAGACAAAATATCAAGAAATTACGAAAACAGATATTACTCCTGAAGAAAAGAGTGAAGAAGTTTGTGATAAATGCGGGGCGCACATGATTATTAAAATTGGTCGTTATGGAAAATTCTTAGCCTGCAGCGCTTTTCCTGAATGTCGCAATATTAAACCCCTAGATAAAAAGGATGCCCCTGCTGATCCGAAAGTGGAAGCTTTAAAAGAAAAATACCAAGATTTGAAATGTGATAAATGTGGCAGCCCGATGACCGTCAAGACTGGACGCTTTGGACCGTTCTTAGGTTGCAGCGCTTATCCTAAATGCAAGAATATTAAAAATATTGGAGAAGAAGACGCTCCGGAAATCGACTGCCCAGCATGCGGCCAAGGAAAGATTGTTAAAAAGTTTAGCCGCCGCGGATCTTTTTACGCTTGCAATAATTACCCAGACTGCAAGACCGCTTATTATGGACAGCCCACCGGCGAAAAATGTCCTGAGTGCGGTGCTCTGTTGATTAAGGGTCGCAAAGACGTAGTTAGCTGCAGCAACAAAGAATGTGATTTTAAAGAGTAGTTACAAAAAACCCGCCGGTCGGCGGGTTTTTATTTAGCTGCTTTTCTTTTTACGAAAAATTGATTTTTTCTCCTTAGCTTTTTTGGGCTCTGCTTTAGTTTTAGCCTTGCCTTCATAAAAGCGTTCTTGAAGCAGGTCAAAAGCGCGATTTAAAACCATGGTCAAGGCATTAAGATAAACCTTACTATCTTTGATTTTTAATTGCACTGTCTCAACTAGACCTTCGGCACTGGCTACAACTTTGTCAGCCTTATCAACTAAGCGCTTTGCTTTGCCAACAGTCGCAATCACATAATACAAGGCCCAGCACAGGAAGAAAGTTAATAATGCAATACAAATTGACAGCACTAAATTCAAAATGTCTCCTGAAGTTGCAAACATATTTTTAAGTTAATTAATTTAAAAGTTCCTGATTTGAGCGCCGAATTTTTCTTCAAGGTGTTTGACTAAATCGTGCTGCACCGTTTCCACTTCCTCAGAACGCAAAGTGCGTTCGGCTGACTGATAGATAACGTGAAAAGCTAAACTTTTTTTATCAGCGCCCAGCTTACCTCCTTGATAAGAGTCAAACAAGTCAACGGCTTTAATGAGAGGGTCAAAATTTTTAATCTCTTGTCTAAGAACATTATACATCATTCCTTGATCAACAACAAAAGCGAGATCGCGCACGACCGCAGGATATTTAGGTGGCGCTTGATATTTTTTTGCTGGACAAACAGCTAACAAAGATTCCAGCTCCACCAAGCTGAGTTCGGCGATAACTGTTTCCATCTTTAGTCCGAA
>CAYLPC010000041.1:3582-7041 GCA_964385475.1 uncultured Gammaproteobacteria bacterium | reverse complement strand
GGTGCGCCGTGCAGGATTCGAACCTGCGACCGTCTCCTTAAGAGGGAGCTGCTCTACCAGCTGAGCTAACAGCGCTTAAATTTTTTAGTGGCTGGGGAGAGAATTGAACTCTCGACCTTAGCGTTATGAGTGCTACGCTCTAACCAGCTGAGCTACCCAGCCATGGGGAGCGACCAAAATAAAAAAGCCGCTACTGTTGCTTTTCCTTAATCAGGATAAAATAAGGAGATTAACTTGTCAATCCAATAAGTAAGGGCGCGCTCGGCAGGACTCGAACCCACAACCCCTTGGTCCGAAGCCAAGTGCTCTATCCATTGAGCTACGAGCGCTTACTAGGCGCTTTTGCCGGCGCCTAAGAATTATCTTTTACCCTTAAGAGCTTGCTTTAAGTTGTAACCAGTCTTGAACTTAGCCACTTTGACTTCCGGAATTGTGATGCGTTCTGATGGATTTTGCGGATTTACACCTCCACGAGAGTACCTGATTCTGGACAAAAAGGTGCCAAAGCCAGTGATAGTGACTTCGCGTCCATCCTTGAGCTCACTGATGATGGTGTCAGTTAGAACATTAATAAGCTTTTCGGCTTGCTTCTTGCTGACGCCGTCAACCTCCTTGGACAATCGTTCAATGAGTTGCGCTTTGTTCATAGATTTAATCTTAATTTTTAGCTTTTATTATTATAATAAAAGGAAATTTTTATTGCAAGAGTAGCTAATTTTTACCCCCTAACGAGCGTACTCTGTCACCCTGAGTTCGCGAATAACATTAACTTTAATTTCTCCCGGATATTTTAATTCCGTTTCAATTTTTTGAGCAATATCCCGAGCTAAGTTGTGTGATTTTAAGTCATCAATATCTTCAGCGCGGACAAAAACTCTAACTTCGCGTCCTGCTTGAATCGCATAGGTTCTTTCAATGCCCTCAAAAGAAGAAGCAATCTTTTCTAACTCTTCTAAGCGCTGGATATAATTTTCATAGTTATCACTGCGAGCCCCAGGACGGGCAGAAGAGATGGCGTCTGCTACCTTGACGATTACTGAGATTAAAGAAGCGGGCTTGTCGTCATGATGGGTAGCAATTGGATCAATTAATTCTTGAGGAAGGTTGAATTTTTTAGCAATGTCACGACCGATTTCGGTGTGAGTGCCTTGAACCTCATGGTCAACAGCTTTGCCAATATCATGAAGTAGCCCACCTTTTTTAGCGAGTGTGACGTCAGCCCCTAATTCTTCAGCTAAAATAGCCGCTAGCTGCGCTACTTCAATTGAATGATGCAGAGTGTTTTGTCCATAACTGGTGCGGTATTTTAAACGACCAATAATCTGGACTAACTTAGGATCAAAACCGGTAACCCCCACTTCATATAAAGCTTCTTCACCAGCCTTCTTAATGTCATTAGCGATATCTTTTTTAGCATTCTCTACCGCATCTTCAATCTTGGTCGGATGAATGCGGCCATCCTTAATTAAGTAGTCTAAAGTTTTTTTGGCGATGTGGCGTCGGATTAAAGAAAAACCAGAAACAGTAATTGCATTCGGCGTATCATCAACAATAATTTCGGTGCCGGTTAGTTGTTCAATAGATTTAATATTGCGCCCCTCGCGTCCAATAATGCGACCTTTCATTTCATCGCTTGGCAGATCTACCGTTGTAGTTGTTAACTCCACGGTATAATTAGAGACCATGCGTTGCATCGCCAAAGCCATGATATCTTTAGCCTTATCCGCGAGGCGGTCATCGCCTTCGCTTTCTAGTTTCTTGATTCGGATAGCTAAATCATCAGCACATTGGGCTTCAACTTTTTGCATGAGCGCTTCTTTAGCCTCCTCTTTGGATAATTCAGACAAGCTGGCTAGTTTATCTTCCTGTTCTTGTTGAATGCCTTTAATCTTTTCTTTAATACCCTGAACTTCAGCCACCTGATCGTATAATTTTTGTTGTTTTTCTTGGAGATCAATGATCTTCTGAGAAAAAGCGTTTTCTCGCTCTTCTACCCGCGATTGCATCTGGGTAATTTCTTGGCGTCTTTTTGACTCTTCTCGTTTGGCGTCTTCTATTACTCCCAGCGCCTTCTCTTGGGCCTGTAGTAAAATCTCTTTTTCCTTCAACTTAGCTTCATCTAACACTTTTTGTGCCTTCTGTTCGGCGCCGCTCAATTTATTAGCGCTTAAACGCTTGTAAAGAAAAAAACCAATAAAAAAGCCGCCGGCCAAAAACACAATATATAGAATATATTCCATATGATTGCGGTTGTTTTTGGAAAAACCGACAGCCGACGCTCCAGAGGCTTAACCTGAGACAGGCTTAGTGTAGAGATTATATTATAGTGATAGCTAACAGCCGAAAACTGAGAATAAAAAACTAAAAATATTTAGGCGACGGGAAACAGTGGTTTAAATTCCGAAACAACCTTTAATTAAAAATCTTATGTTCCTACTCTAGCACTAAAATAAAGCTTTGTAAAGTTATTTTTTATCCATTCTTAGCCTGTAATAAGTTGACGAAAGCTCTTAAGTAGCGTAAGATTTAAGCAGTTTCCGGGCCAGACGCCTGATTTAAATGATAAAAATATGAATATTTCCGAATTAGCGCGCCAACTAAGAGTTAACCCTCAGGAATTATTAGATCTTTTACCAAAGATCGGATTTAATATTGGCCAAAAAGCGATTAAAGTTGATAATAATACTGCCAAAAAAATTATTAAAAATTGGCCAGTTTTTCGGCGCCGTTTAGAAATGGAGCGGGCTAATGCCTTAGCTAAAAAACGCGAGGAGGAAGATTTACCTAAAGTAAAGAAAAATATTAGCTTACCGCCAACCGTAACCGTAAGGGCTTTTTCGGAAGTAGCCGGTATTCCTGTGAATCGGGTCTTGGCTGAATTAATGAAAAATGGCGTTTTCGCTTCTATTAACGAAAAAATTGATTTTGATACCGCGACCATTATTGGTGTCGGCTTAAATTTAGATATTCAGGCCTTAGCAGAAGATCAGGAAGAGAGTGAAGGTGAAGAGAAAAAGTTACAGGAGATTATTAAGCAAGAAGCTAAAGATGATTTGCAGCCTCGTCCACCAGTCGTGGTTATTATGGGGCATGTTGATCATGGTAAAACAAAATTATTAGATTCTATTAGATTAGCTAATGTGGCTGCCGGTGAAGCCGGAGGCATTACTCAGCATATCGGTGCTTACCAGATTACTCGCAAAGATAAGGTGATGACTTTTATTGACACGCCTGGTCACGAAGCCTTTACGGCGATGAGAAGTCGTGGTGCCAAAGTGGCTGACATCGCTATCTTGGTTGTTGCTGCTGATGATGGCGTCAAACAGCAAACGATTGAAGCTTGCCGTATCATGGAAGCGGCTAAAATCCCTTTTCTTGTCGCTATCAATAAAATTGATAAACCGGAAGCTAATATTGATAAAACTAAACAAGAACTCTCTTCTGTTTTAGGAATTACTC
>CAYLPC010000041.1:651-3572 GCA_964385475.1 uncultured Gammaproteobacteria bacterium | reverse complement strand
ATTGGGGTGGCGATACAATTTGTGTCCCTATCTCCGCAAAAGACGGCACCGGAATTGATGAACTTTTAGATATGGTACTTTTGTTAGCGGAAACAGAAAGCCCAAATATGAAGGCGAACCCGAAGGCTGAGGCCGCAGGCACTGTCGTTGAGTCCAACGTTGATAAAGGGGCTGGTCCGGTAGCTACAATTCTGATTCAAAACGGAACTTTACGCGTAGGCGATCAGTTATGTTTCAATGAGGTGGTTTACGGCAAAGTAAAGTCTTTGAAAAATTATCGCGGTGAAGAAATTAGTGAAGCGACTCCGTCTATGCCGGCGAAAATTTTAGGTTTAAAAATCTCACCTTCCGTCGGGGATATTTTAGAAGTGGGTGACGGCATTCGCGTCAAAAATAAAAAAATTAGAACGGCCTCCCGTCACAATATTAAAACAGCGATGGCGATGGCTTCTTCGGAAACTGATGACGATATTCCACAAATGAATCTCATTATTAAAGCTGATTTCTTGGGGTCCGCAGAGGCGATTGAAGAGTCGCTGATGAAATTGAATACGGAAAAAGTCCGCGCCAAAATTCTTGCTAAAGGACTTGGCAATATTACCGAAGGTGATGTTCGTCGGGCGGAAGATTCTGGAGCAGAAATTTTAGGCTTTAATGTTCGCTTAACCAGTGCGATTGAAAATCTTGTGCGCGATAAAGGAGTACCGGTTAAGATTTATTCGGTGATTTATGATCTGATTAAAGATGTTAAGGCAAAGATGCAAACGATGATTAAGGTAGAGATGAAGCGCGTCGATGAGGGGCGTGTAAAAATAGCGGCTATTTTCCGAACAGAACCCAATAGTCAAATTATTGGTGGCCGCGTTTTAGATGGCTATATTAGAAACGGCAGTAGTGCGACGATCAAAAGAGCGGGCGAAATTATTGTTATTGGTAAAATTACTCAATTACAAAGCGGTAAACAGGATGTTAAAGAAGTGGAAGCGAATGAAGAATGTGGTATCTTGTTTGAAGGGCAGCCTTTAATTGAAGAAGGCGATATTCTAGAAGCGCATCACGAAGAAGTGGTTAAAGATTAATATGTCTCAAGATCGTTTAAATCATGTTTTACGGGAAAGTTTAGCGGCCGTAATTAGCCGCGAGTTAGAATTACCCGGCATCCTGGTGACAGTCGTGTACGTTAACGCCGCCTCTGACCAAAAATCGGCAACCGTCGGCGTTTCGGTTCTGCCTGATAATATGACCGGCACAGCGCTAGCAGCTCTTAAGCGCAGCTCCCGCCTTATTGCCTCTTCTTTAGCAAAAAAAGTGCGCCTGCGTCACATTCCTCGTCTGACTTTTGTTTTTGATCCGACCGAAAAAGAAGCCGCTATTTTAGAGGATTTAATAGATTCATTGGAATAATATAATTAGCCAGTCCAGTCGCCTGCGAGCGACTGGACTTTTTTTTATATCCCTATTAAGATGATGAGTTAAATATGAAAAATGTTTTAGACGCCTATTATCAGGCTTTTCACTATATCAGCCAAGCGCGCCGCCTTCTAATTGTCGGGCACATCCATCCCGATGGAGATGCCTTGTCTTCAGTGTGCGCGCTCCTAGAAGTAGCTGAGAGTTATCAGGTAACAGCTGAGGCTTTTTGTAGCCACAAAAAAGATAAGACGGTTTTTGATTATTTACCCCACATCAATCGCATTAATAGTAATAAGGAAAAGTTAGATGCTTTGGATCAGTACGATGTGATTGTGGCGGTTGATTGCGGATCGCTCTCACGTACGGATTTAGAGGAGGAAATTTTGGCGCTCAAAAATCAGACGACCCGCCCCTATGTAATTGAATTTGACCATCATCCACACTTGGATGATTACGCCGATTTAGAAATCAGGCAGCCAGAAAAAGCAGCAACAGCTGAAGTGATTCATGATTTTTTAGTAGCGAATCAAGTGCCTATTAATCGAGAAGTAGCGGATTGTGTTTTAACAGGACTCTTAGCCGATACTGGTAATTTTTTATATTCTAAAACTTCAGAAGCTAATTTAAGCATCGCCTCCCAGATGGTGGCCTATGGTGCTCGCCTGCCTAAAATTATTGAAAGCTTGAATCGGAATCAGAATTTGTTAACCATGAGGCTTTGGGGTTTGACTTTAGAAAATTTAAGGATTAATGAAGCATATAACTTAGCCTATTCCGTGTTAACCAAAAAAGAGTTGGACAGCCTTGTTGATTTAGGTACGCCTGAGGAGATTGATCGTTTTTTAAGCCAGGATGTTTATGGTGAGATTGCCGGTTTCCTTAGCAACTTAGCGGAAGTTGATGCGATTATGCTTCTACGAGAAGATAAAGAGGGTTATATAAAAGGGAGCTTGCGCACCTCCAAAGAAGGGGTGGATATTTCCTCTTTAGCCCAAAAATTAGGTGGTGGCGGCCACGCCAAAGCTTCTGGGTTTGTCGTAGCAGGACACTTAGTGAAGGATGGTGATGTTTGGAAAATAATTTAAAAAAAAGAGCTGTGTTATCAGCTCTTTTTTTGACGCTTATTATCCTGACGCCATTTATCAATCTTGCCATGATCACCAGAAAGCAGCACTTCCGGCACTTCATATTTTTTACCCTCAAATTCTAAAATAGGTGGCTTGGTGTATTGCGGATATTCCAACACTCCTTCCTCTGAGTGTGATTCGTCTATTGCGCTTAAGCCATTACCCAGAACCCCAGGCAATAAGCGCGTAATAGAATCCATGATGACTAAAGTTGGCAACTCGCCACCAGTCAGAACATAGTCACCAATAGATATTTCTTCGTCTACAAAATTTTGAATACGAGCATCAATCCCCTCAAAACGACCGCAGATAAAAATTACTTCCTCGAGCTCGGCGTATTCTTTGGCCTTTTTTTGCGTCCAAGATTGTCCGCTGGCCGAA
>CAYLPC010000041.1:0-641 GCA_964385475.1 uncultured Gammaproteobacteria bacterium | reverse complement strand
TGGGGATTTTTTTTAATCGCTGTTAAGGCGCGCAGCCAGACATCGGCCCGCATGACCATGCCCGCGCCGCCGCCATAAGGGGTGTCGTCCACACTATGATAGTTGTCGGTGGTAAATTGGCGCAAATCATGAGCCTCAAAACTAATGAGCCCTTGATCCTGAGCGCGTCGTAAAATCCCTTCTTTTAGATAGGACTCAAAAATATTAGGATAAATAGATATGGCGTGGAATTTCATATCTTTCATTATAACAAAAAAAGCTCCGCTGACTAGCGGAGCTTTTTTCTGTTCAACTTAACTAGATGCGTAAGTCGTCAATGGCGGATTCTAAATCACTTGATTCGGAATTTGCCTGTCCCGCTTCTTCGTAAGAGCGTTCGTGGCGCTTGCCGCCTTCTGGATCGTAGATTTTTAAGTTCACGCGAGAATTATTCTTCGCACCCACAATTTTTAATAAAGTGCGAATTGCTTGCGCGGTTTGACCCTTGCGACCAATGACATAGCCCATATCGGCCGGGTTGATTTTCAGGGTTAAAAGGACACCCATTTCGTCCACTGTGCGATCTACCTGGACATCATCAGGATTGCTAACGATGTTCTTTACGATCATTTCCAAGAATTGCTTGTCTTGCGCTTCCATAG
>CAYLPC010000040.1:0-7552 GCA_964385475.1 uncultured Gammaproteobacteria bacterium | reverse complement strand
CATTTACTCGAACTCTGACCGTCTGCCGTTTATCACCATAAGGAATCTCATCTTCCGCGATTGCAAAAACTGTTTCCCAAACACCGCCAAATAAATGATTAATCAGAGCGGACACCCAACCCTTAACCACAAAAAAGTTTTGTTCAGACTGCTTGCTGGCTAACATCAAGCCCAAACGCTTTTGCTGATAAGGCAGTCTATCCTTGTCATCACCCGCTTTATCAAAAATGCCCGGGGTATCAAAATAAACACGACCCATCTCAAACAAAGCTAAACGAGAAAAATTAAACTGGTTCGTGCGGACATTATTAAGTAGTCCGACCGCAAGATTCTGGCGCAACACATCGTGTTGATCAGAAACAGGATTAACCAACTTTAAATAACTGCTAGCATCAAGACCTAACTTCTGCAACTGATGATTACTAACAAAATTATAATTTTGAACTTCTGTTAAATTTAAGGATCCTGATAAAAAATCTTCTAAAGAATGCTCTAAGGCTAAATCCGCTAATCGCACTGGCACGGTAATGGGTGCTGAAGGGGCGGTTGCTTCAATTTGATTATAACCCCAGATACGCAAAACTTCTTCTAAAATATCTTCTTTAATACTAACATCTTTCGCCGCTCGCCAAGTAGGAATAGTTACCGACAACTGACCTTCATTGGCTTCCACCTTAAATCCTAAGCGCTCTAAAATACCAATTATTTTTATTTCTGGAATTTCTTGGCCAACGCGTTCGTTGATCCAGGCGGTAGTGAGAGTAAGTGGACCAATAAACAAATCAAATTTCTGCTGATTCGCCAACTTACTACTAATCACTGCTCCGGGGCACACTTGCTTAATTAGAGCCCAAAATCGGCGCAGAGCCACCTCTGCTAAATTAGGATCTAGCGACTTTTCAAAACGCACGGACGCTTCGGTACGTAATCCTAGTTTAGCGGCGGTCTTACGAACAGAAACTGCCTCAAAGTTAGCCGCTTCTAAAATAATTTCCCGTGTTGCTGAAGTAACACCACTTTGTTGGCCACCAATCACACCGGCGACCGCGATGGGGTTTTCGCCATCACTGATAATGATCATGTCTTCACTCAACTCTTTTTCTTGGCCATCTAAGGTTTCTAAGTGTTCATCCTTCTTGGCAGTACGCACTACTATTTTGGAAACTTTAGACTTATCAAAAGCATGTAGTGGTTGACCTGTTTCTAACATGACATAATTAGTCACATCAACCACATTATTAATGGGACGAATGCCGACCGCCAGTAAACGATCGCGTAACCATTGAGGGGAGTCGGTAATTTCTAAACCGCTAATAGCAACCGCTAAGTAACGAGGACACAATTTATGATCCTCAACTTTAATACTAAGCACATCATCACCCTCAACTAGATCTGGTTCTAAAAATGATTGATAATCTTTCAGGCTAACTTCATAAATAGCGCTCAATTCCCGCGCTAAGCCGTAATGCCCCCACAGGTCCGATCGATTGGACAGAGATTTATTATCAATTTCAATAACGACATCGTTGAGCTTTAAATGCTTGGCGAGTGATTCTCCAATCTTAGCATTTTTGCCAAGAACCATAATGCCTTCATGATTATCACCCAAACCCAGTTCATCCTCAGCGCAAATCATACCTCGGGACATTATACCTCTGATTTCTGATTCCTTAATGACAAAATCACCCGGCAAGACAGACCCTACAGTCGCTACGGCTACTAATTGCCCAACCGCTACATTAGGAGCGCCGCAAACAATATCTAAAACTTCCGTTTTGATGTCGACTTTAGTCACCCGCAAGCGATCTGCATTAGGATGAGGCTCTACTTCTAAAACTTTACCTACCAAAACTCCAGACCAGTTGTTGGCTTGGCTCTGAACGCTTTCAACCTCGACTGTGTGGGCGGTAAATCTAGCCGCCACATCTTCCGGAGTGGCCGTCTTTGGCAGTTTAATAAATTCGTTTAACCAATTATAAGAAATTAACATACATTAACAGTTAAAATTGTTCCAAAAATCTCTGATCACCCCCCATGAACAGGCGAATATCGTCAATGCCATACTTTAACATGGCTAAACGGGTTAAACCGAAACCGAACGCAAAGCCAGAATATTTCTCTGGATCTAAACCGCCTGCCCGCAGAACATCAGGATGAATTAAGCCACAACCTAAGACCTCCAACCAGCCGGAATGCTTGCACACGCGGCAACCCTGCCCTTGGCACAAGAAACAAGTGTATTCTCCGTTAGACCCTGGCTCCACAAAAGGATAAAATTTAGGGCGCATCCGAAACTTGGTATTGGGTCCATATAATTTTTGCCCCACTATTTCACAAAAGCCTTTGAGATGAGAAAAATTAATATTCTCTCCCACCATTAAACCTTCTAGTTGGTAAAAAGTATGCTCGTGGCGCGCATCGGTAGCTTCACAGCGAAAAGTCCGCCCAGGAATAATTACTCGGCAAGGAGCGCCATATTTTTTAAGCGCTCTTACCTGAACATTGGATGTTTGGGTTCGCATTAATAGATCATACGCGCCATCATCATTAGGCTTATCAATATAAAAAGTATCCTGCATGTCTCGCGCGGGATGATGAGGGGCCACATTTAGAGCTTCAAAATTATAATAATCACTCTCCAGTTCTGGTCCGTCATAAACCATAAAACCCAAAGAGGTAAAGAGATCTTCAATCTCCCGTCGAACCTGAGTCACTGGATGTAAATGTCCGACTTTAACTTCAGTTCCTGGCAAAGTCGCATCCGGTAAGTCGTTGTTAGCCAAACTGCTTTCTAAAGCCAAGCGGGCACGATGATAGCGTGCTGTTAAATCTGTCTTAAGTTGATTAGCAGAAGCGCCAAACTCTTTTTTTACTTCACCGCTTAGATCTTTAATTTTTGCGAGTAGACCGGCTAATTCACCCTTACGGGACAAAAAGCGCAACTCAAACTCATTTAATTTTTCTAAAGTGTCAGCTGCTGCTAAAGCTGCTAGAAAATCTTTTTGTAATTTACTTAATTGTTCTGTCATAAAAGTTAAACGCGAGTTTTACTGGGACGCGTTAAGATAGCCTCAATAATAATAAAAAGAGTAACCAGGATACCTAGATTTAACCAGGTAAACAAGCCCTGGGACATCATAGCTAAAATCGCAACAATAAATAAAGCAAAGAGGAATGACTGACGATAAGCATTGCGCACCGCGTAGAATGCCAGCTCGCGCCTCAATGCTACAAAGCGCACTAAAAATCCAATTAGAGAAGCGGTGCCTGTTAAAGACAAAAATAAGGAGATGTAAAACAAGAAAAACCCTAACCAGCTAGTTAACTCAGGATTAATAACGCTCGCGACAAACAAAAAAGTCGTCCAGCAGATTGCAGTTGTTAAAGAAATTAAAATTAAATAGCGCTTCAGGGTCATAAATTAGTTTCGTTTAATTTTGTCAGCTCAGCTTTGTAAGCCGCCAGTTTTTCTTGCTCTTGAGCTACAATTTGCGCCGGTGCGCGATCCGTAAATTCCTTATTAGCCAAGCGACCTTCCAAATTATTAATTAGTTTCTCTAAAGTAGCCCGCTCTTTCAAGATGCGCTCTTTCTCCTTTTCTTGATCAATAGCATCTAACAGATAAATAACAGTGTCGCCAACAACCATCGCCACTGCCTCGGCTGGCTTTGGGTCTGCTGTCGCAACCTCTAAAGAACTTAAACCGGTTTTCAACTTAATAATTAAAGACTGCCAATTTTTTAAATAGTCAGCCCGTGACGAAGAATAAGCAATTGCCGGTAATTGACGATTCGGTTCTATGCGATTAGCGCTCCGAGCGTTGCGAATTCCCACCACAACCTCAATTAAATAATTGACCTCCGTCACACTAGCTTCATCTATTTCGGGTAAGACTTCTGGCCATTGCGCTATCATTAATAAATCCGTGCGGAAACTTTGCCAAATCTTTTCTGTTACAAAAGGGATGAAGGGGTGCCAAAGACGTAGTAAATTCACCAAAAGATAATTTAAGATTTCGGCCTTATCGCCTTCAAATTTAGCAATTTCTAAATACCAATCAGCTAGTTTGTCTTTAGTAAAGGTGGTTAATATTTCCGCCGCTAAAGAAATCTCAAAGTTATCTAAACGATTTTTGGCTTCTTGGGCGGCTAGAGTAAATTCGGTTAAAATCCAGCGATCAGCTGTGGTTTTAGGAGTTGGTGGAGTTAATACCTCTAAATCAGCAACCCGAGGCTGATTTAAAATATAACGAGCAATATTCCAAAGCTTGTTAATAAAATTACGCTTGGCTTCCACTTTATCAGTATTGTAACGACTATCATTGCCGGGGGTACTACCCATTAATAAAGAGAGACGTAGCGCGTCGGCACCATATTCATTAATGGCTATTAAAGGGTCAACACCATTGCCTTTAGACTTGCTCATTTTCTTACCTTGATTGTCTAAAATCGTGCCATGTAAATACACCGTTTCAAAAGGCACTTCACCTAAAGCAAAGAAAGACATCATCACCATGCGCGAAACCCACAAAGTCAAAATCTCATAACCAGTTTCTAAAACTTGGGTAGGATGAAAACGGGCTAAGTCACCTAGTTTGTGGCCGTCCTGATAATTATCTGGCCAACCTAGAGTAGAGAAGGTCCACATCCCCGAAGAAAACCAAGTATCTAAAGTATCTTGATCCTGTACCCAACCATCTTCTGTGGGCGCCTCTTCCCCGCAATAAATAGCCGCCCCGCGATACCAAACAGGAATACTGTGGCCAAACCAAATCTGACGGGAGATGCACCAATCATGCAAATTCGTCATCCAATCTTGATATCTTTTATTAAAACGTTCTGGGATAAATTTTAGTTGGCCAGTCTGAGCTACTTGTAATGATTTTTCTTTTAAGGAAAGGTTTCCTAGTCTTTCTAATTTCTTAGAAACATCCACAAACCATTGTTTAGAAGGTAGTGGCTCAATGGCTGTATTGCAACGATAACAAACCGATAAATTATTGCTAATTTCTTCTTCGCTAACTAATAGCCCGGCCGCGCTAAGCTCTTCTACCACGGCGCTTCTGGCAGCTAAAATACTTAAACCTGAATACCGGCCAAATCCCTCATGAATAATACCATCTTCATTAATAACCTTAATGATAGGTAAGTTATTTTCTTCAGCCATCTGCCAATCAACCAAAGAATGGGCTGGGGTAACTCCTAAAGCACCAGTACCAAAATCCATTTCTACATTATTATCACCAATGACCTTCAAAGAAAGTTTTTGACCACAAAAATCCACGGCAAATTCTTGGCCAATGTATTTTTGATAACGCTCATCTTTAGGATTAACCGCAACAGCTGTATCGCCTAACTTTGTTTCTGGTCTCGTAGTAGAGATAGCGATAGGAAAATCTTTACTATATTTAAAAGTGTAAAGCTTGGTTGTTTGTTCATTATATTCCACCTCATCATCAGCCAGTGTGGAATGGCAGTGGGGGCACCAATTGACAATACGTTCACCACGATAAATAATCCCCTCATTGTACATCGCTACAAATAAGCGATTAACCGCCTTCTGACGCGCTTCATCTAAAGTAAAAGCCTCTCTTGACCAATCTAAAGAGGCGCCCATTTTACGAGTTTGTCCTAAAATTTCTGATTGAGTTGTTTGTAAGAATTGCCAGATTTCTGATAAGAGTTTTTCTTTGCCTAAATCATGGCGCGTTTGACCTGTTTCTTGAAAAATCCGTTTTTCCACCACCATCTGGGTAGCAATCGCCGCATGATCTGTTCCTGGCAGCCATAAAGCGCGGCAGCCTGTCATGCGCCGGTAGCGAATCAAAACATCCTCCACAGCCAACATCATACTATGCCCAATATGTAATTTGGCTGTAATATTAGGGGGTGGTAAGACGATTGTATAAGTCGGGGCCTCTGCCGGCAAAGGAGAGTTATCGGGGTTAAAAAAGCCAGAAGACTCCCATAAATGATAAATACTGTCCTCAGTTTCCTGAGGATTATAGGTTTTAGCAAGCTCTGTTTTCATACCCATCAAAAATACCAGAAAACGCTCGCCAAGTCAATAAAAATCAGGGTTTTAATGCTTGACTAAGTTAATTAATCGGGCTATATTTGGGGACTAACTATTTTATGCGGTCATGTTAAATACTCAAGAACAATTTCTTAATCGCCTCCATAAAAGCCAAGCGCCTTTGATTGTCTTTCCGGCTGATTGGCCAGGAGATGCTGTGGCTGCCAGTGCCGCTCTTTTTTTACTGCTAAGTCGCCTCAACAAAAAACCAGCGCTAGCAGCTGATCCATCTTGGCGGCAAAATACTTGGAACTTTCTTCCCGGCTTAAAGAATCTAACCAACCGAGTGGATGGGCTCTCGCCTTTAGTTATTTCTCTGCCTGTATCAGAACAAAATGTGGAACGAGTAAAGTATCAGAGAGATGGCGACCATTTAAAATTTTTTATTTTCCCAAAGAATGTTGCCATTGACCCCAAAAATATTCAGGCTGTGGTTGCTCCTCCTAAATATGACTTGATTATTACTGTTGGTGCGGCTGACTTAGATGCTCTCGGGTCTATCTACACTAAAAACATTGGTTTATTTTATAATGTTGATGTTATTAATTTAGATCATCAACCAGAAAATGAAGAATTTGGGCAAATCAACTTAGTAGATTTAAGCGCGGCCACAATTGCCGAAACGCTTTATACTGCTCTCTCCGAAGAAGAACGGCGCTTAGTCAATGAAGATATTGCTACTTGTCTGCTGGCCGGCCTCATTGCAGGAACAAAGAATTTTAAAAACAGCCGCTTAACTCCTCGGACTTTAGAGCTGGCTTCTAATTTAATTGCTAGCGGCGGCCGACGCGAAGAAATTGTGAATCATTTGTATCGTTCTCGTAATTTTTCTACTTTAAAATTGTGGGGTAAAGTTTTGTCCGGTCTGACATCAGAAAATAATAGCGCTTTAGTTTGGTCTTATATTAAGCGGGAGGATTTTCAAAATACCAGCGCCACTGAAGATAATCTAGTTGATATCATCGATGAATTAATCACCAATATTCCTGAGGCTCGCCTCATTACTTTAATCTTTGAAGACCACAAGGCTAGTGGGCAAACCAAGATAATTCTTTATGCTACAAAAAATATTGACGCTTTAAAATTGCTAAAAGAATACCACCCCCAAGGAAATCCCAAACTAGCTCAAGCTAGTCTACCTGATAATAGTGAAGACGCTAAAAATAAATATTTACAGCACCTCAAAGATAGTTTAAGTTTTTTGTTTGCTGCTCAATCTTGATTTATCCTCGCCTGGGTGATATATCTTTTACAGGTTTATTAAGCGCCCATGGCTCAGTGGTTAGAGCACCGCTCTTATAAAGCGGGGGTCGATGGTTCAATTCCATCTGGGCGCACCCGCCCTTAAAATTAGAGAAAAAATGCTGCCGAAATATTTACTTTTAGCAGCATTATTGTTAGTATTAGAGCACGGACGGCTAAGCGGGCTCGTAGCTCAGTTGGTTAGAGCGCTACGTTGACATCGTAGAGGTCTGCA
>CAYLPC010000039.1:4147-7576 GCA_964385475.1 uncultured Gammaproteobacteria bacterium | reverse complement strand
AATCAATGTGAGGCCACTCACCAGCAAGATCATATTCCATCCCCTTGGTGGTGAATTTGGTACGTCCAAAAACCTTTAAAGCAATTTCTTGATAGAGCTCTTGAGCCAGCTGCATTCCCTTTTCGTAATCAGCATAAGCCCAATAGAATTCTAAATTGGTAAACTCTTGTAAATGGTCAGGGCTGGACCCTTCATTGCGGTATACTCGGCCAATTTCAAAAACCTTCTCATATCCGGCCGCGATTAAGCGCTTTTGCCACAACTCACCGACAGAAATTCTTAAATAGACATCTAAATCATAATCCTCGTGATGAGTCTTAAAAGGATTAGCCTCAGCGCCACCAGTTGTCAGTTCCAAGGTTGGTGTCTCCACCTCAAAAAATCCATGACGCTTCATAAAGTCGCGCGCCACTTCCCAGAATAAAGATTTTTTAACAAATAAATCGCGCAGCTCCGGATTTAACAATAAATCAAGATAACGCTTACGGAGACGGTCATCCTCATCTTTTAAGCCATACCAGGCATCAGGAATCGGCCTTAAAGTTTTGGTAAGCAAACGCCATTCGTTCACAAACAAACTCTTTTCTTCCTTATGGGTTAAAAACGCGTAACCGCTAACCTCAATAAAATCGGCGACATCAATCAGTTTAATAAAAGTTTTATAAGCCTCGGCTCCTAAATCTTTTTTGGAAAAAACTAATTGTGTCTTCCCGGAAGCATCCTCCAAATCAGCAAAAGCTAGATTGCCGTGTTCCCTTTTGGCGCGCAAACGTCCAGCCAGAACAACAGTCTTTTTGTCCGCTGCTAAACTAGAAAAATCGGCCAGAAAAGACGCCACATCACTGTTTCGCTTAGTTTTAGCTGGATAGGTGGCGATACCCAAGTTCTGTAACTCCGTTAACTTCTTGAGGCGGTCGTCCCGCTCACTACCTGAATTGGTTAGTAGCGCGTCTTTCATGTTTTAAGCCACTTTAGTAATTTTATAAGTCACCACTCCGCGAGGAGTTTCTACTTCTACCATATCACCTTTTTTCTTTCCTAAAAAGCCCATTCCCAAAGGAGACTCATTAGAGATTAAGCCATTAATCGGATCGGCTTCATTGAAACTGACAATGGTAAATTGCCGCTCCTTATCATTAACTTTGGCAAAAACAACCGAACCCATAGTTACTTGTCCGCCTGGCTCCTTATTAACAATAGTAACATTTTTTAAAGTTGCTAGCAGTTCTAAAATACGCCCCTCATTTAAAGCTTGGGCGTCTTTGGCTTCACTATATTCCGCATTTTCTGAAAGGTCGCCTAACTCCTTAGCGCGTTCAATCCGTTCGGCAATTTCCTTGCGTTTAACGGTGCTTAAGAAGTCGTGCTCCTCTTTTAATTTATCATATCCCGCCTGGGTAATGATTTGTTCTGGAGGCATAAAAAGATAAAAAATTACTCAATTTTTAACGCCATTCAATATACTTTATTTTACCCCTTCTGGCAAGTCTTTATTTGGTAAAGAAAAAGAAGCGCCCAACACCCAAACAAACATCCACACGACAAAACCAAGAGGGTGATCAAGATAGGGGGTGAAAAAATTAATAACCAAAAGCGTAAAGAGTCCTACGGCTAACGCGCCTGTCAGATAGTCACCCCTTCTCCACGCTTTAATATTTTGATAAATAATCAAAAATAACAACCCAAGATAAATTAATAAACCACCCAACCCTAATTTTAACCACAGGCCGAGATACCCCCATTCAAAAGCATAAGTTTTATATTCATTGGTACCTTGGGCGTCTAGAACTCTGGGGTCTGAAGTTTGATAAACAATTTCTTTACCGAAGCCGTTGCCTAAAAGCCAATGCTCTTTAACCCCCTGCCAAAGCGGCGACAGTAAGGCCCAGCGCGAAGCGACCGCCGGCTCATCACTGTTAAACTCCAAACGATTAGCAAAAGCATCTGTTGAAAAGGAAGCGGCTTTGGGGTATGGAAAAATAACTGTACCAAAAATTAGTACAGCGGATAGTAGGACACTAGCAACAATGAAGCCGAAACGCCCCCACATCTTTTTCCAGCCCTCAAAGACAATTGTTAAGATTAAAGCGCCACCTAAAACTACAAAAACCGCCAACCAGAAGCTGCGGGACATAGAAAGAATCAGGGCTGTCCAAGACATCACTGAAACTAGCCACAAAGCTTTATTATATTTCTTAACTGCAAATGGTAAGACGGTAACGGCCAGAGTGGAATAAATGTGCGATTGTAAAAAAACGCGCGACCAGGAACCAGCCGCTGCTGTCACCTCCGCTAATTCTGTGCGTCTCAACCACCAATATAGATTCTTAATTAAAGGCAGATTGTGGGTAAAGGCATACAAGACAAACAAAGTTTGTAGAGCTATCCAGATTAGAGAAACAAACACTACGCGCCGCAAGCGCTGGTAAACCGCTTTGTCGGCTTGGTAATAAACTTTAATAATAGGCAGTAAAAGGGGTAAGAAAAACCAGGAATTAACATCAGCAAAAACAATCCGGAGATTGTGCCCTCGCCCAATTCCAATAATTAAACTCAGGGCTAAAAAAACTACTAAGATGATAAATAAAAGCCAGGCCCGAGATTTTTTAGCAAACTCCTCTTCTTGAGAAATAATAAATCTCTGAATCAGCCGCCCAAAATACGCTGCCATAACAGCGCCAAACAAGACCATGCGTAAGGATAAAAACGACTCTTCCAATAAACGTCCTTTAGAACCGACAATTAACTCTGTAATCACAACTAGCAATCCGTACTCCAAACGGAACCAACTCAATCCAAAAACAATAATAGCAATCACCGCTAAAATAATACCGGCATAAGCTGGCTGAAAGTAGTTAAACAGCGATAAACCGTTAACTAAAATGAGTCCTCCAATCGTCAAGAGGCTAGTCTTATCTAATAACTTCATGAAGGTAACTGGTGTTTAGTGTAAATTATTTTTTGAGCCTCACGATATTTTTTGACCACCGGCAAAAACGGTAGCCAGGTGTAAGCAAAAGATGGCAGCCAAGAACTAATGCGGCCACCAGGAGACACAATAAATAAAATTTGATTAACAAAAATTCCGAACTTCCCTTCTTCTAGCATGGTCAACCACAGATCCCAATCTTGAAACTTCTTTAAACTCTCATCCCAGCCCTGCCGAGGTAAATCTTTTTGCTTAATTAAAGCCATGGTGTGGATATACGGTTCTTTCCTTAATCTATCCGCATCAAAAGGTCCAGCTTTAAAAACACGCTTGCCCCATTTAAAAGCGGAGTAAGCGTAAGAAGCTTGAGGATTAAAAGATAAGGCGGATTGCAGCAACTCTAGTGCTTGAGGCGCTAAAACAGCATCAGCATCGCAGAAAAAAAGATATTCGCCCTGAGCACGTGCCCAGCCAGCGTTACGGGCGGCCGGTGCTCCTTT
>CAYLPC010000039.1:0-4137 GCA_964385475.1 uncultured Gammaproteobacteria bacterium | reverse complement strand
CTTTGTTCTCTTGATTAAAAAAAGAAAAAGAAATTCCGCTCTGTGAATTTTCTAAAAATTTAGTAAAAGCTGCTTCGGGATTATCAGTAGAACCATCATTAACAATAATCACTTCAAAATCTTTATAAGTTTGCGCCGCTAAACTAGCTAGGGTCGCCCCCAACTTAGCCGCTTGATTGTAAATAGGAATAATTACAGAAATCATAAAGCTTGATAAAATTGATTAACTTGTTTCTCCCAAGAAAATTCCGTTAAAGCGCGCTGCCGCCCTTCTTTGCCTAAGCGTTCTCGTTTTTCTGGGTGTTGTAATAAATCGCTGATGGCCTGAGCAATTGCTTTTGGGTCTTCCGGGTCAACTAAGAGGCCGTTAACTTCATGACTGACCGCATCAGTCACGCCCCCTGATTGACCGGCGATTACCGGCTTACTGTATAAATTGGCTTCTAAGTAAACAATGCCGAATCCTTCAAAATCACCAGCAATCTCGCGCGCAGGCATTATGAATATATCACACAAATCTAGCCAAGACCATTTCTCCTGATCATCAACTTCACCAGTAAAAATGACTGGTGAATTTTCAGTATCAGCTAAAGAGCGCAGACTTGCTTCTTCTGGGCCACTACCAACCACGACGTAAGCAATCCGTTCTCGTTCTTCTGGCCTCAGCAAAGAAATAGCCTTTAAAGTCATATCTACTCCTTTGCGTAAAACTAGGCGTCCAATAGTTAACAAAATTAATTTTTGATCAAGTTGATGCTTAGCGCGTAAGCTGGTCGCCAGATTATGGCCCTGATGAATCATTGTTTCCGACACGCCGGGATTAACAATCACTAAACGCTCCTTTAAATTGGGATAGCGCTCTAACACTAAAGCGCGCACGCGCGAGTTAGCCGCGACTATTTTTTGCGCCCGCTTTAAAATTAATTGACTGAGGTAGGCTTTACGCTTTTTTTTATGCGCAAAATTAAAATCCATGCCGTGCAGGACAACAACATACTTCCCTTTAGTAAACCAAGAAGCAATTAAAGCCACTGTCCCCAAGGGGAGTAGGTGGCCGACAATTACTCGGTTCTCTGGAAATTTACGCCAATACTTTATTAACCGCGGCACTAAAGACCACCAAGTTTTTTGTGGCTGCCAAACCTCAAAGTCGCCAGCTTGCGGCCAGCACTTTGCCAGGTGGCCATAATAATTAGCCACTCCGCCTTTAAATGGCGGATACTCTAAGGTCAATAAAAGAGTCTTCATAATACTAGTGCCTATTAAAGGAGTGTTTAATGCTCAGAATATCATTTTTAGTAAAGCCTCCGACAAGATAAAGAATGATAAAATAAAGTCCGCCTCCTAAAGCCGTGGCTACCCAGAGCGGCATGTAATTCCGTCCGTAATATACAATTGTTCCCATCACCGCTGCCGACCATAACACCTTAGCAAACATAATTAAATTGCGGCGGAAATTATACTGAATAATTTTATTAATCTCTAGGACTCCTAAGAAGAACATCAGGGTGTTTGTAATTAAAACGGTAATGCTAGCTCCCAAGGCGCCCCAGCGAGGGATTAAAATGAAGTTTAAAATGATACTTGTAGAGGCGACAACGGAAATAAATAAAAGATTTTTTTTCTGACGATCGCTAGCATTTAACAAAGAGCCAATCGGATAATTAACAAAAATGAAAAAGAGGGCCAAGATTGAAATTCTGAGAGGCCACAAGGCTTCTGGGCCGGCCTTGAAAATAGCCAAAATAGCTTTATCCAAAGCAAAAACCCCGGCAATAATCGGCACGGAAATCATAATTAAATAATTGAGCGCGCGCTCAAAAGAAACATTGAGTTGTTTTTTATCATTAAGCCAATAGGTACTCATAGCTGGGTACAGTGAAGCGGTAAAGGCGAGAGGCAAAAACTGCAGAGCGTTAATAATTTTAAAGGCTATCTGATAAACGCCAACTTGATGAAAATTAGACAGATTGCTTAACAGCACAGAGTCGAGATAGAGGTATAAGCGCTGGAAGATAGCAAATAAGCCAAAAGGCCAACTGATTACAAAGATTTGGCGGATAAACGACTTATCCCAGAGCAAGCGCCACTTTAAGCCAATCCGTCTCCTTAAAGTAATAGCGCTGTAAAAGAAATTAAAGACACTGGCCACAGCCAAAGCGCCGATTGCAAATCGGACATCATAATTTAAATAAATTGCCGTCCAACCAAGAACTAAGACGATTAATTGAAAGATTACTGACGAAATGCTCTCATACTTCAAGCTGTGGAAGCCACGCATGACTGCAAAAAAAGTGGTGCTAAAAGAATCGAGCACCATGCTAATAGAAGAAATGAAAATCAATTGAAACACAATGTGATGATAACCAAGCACTTGCGCCAAACCAATAGAAATCAGAAAAGTGATAATCGCTAAGGGGATTTTCAGGGTGAGAACATTCCCCAGCCAAATCGCCGCCTGGTCCTGACGCTTAGCCACTTCCCTAGTCAAAGCATTAGCCAGCCCCAAATCAATAAAGATTCCAAAGATAGTAGTAAAAGATATTGCGGTATAATACTGCCCCATCACCTCTAAGCCTAAAGCGCGGGTTAAGATAACAAAATAAGAAAAAGAGATTATTTTCTGAATAATTAAAGCCAAGGTCAGATAAGAGGTGCTCCTTGCGATGTTAGGAATTCTAGTCATATGATAAAAAGTATACCAACTCTTGCGTCTTTTTTGAAGTTATGCTAGCATTATTTACGTTATTAGTTAACGTATTAACGATTTTTTCGTATGAAAAACGGGATTCATCCTACCTATTATCCAGAATGCCAGGTGACTTGCGTCTGTGGCAATTCTTTTGTAACCGGCTCTACTGTGCCGGAGATTAAGGTTGAGCTTTGCTCTGCTTGTCATCCTTTTTACACTGGTAAGCAAAAACTGGTTGATACTGGTAGACGCGTAGAAAAGTTTAGCGCAAAAACAGAAACAAGTAAAAAAGTAGCCGCCACACGCCGCGGTAAGAAAGTTAAGAACGAAGCGCGTGCGAAAGAGCGCTCTAAAAAAGAAATTGTAGTTAAGACTAAAGACATCAAAAAGATTGCTCAGGTTAGCTTAGGCAAAAAGAAATAACAACACTCTGATTCTAAAATGATCGCTCCGGGGATACAGCTTCGCGCTGCTTATCACTTTCAGGAACGATCATTTTTTATGTCTTAAATGTATGTACCAAGAAATCAAGGACAAGTTTACGGAACTAGAAGCCAGATTGAGCGATCCGGAAGTTTTAGCTAACCAAAAAGAATTGATTAAAGTTTCCCAAGAACATGCAGCTCTCAAGCATATCATGGAAAATATTAAAGAATATGAAAAGATTGAGGCGGAATTAAAAGATTACCAAGAAATTTTAGCTAACAGCGGCGACAATGAATTAAAAGAGTTAGCCAACATTGAAACTCCAGCTCTGGAACAACGCCAAGCAGAATTAAAAGAATTAATTGAAGAAGAGCTTTATCCTGATGACCCGAATGACACAAAAAATGCCATTATGGAAATTAGGGCAGGCGCCGGCGGTGATGAGGCGGCCCTGTTTGCTGGAGACTTATTCCGAGCCTACAGCCGTTACTGTGAAAAAACCGGCCTAAAGTTAGAAATTTTAAACTCCAGTGTGATTGGCATCGGCGGTTATAAGGAAATTATTTTTTCCGTTAATGGTCGCGGGGCTTACGGTTCATTTAAATTTGAGGCCGGAACTCATCGCGTCCAGCGCGTTCCTGAAACAGAAAAACAAGGGCGAGTCCACACCTCAACGGTTACAGTGGTTGTCCTCCCCGAAGCGGAAGAAGTTGATATTGAAATCAAAGCAAATGACTTGCGCATTGACACTTTCTGTTCCAGCGGCCCCGGCGGGCAATCAGTCAACACAACTTATTCTGCTATTCGCATTATCCACTTACCAACCGGTATTACGGTTAGCTGCCAAGATCAAAAATCACAACACCAAAATAAAGAAAAAGCGATGCAAATCTTACGCTCACGTCTTCTTGCTAAAGAAGAAGAAGAACGCCAGGCAAAAGAATCCAGCGCCCGTAAAGATCAAGTTGGTGGCGGTGATCGCAGCGATAAAATCCGCACTTACAATTTTCCCCAGGATC
>CAYLPC010000038.1:4407-7629 GCA_964385475.1 uncultured Gammaproteobacteria bacterium | reverse complement strand
AACTAGACTTTGGCATATTTGCGGATAGCTAGCCAAGTAGCTGCTAAGGTGATCAGGAAAATCGCCAAAAATTGGACGCCGAAGATTAACCAAGTATTCGCCGCGTAAAAAGCTAAAATATTAACCGTGTAATCCATAAAGAACACCTCTAAATATGGTTGCAGAATGGTGAGTAAGGGGAAGAAAGAAATAGCAACTAAGAAGGTTGCGACCAGAGCATAGAAGAAAGCGGAAAATAGGTAGGGCATATAAATGAAGGCATTGGAAGCCCCAACTAGGCGCATAATCTCAATTTCCTGGCGGTGAGTATAAATAGCCACCCTGATAGCATTATAAACTACCAACAAACTCGTCAGAATAAAGATTAAGATTAAAGCTAAACCGACCTCATTAATCCGTAAAGTAATTTGGTTGATTTTATCTAGAATGGCAGAGTTATCGGAAAAATCGCGTGACTCAATGGCGTCGCTCTCTAAAGATTTGAGAGAAGTAATGAGATTATCAGAGTTATTAAAATCAGCCGGGACAATCACTAAAGATGGTGATAAAGGGTTTTTACCAATTTCTTTTAAAGCATTTAAAATCTCTGGATTGTTGCGATTTTTGGTACGGAAGTTTTCTAAAGCCTCAGCTTTAGAGATATAGGTTACCCCTTTCACATTAGACAAGCTCTCTACCCTTTCCCGCACATCCATAATCATCGCTTCTGAAGCATCAGGTTTAAAATATAAACTGATATTAATTTTTCCTTTAACAGCTTCGACCGCATTCTCACTAATTAGCTTAACGGTGTAGAGCATGTTCATGGAGAACAAAGCCAAAACTAAAATAGTCACCGTAACAATGGACAACCAGATGTTACGGAAAATATCTTGAAAACTAAACTTAAGAACGCGAATTAAAAACAGCATAAATTTTTAGAGAAAATATTTGCCTCGTTCCTTATCACTAATAATTACTCCGTGGTCCATGGTGATAACCCGATGACGCAACTGATTTACAATCTCTTTATTGTGCGTCACTAAAATAACAGTGGTGCCGAACTGATTAATTTTTAAAAGGAGGTTAATAATTTCATTAGCATTAATCGCATCTAAATTTCCAGTAGGTTCATCGGCTAAAAGAATTTTAGGCTGATGAACTAAAGCGCGCGCAATCGCTGCTCGCTGTTTCTCACCGCCGGAAACTTCTCGGGGATAGCGATGGCCTTTATCTTCTAAACCGACAATTTTCAAAACACTTGGTACGATTTTTTTAATTTTAGCACTAGAAGCACCGCAGGCTTCTAAAGCAAAAGCGATATTCTCTGCTAATGTTTTTTTAGGTAAAAGTTTGAAGTCTTGAAAAATGACGCCTATCTGCCGACGCAAAAAAGGCACATCATTACGGCTAATCCGTGTAATATCCCAATCACCAACCATCACGCGACCTTCATCAACCCGCTCTTCTCCGATAAGAATGCGGGACAGAGTTGTCTTCCCGGCCCCTGATTGTCCGACAATAGAGACAAACTCTCCTGGTTTGATGCGCAAATTAATGTCACGAAGAACCTGGATTTGATTACCGTATGATTTGAAAACTTTTTCAAACTTAATCATATGAGATTGAGCTATTTACTTAGCAAACGCTCGCCGTATTGAATTAATTGTTCGCTATCACTAAAACTACTATTACGGTTGGCGGAACCAAAATTAACAACCACCAACTCTCCAGACTTCGTTGTCACCTTATTCATCAGACAATAAAGCGCTTCGTGCAGATAACCAGTCTTAGTGCCGCTTAAATTGTAGAGACGCTGCCCTAGCCACGGGTTAGTATTGCGCAAGTTATGAGCCTCTTTAGTATTGATAGTTGAAAAAGAATAGCTCGGAGTTGTAGAAATTTTTTGGATTAAAGGATGGCGCAAAACCTCTCTGCTTATTATAGCATAATCATAAGGAGAGCTCACATTCTCTGGCGCCAAACCAGTCGGTTCAATGAATTTAGTATCCTTAGCGCCCCAAGTGGCCACACGTTCATTCATTCTTTTAATAAATTCCTCTCGCGAAATACCGCTAGAACGAACTAGGGTTTCGACAGCATTATTCGCTGACCCAACCAAAGAAGCGTACAACAAATTTTCTAAGGTCATAGTTTCCCCCTCTTTCACGCGCAAGCGGGCAGATTCCCAAGGCTCACAATGCTCATAGTTATAATTCTCATCCTGTTTTTGATAAGTCACAACTTTCTTTAAATCCGGTTGCGTGTCTAAAAAAACTTGAGCCGCTACTAATTTAGTCAGAGAAGCTAAGGGTGCTACTTGATGGCCATTTTTTTCCCACAACACTTCCCCCGTCGCAGCATTCATAATTAACGCAGCTCGAGCGCTAACTGTTGGCTCGCCGCCCGCCGGACGGACAAGGCTAATATTGGGGTTAATTGATTTAATCGGTTCAACCTTAACATTGACTACGCCCGCACCGAGGGAGGCAATCTTTTGGAAGGCCATTTTATCTAAATCAATCACTCGTTCCGGATGCAGTGCTCGATTAGGACCAAAATCATTGATAGTAACATCAACAAATTTTTTGTTATCCAAATTGTGTACGCGCACCACACTGCCTAAAGCATAGTCAGGAGAAGCCGCGAATAATCCGCCCTTATGAGCATACCAACTTGCCTTACCGGTGGCTAAAACTTTTTGATTAGCCATCACCGCTAAACGAACAAAAGTAAAAGGAACTTCAGCCCGCACTACGCGACGCTGTGGATTCTCAATAGTCGGCAAGGGGTGCCACTTATTAGTAAAGCGGTCAAAGAAAAAGACTTGCTTATATAAATTATCGGTATCAGGATCAGCTGGATAATCTAACTCCACAGCATAGGTCTTACCCTTAGGTAAATCCTGAGGATCAAGACTAACTTGATAGATTGGGGTTAGAGCATCAAAATCCCAAGGTGGAGTTACCTCTCCTTCTTGAGCAAGAACCTTAATCTTTTTTTCAGAGCGTACCGCCTCCTGAGGAGCCGCGTGAACTAAACTCGCCCCCAAAAGGAAAGTAAGAGTTGCTCCGAAAATAAATAACTTCTTTAAAATACCTAATTTACTCATAATAAATTAATTGACTTTAATTAAACCTTCCCCCTATAATCAAATAGAGTTGCCGAGGTGGCTCAGTTGGTAGAGCAGCGCATTCGTAATGCGCAGGTCGTGGGTTCGATCCCCATCCTCGGCTCCAAGTA
>CAYLPC010000038.1:0-4397 GCA_964385475.1 uncultured Gammaproteobacteria bacterium | reverse complement strand
TAGAAAAACTGGAATAAAATTCCAGTTTTTTATTTGAAAAAATAAGCAACCCAGCGATCCCAGTTAGCTGTCCGGGAATCATCTACCGCTGCGGTTTTTATTTCTAAGGGGGCCGCTTTCCGAGTGACCACAACCACCTCTTCGTTAGGTTTCTTTAAACCCAAATTAAGGCGCGCTTGTTCTTCTAGGTTAGCGTCTGATTGTAAATATTCAATCATATTCCTTAGACCTTCATTTTTATCACGATAGGCATCATTCTCGGCTTTCAGCTCTGCAATTTCCCGATCAACTGCTTGTCGCTGACTAACAGTCTTAATTAAGGGAAAAATAATAGCGATAATCATCACTAAAAAAACTAACGCTAAAAAGCGCTGACTAACAAAGAATCTTTGCCAAGCTGGTTGCTGGCGCTGGCGGCGAGCCGCATGGGCCAGACTGTAACGAGGTTTTTGCACCATGACAAGTTAAAAGTAACTTTGATATGATAGCAGATTTTTTAACAACTAACCACTGCGCCGTTCTTTGGGAGTAACCCAAAAACCCATATATTTCCCTAACATCAATCGAATCTGAGCATCGAGACAGGGGATGGCACCAAAAATAATGATGTTAATCGGGACAAAAATCCACTCCACAATTAAAGCTAAATTTTTCCACCAAGAATATTGTTTTGGTCTCTTAGGTAAGAGGAGATTGGAAACAATCGCCGACAAGACCATACCAATCATCGCTAGGTTCATTAATAAGGTAGTCACTGCCGGCAAGTTGCCGGACAGAACAGTGCTATTAAAACGATTGCCACCAATTAAAATAGGCAGCCACCCAATGACAGCGATAATCAGAGCGCTGGTGCCCCAAGAATGAAACCCATAAATTTGCACCCAAATCTGTTTCATTATTTTACCGCGTGACTCAGTTTTAGCGCGAGCTGATTTGAGGTAATTGAAGATTAGATAGGCGACATTCTCTGCCCCCCAAGCCCAACGGCGCTGCTGTTTGTATAAGCTGGAAACCGTGCTCCAAAAATTCTTATCAGTGGTCACGTCCATAGAAATGGTCGTATAAAGAGGTTCGACTCTATAGTTTCCTTCATAATGAATCAGACAATGGAAAAAAATTCGGGAATCCTCACTCACCATTTTTGGTGACCAGAAGCCGATATCAGTCAGAGCCCGCCAAGTCATTGAGTGGGAAGAATAGGTAACTAATTTCTCCTGTCTAATCTGCATCATCATCTGCCAAAAAGTATTAGAGGCAGCAGAAACGCGAGAAAAGAAAGGGGCAGACCAAATATTATTATGATAGACCGGCACAGGCTGGTAAGAGGCTCGATAGGGATCGGACACGGTCAGAAATTTATAAGCCAAAATTGAAAAGTACCCGGGATTAATAATTGTATCGATATCAAAAACAGACACTAAAATGTGGTCATAAGGAATCTGATAAGCATCTACTATCTCTTTTTTAACTTGGCGTCCGCACCAAGCTTGATTAGCCCCCTTGCCTTTTATTTCACCAACGATACCGTCCGGGTGGAAGGTAATTAGAAAGTGGCCAAAACGATGTCCAAATTCCTCTTGAATCAGACGCGCTCTCTCATGAGCAATTTCTCCGGCTCGCTCCTCCATGGCTAGAGCCACAATCATTCTCTCTTTCGGCCAGCCTTCGACCGCCACTGAAGTCAGGGCTGTGCGGATAATCTCAATATCTTCATTATAGGTTGGTAGAATCACTAACTGATATAAGTCGGTGTGGCTTAAGCCTTGTTTGGCTAAACAATTATCCGGCAAGTCTGGAGTAGTCGGACTAAGAGTGCGACAACGCTCCACCCAATCAATTTGATTATTGCGGCGCACTTTACGGTATGAAAAGACTAAATAAATAGCCATGTAGAGTACCTGAATCAGCCAGTAAACATCAAAAGCAATTAAAAAATAGGCCACCCAGACTGGCTTAAAATAAGAAAAAACAATTAAGGTGAGAAGAGTACCTAAAGACAAAATGGCAGGAATCGATTCCAGCCAACGATACAACCGATAATCTTTGCCGCTCAGCTCGGCCGCTTTGCCAATTTTTAGATAGTCAGTCATGGTTTTAGTAACCTATCACTCCTTTTTCTTTTAAAGCAAAAAAACATCGGGCCGTCGCTTCAACATCAACTAAAGCGTCATGAGCTTCAGGAAAGCTTTCGCCAAATAAGCGCTGATGAAGTTGATCCAAGTTTGGCCATTTATAACGGCCGTAGCCATTATCAAGAGCGCAAAAATCGACACTACTCTTCATAGTACAAACTTGGTTGGCCGCATCTAGCACATTCGGTTGATTCAAGCGATATAATTCCGCCCCAATAATCTTATAATCAAAGTCAATGTTATGTCCAATCACAAAATCGGCCTTACGGACTTCTTCGGCAAAATGCCGCAAAACCTCATCTAAAGGCATACCTTCAGCCAACGCTTTTTCTTGGCTAATCCGGTGAATTTTTGTCGCTTCCTCAGGAATAACAAAACCATCCGGCTTAACCAGATAGTTATAACTTTCCCACTTATTACCTTCAGCGTCATACCAGAGCCAGGCTAGCTGCACTAGGCGCGGCCAATTTTCTGAATCAGAAACTGGGGCCTTATAGTTTTTAGGTAAACCGGTTGTTTCTGTGTCAAAAAATAAATACATAATTAAACTTGGCGACTAAAATCAATTTCCTCACCCTCTTCCAAATCATCTCCGCTTGGCCAGCTATCCAATACGGGGCTGTTTAAATACCCGGATTGCGCAGGCTTGGGCGCCTGTTCTTTTTTAATCTGAGAATTTTGAGGACGCCCCTTAAAATCCCTTAAGCCAGCTCGGGATAAATCTTCCAAAGACAAGCCTGTTTCTTTTTTCTCTGCTACTTCAAAAGCACTCATGGCGGTTGGCGTAAATGGCCGGAATTTCATCGGATTAGAGCTTAAGGCCGCCGCCGGGGCTGATTTTACTGGAGAATTTTTTGGTTTATTAGAAGAATTCTGCCTGGGGTTGGTCTGATGATTAGAGCGAGCACCGACTGGCGAATTCTGAGGAAAAGGACGTGAAGGCTTATTATTAACCAAAGGGGCCGAAGCGTCAAGTTGCCCGTCTGGTGTTAAATTAGTAACTAGGCGCGGCTTATTTAAAGGCGTCTGACGGTTAACTAAACCTTCTCGACGCTCTTCTTTCTTCTTACTTAAACATTGTTTGCAAAAAACAGGACGCACACCATCTGGTTCAAATGGAGTATAGGTGGTAATCCCACATAAAGCACAGGTAGCAGGATAGCCATCAGAAGCTGTTTCTGTCTGGCGAGGGGTGCTTATCATTTGATCGGTCCGTCTTTGATCGACCCGCCTTTGCTCATTACTAACTGCTTCGTCAACAATAGCTTCATGCCATCTGACAATTTGCTCCTCCACTTTTGAGCGTTCTGTCGCATAGTGTTCGCGCGACCAACGAATAGCCGCTACTTCCTGCCCGGTTCGCTCTTCATTAGTAAGGGGTGGTAAACCTTTAGCAGAAAAAGGAGTGGAAGCAACACCATCAATCATTAACTTGAGATACATTTCATACTTCGGCAGATTAACTAAATCTTCTTCGTTAAAGGTTGGTAAAAACTCCTTAGCTAGTTCCTCAGCATCAGCGGCCCCCACGCGAAAAGCAATCATTGTGCCGACATTACCAAAAACGGCCGGCTTCACTTTTTCATTCAACTGCTCAATATACTGGTGGGCTAAAATCAAATTAAGTCGATATTTTCTAGCTTCCGATAAAATATTAGCAAAAGAATCAGTGGAAAAATTTTGGAACTCATCAATATATAAATAAAAATCTTTACGCTGCGCTTCAGGAATATCAACTCGGCTCATAGCAGCCAGCTGGATCTTCGTAATCATCATGGCACCTAAGAGAGCCGAATTGTCTTCACCGATGCGTCCCTTAGAAAGATTTAAAATTAAAATCTTCCCCTCATCCATAACCCGGCGTAAATCAATGGAAGATTTTACCTGACCAACAATATTACGCATCAAAGAACTAGATAAAAATTGCCCGACTTTGTTTTGAATCGGCGAGACCGCCTCCGAAGCAAACTTGTCAGCATAACCAGCAAACTCTTTTTCCCAAAAGGCTTTAACTACCGGATCTTTAATATTAGCCACAACTCTTTTCCGATAAGGCTTATCACTTAACATTCGGACTACCCCCAATAGAGTCGAGCCTGGATAATCCAAAATTGCTAAAATAGCGTTTCTTAAAATGTACTCTAAGCGCGGCCCCCAAGAGTCCGCCCATAATTTTTGGAATACACCGATTAACCCCGAAGCGACCAGGTGTTGCAAATTACCGTCTACCTGTTCAACTACATTGAAAGCGATAGGAAAGTCCAT
>CAYLPC010000037.1:0-7793 GCA_964385475.1 uncultured Gammaproteobacteria bacterium | reverse complement strand
GAAATAGCAGAAGAAGTAAACTATTCAAGAAGTACAATAAAAGCAAGACTTCCAAAAATATTAAATATTATAGAAAAAAATGCCAAAAAATAACCAAGAATAAACCACTTGGTTTTTTTATTTGTAATAAAATACTGCGGACTCGACTTAGAGTATCTTCATCTACTAAAGCTACTTGTTTGCAGTGAGGACATAAACGCCGGACTAAACGCTGACCGATAGAGAATTCAAGAGCGTTGGCTAGGGCTTGGCGCTCTACACCTAAACCAGAGAAGCGCGAGATGGCTCCAGCAGCGCTGTTAGCGTGAATAGTCGAGAGAACTAAGTGTCCAGTGGAAGCCGCCTCAATGGAAATCTTAGCTGTTTCTGAATCGCGAATTTCCCCAATCATCATGATGTTTGGGTTTTGGCGCAAGAGGGAGCGCATCGCCGAAGCAAAAGTGTAGCCATGTTCACTGTCAATTTGAGTTTGAATGATACCAGCTAATTGATATTCAATTGGATCCTCTACAGTAATGATTTTGATGTCTGGTTTATTAAGGCGGTTAAGAATAGCGTACAGAGTAGTCGTCTTACCGGAACCGGTCGGACCAGTGGTAATAATAATTCCTTTGGTCATTTTCATGGCCCCTTGTAACTCCTTTAAAGAAACATCAATTAATCCCAGTTTTTCTAAGTCAAGATTAACAGCCGCGGTAGATAATAAGCGGATAACAATCGTCTCCCCGTAACCGCCGGAAATAATGGAGATACGGCAATCCATTTTGCGATCAGATAAGTGCAAACTGAAACGCCCATCAACAGTAGCCATTTTAATATTAGTAGGGAAGCCGGCCAGAATTTTCATTTCTGATAAAACTGGTAAGTAAGAGGTTTTTGGCAAATTAACAACATCGTGCAGGACGCCGTCAATGCGAAAACGAACCTTTACTAAATTGTCCGTCGGTTCAATGTGAATATCACCCGCCTCCTTGGTAATCGCGAGCGCCATGATCAAAGTAATAATATCTTTAGAAGGGATAGTTCTTACTTTTTCTGACAATTCAACAATGTCAGGGCTAGCTTCTTTAGCAGCAGCTAAATCACTATCTTTAATTGCTAAACCGCGACCAATTGTTTGAGAAATGACAATATCATATAGCTCATTAATGTAGCTGAAGTCACCAATAACGCGATAAACCTCATCAATTGAGGTGATTCCGTCAAAGCATTTTAAAATACCGTCCTGCAGCATCGTAATCATGCCATTTTCAATAGCTTGCTGTAGAATTTTAAAAGAAGGGGCTCGATCAATAGTCAGCTGTTTCATCTTTTCGTCCATAGTGAACACCTCATAGATGCCAATGCGTCCTTTATAGCCGGTGAAACTGCAAGCTTCGCAGCCAGGTCCAGCTTGGAACAAAGGAGGTAATTCATTGGGGAGGCTAATACCAGATTTAGGCGAGATTACCCCAGTAATTTTATTAATCTGTTCTTTTTCTTCCTCAGTGGTGGCATGGGGTTCTTTGCAGTATGGACAAAGACGACGCACTAAACGCTGCCCAACCACGGCATTAAGTGCCGGAGGCAATAAGTATGGTTCTATTCCTAAATCTAATAAACGAGGAATCACGCCGGAGGCGTCGTTAGTGTGCAGGGTTGATAAAACCAAGTGTCCGGTGATTGAGGCTTGTAAGGTAATTTCTGCTGTTTCTTTGTCTCGGATTTCACCAATCATTAAAACGTTAGGATCTTGGCGCAAAACAGAACGCAAGGCCTCAACAAAGGTATAACCACGGCTTTCTGAAATTTGACTTTGGTTGATGCCGGGCAATTGGTATTCAATCGGGTTTTCTAAAGTAATAATTTTGACACCCGGCTTATTAATCTCAGAGAGAATAGCGTACAGAGTAGTCGTCTTACCGGAACCAGTCGGACCGGTGGTAAGAATCATGCCATTAGGTTTACCCACTTCTTCTTTTAATTTTTCTAGTGTTTCCGGACGCAAACCAAGGCGCTCAAAGGAAAGTGCTTGTGCGGACGAATCCAAAACTCTCATAACGGCGCTTTCTCCAAAAGCGGTAGGCATGAAAGAGCAGCGAACATCTAGCTTACGGTCAGGTAAGGCTACACTAAAACGACCATCTTGAGGTTGATCGGTGATATTAATCTTAACTTGAGAGAGGATTTTTAAACGAGTGGTTAGCCGGCGCCATTTATCGCCGCCGATTACTGCAGCCTCATGAAGGACGCCATCAAGGCGCAAACGGACTACCGCCCCTCTTTGTTCGGCTTCAACGTGAATATCGCTAGCCTCAGAGCGAATAGCAGCTGCTAGAATTAAAGTGATAATATCAGAGACATTAACCTCATTAACTTTAGAACTTAATTTTCGGTAATCGGCTAAGTCATCCTGGAATTCCTGGATTTTTTCAGCACTGATCTCTACTGTCCCTTGATAAGGAATGACTTTCGGCAAGGTTTTATAAAGATCAAAAGCGTGGTTAAGACTATTTTGAGAAATTAAAAAAACCGCGCTATTAACAAAGAGCTTTTTTTGTAAAGCTAAAGAATAGGCGGTGACTTCGGGTGTGGGGTTGGTTGTGCCTAGACGCAGCTCTTTTCCGTCGTAGTAGAAGCAAACTAAATTTAAAGCTCGAGCTTCCGCTTCATCAATCAATCCCAAAGCTTCGGGGCTAATAGGAAAGCCCACTAAATAAATATAAGGTAAACCAAGCTGAGCGGCGGCTCTTTCAGTTTCTCGCTCTACTTCTCGAGCTTTAATCTCGGCTTGCTTACGAGAAAATTTATCCAGTACTGAACCTTCTTCCGGTTCCTGGTCGCCGAGTAAATTGTCGATAGACGCCAGGTTACTCATAATTTAGGAAGTTTTTTTACGAGGAGATTTGGCAGTAGTCGTCTTAGTTTTTTTGGTAGTGCGAACCTTAGGCGCTGCCGCTGCTTTAACACTCTTTTTAGCCTTAGGCTTCTTTTGGAAAACACGCTCGACTTTAGCAGTTGCTCCATTTTCCTTTAACTCCAAATAAAGAGATGTCCAAGCGGCGGTCTGGAAAGTCATTAAGAAGGAGGCGGTTAGAACTAACAATAAGAAGGAAATTAAAACAAAGAAATAAAGAGGAGTTGATAAACCAAACACCATTAAAGTCAGCATAATCGGGAAAGCAACCATAGTTAATAAGAAGATCAGGATTAAGCTGAGGGTAAAATTAATCAAGAAAAGTAGAATCGCCATCTCTAAACTGACGAGCCAGTTGTTCTTAAATAATTTCCACGAGTCTAATATTCCTTTAGTGAAAGTTTCTTTATCTAAAATGATTTCCGCAATCGCATATTTAGCTAATAAAGAAATAGCAATAACCACCGGCAGGAAGATGATAAAGAAAACTGTATAAGCAACAATTGCCCAGTTAAAGTCTTGGAAATATAAGAAGATTAAGGGGACACTTAAAATAGTGAAAGCAGCGCTAATAGCAATTTTTACAAAAATATTAACTCCCAAAACTGGCCAGAAACGCTTATCTTTAGCGGTCAGTTCACCCCACAAACTCACCTCTTCTTTGTTGCGGCTATCACGGTCTTTCTTAGTCCATCTAACCAAGCCGATTTGGGCTCGGACGCTTAGCCATAAAACAAAGAAGAGCAAGCCACCGATAATAAGAATCAACAAAATTACCGCCAAAGCAGTTTTAACATCAGAAGTCAGAGCTAGATAGAGGCTCCACCAAAAATCAGGAGAAAGGGCGGTCCCGACACTAGATAAACGGCTGTAAACATCCGTGCTGTAACCGCGGTTAAGCAGCTCGCCAATAATTTGGTATTCCCCGCCTGCAGATAGCAGGAAGGCTAGAAAACCGAATACCCAGAGCCTTCGTCGCTTCGCAGCAAAGCTCCAAGCGGAACTCAAGATTGAGCGGTAAGAAAACATAGAGTTAAAATTTAAATTTAAAAATAAATAAGCCAACAAAACCGCCTTTACCGATTGAAAAAAGACGGAACTTTTGATAACATTGTAGCATATTTAAGGATAGCCTTCCAAGTCGCGGCAGCCTGATTGGTGTCGCGTGTTAACTATTTATGGCTTATTTAGATCAAGTGAAACAAGAATTAGCAAACATCCTCGGTTGTGCGGTGGCGGATTTTGCTTACCCTCCCGATGAATCTTTAGGGCACCTTAGCCTACCTCTATTTAATGAAGCTAAAAAAATTGGAACCAACCCCGGGCAGCTAGCTAAAGAAGTTGCTGACAAGTTAAATAAGCCACAAGGATTAGAGTTACCTCTTTTTTCTAAGGAATTAACAGCTTTTGTTTGTCACGAAGACAGGATTCATCCTACTGTTACCCAAGTGAAAGCGGTGGGGCCTTATCTTAATTTTTTCTTTGATAGTGCTTTTTTTACAGAGCAGACAGTCAAAGAGATTAATGACCAGGGGGCCGTTTTCGGCAGCCAGCCCAGCAAAAATCAAGCAGCCATTATGGTGGAGTATGCCAATGGAAATACCCACAAAGAATTACATGTCGGGCACTTACGCAATATTTCTTATGGCAGTACGGTGGTTAACTTATTAAAAGCGGCGGGGTATGAAGTGGTGCCAGTATCTTATATCAATGACTTCGGTATTCATACCGCCAAAACAATCTGGAATTGGCAGCGACAAAAAAAATATGAGAACGCATCTGAGCCTCGGGGCTATCTTTTAGGACGTTGTTATAGTGAAGCTGCTAAATTAGTAGAAGGAGATGAGGAGGCAAAAAAGGAAGTGAGTCAGATTATGCAGGCGATAGAAAGCCGTCAAGGCAGCGTTTATAAATTTTGGCAAGAGACGAGGCAATGGAGTATTGATTACTTTAACTCCGTTTATCAAATTTTAAATATTCACTTTGTGGACACTTTCTATGAAAGTGATTTTATCGAAGAAGGACTTCTCATTAAAGATGAGCTTCTTGAAAAAGGAATTTTAAAGCATAGCGAAGGGGCGGTGATTGCTGATTTGACCGAGGAAAATTTAGGGGTATTACCCATTATCCGCTCTGACGGTACGGCGTTATACGCTGTCGCTGATTTGGCTTTAGCTTCGGCTAAATTTAAAAAATACCACCTACAGGAATCAATTTATGTAGTTGATGTTCGTCAGGGTTTATATTTTAAGCAACTATTTGCCATCTTGCATCAGATGGGATATCAAGAACGTCTCACTCATTTAGGCTATGACTTTCTCACTCTGAAAAGTGGTATGATGTCTTCCCGGACGGGCAATGTAATTACTTTTCAAGAAGTTTTAGATGCCGCGGAAAGTAGAGCTAGCCAAGAAATAAAGGATCGCCACCATGATTGGTCAGAAGAAAAAATCGCGCAAACTGCTCGCTCTTTGGCAGTGGCGGCGCTAAAGTTTGAAATGATTAAAGTGGCGGCTGATAAAATTATTACCTTTGATATTGAAAGCGCCTTACGCTTTGATGGCTACACCGCTGCTTACTTGCAATATAGCGGAGCACGGTCTTCCAGTTTATTAACTAAGGGGCAGGCATTTACTGAGCAGCCGGATTACTCGCAGAGCGGCGAATCAGATTTAATGTTGTCTCTAAAGTTGGCCGGCTATACGGAAGCTATTATTAAAGCCGCTCAAGACAGAGATCCTTCAGTTTTAGCCCGCTACCTTTTTGAATTGGCGCAGGCATTTAATGATTATTATCAGAAGCAGCCAATTTTAAAGGCGGAGGCACCTATCGCCGCCGCGCGCCTAGCTTTAGTTAAAGCTTTCAGTCAGGTGTTGCAGAATGGTTTTAATCTTTTAGGGTTTAATTATTTAGAAGAAATGTAATATGTCAGACACAAACAATGATTTAATGGAGAAAGTAGTTTCTTTATGCAAAAGACGCGGTTTTATTTTTCCGGCTGGAGAGATTTATGGTGGTTTATCGGGAACTTACAGTTATGGTCCCTATGGAGTAACACTCAAAAATAAAATTAAGGAATTATGGTGGCAGCGCTTCGTGACTAAGCGCGATGAAGTTTATGGAATTGATGGGCCCATTATTTTACACCCTCGCTTATGGGAGGCTAGCGGCCACATTGGTGGTTTTAATGATGCGATGGTGGACTGTAAAAAATGTAAAAAACGTTTTCGGGCTGATCATTTAGTTGAAGAAGCAACCGGTCAAGATTTGGAAGGCGACTTAGATGCCCTTAATAAAGCCTTGGTTGATATTAGTTGCCCAGCCTGCGGTGCAAAATCATGGAGCGAAGCTCGGTTCTTTAACATGATGTTTAAAACGGAGATGAATGGTATTGATGAGCCTGTTTACTTACGACCGGAAACTGCGGGGGCAATCTTTTTAGAATTTAAGAATGTGGTTGATGTTATGCGCCCCAAGTTGCCATTTGGCATTGCGCAGATTGGCAAAGCTTTTCGCAATGAAATCATTGTGGGGAATTTTATTTTTCGTACCCGAGAATTTGAGCAAATGGAATTAGAATATTTTATTGATCCGGAACAACCCTGGGAGCCGATTTTTGATGAGCTACTAAAAGAACAGGAAGCTTTTGCCCATGACCTAGGCTTGTCTGCTAATAAGTTACGACGCTATCAACATCCTAAAGAAAAGTTATCTCATTACTCTCGCCAGACAATTGACTTAGAATACGATATGCCATTCGGCGGCTTTAAAGAGTTGTGTGGTTTAGCCCACCGGGGCGATTTCGACCTAACGCAGCACAGCAAGTTCTCTAATGTAAAGTTGGAATATTTTGATGCCACAACTAATCGCCGCTTCATTCCCCATGTCATTGAACCTAGTTTAGGTTTAGACCGGTCAGTTCTTGTTACCTTATTGGAAGCTTATCGGGAAGAAGTTTTAGCGGAAGGAGACAGTCGGGTGGTTTTAAAATTACCAAGACAACTCGCGCCAATCTCCATCGCTGTTTTCCCTTTGTTAAAAAATAAACCGGAGTTAGTGGCGAAAGCAAGAGATCTTTACAACGATTTAAAGGCCCATTTTAATTGTGAATTTGATGACAATGGAAATGTGGGTAAGCGTTATCGCCGCCAAGATGAAATCGGAACACCTTTTTGTCTCACCGTTGATTTTGATACTTTGGAAGATGACAGTGTGACGGTTCGTGATCGCGATACGATGATTCAAGAGCGTCTAAAAATTTCTGAGTTACAAAAATATTTTCAGGAGCACTTAAAAAAGTAGAAAAAGTATTGCTATCATTTAAGTGAAGATGTATAATTATAGTAAGTTTCTCGGTCGATAATTTTTCTAAAAAAAATTCTAAATTAGTTTTAACGGGAAGGGGGTGAAATTATGCCAGCAAAGAAAAAAATGGTTAAAAAAGCTGCTCCTAAAAAAGCGATGAAGAAGACCGTTAAGAAAGCCGCTCCTAAAAAGGCTGCTAAGAAAACTGTCAAAAAAGCTGCTCCTAAAAAAGCGGTGAAGAAGACCGTTAAGAAAGCCGTTAAGAAAGCTGCTCCTAAAAAAGCCGCTCCTAAAAAAGCCGCTCCTAAGAAGAAATAGTTCTTCTTAGTTTAATGGTTTAAAAATTATACAAAAACCATCCTGTTTGTCAGGGTGGTTTTTGTATCTTGAGGAAAATTTAAGACTCGTTTTGCTAAGCTATGGTTTATGAAACGCTTCTTTTTATTTACTGGCTTAATAGCAGGCTTAATCCTTCTCAGTTTTTTCAGTTCTTCTACTGTATATCCACCCCAGGAAACAGTAAAAGTTTCATTTTTAGACCAAACAACTCCAAATATGATACAAAGAATAATCGGGATATTTGAAAGAAAAC
>CAYLPC010000036.1:7624-8015 GCA_964385475.1 uncultured Gammaproteobacteria bacterium | reverse complement strand
ATACCAGCTGTTATAACTATGACGAGCCACAGATGCAAGAATGCACCCAAGAAAGAGAGACGTTTAACGTCGACCCGATAATCGACAAAATCGTTCAAACCATTAAATAAAAATATGACTCCTTACAAGCACACCCAAACCGGGTACCCGATGGTCGTGATTACTCTCGTGACTCTAGGATTTTTTGTCTGGGCCTATTTATCTGCAATGGCCGAGCCGCCGTCAGTTGATTCCGGTACCAATCTTTTGGTGACCGCTATTATGGTCTTGATTATTTTTATCATGGTTTCGTTTTCCACGCTCACAACCATTGTGGCTGAAAATTACCTGCAGGTTAAATTTGGTTATGGTCCCCCCCCCCCCCCCCCCCCCCCCCCCCCCCCCCCCCCCC
>CAYLPC010000036.1:0-7614 GCA_964385475.1 uncultured Gammaproteobacteria bacterium | reverse complement strand
TTATGGTATTTTTAAGAAAAAATTTTTATTGACGGACATCGCCTCGGTCAAGCAGGTAAGAAATAGCTGGCTTTACGGCTGGGGTATCAGGCTTTGGCTCTGGCCGAAAATGTGGGTTTATAATGTTTACGGCCTGAAGGCAATTGAAATCGTTATGAAAGACGGGAAAATTTATCGTATTGGTACTGATGTGCCCGGCGAGTTAGAGACAACTATTAAGCAAGCGACTAATCTGTAAATAAAAACGACCGCTCTGGTCGTTTTTCATTTTACTAGCTTGCCAGTTTATTGTAAGCTAGTGCTAACTATGACTCACATCACAAAAACAATTTATTTAGAGTTTTTAGATTGCGCGAAGAATGCTTGGTTGAAACAATACCGCCCGGAGTTGGCCGCCACTTTTTCTTTATCCGCTTTTGAAAAAAGTTTAGTGGCCAATGGTAATTTAGTGGAGGCCTGGGCTCGCAAACTTTTTCCCCAAGGCGTTTTAGTGGAACAATTCAATGCGGAGGCGGTGACAGAAACTGCTAAACACTTAAACCTTAAAACTCCAGCTATTTTTCAAGCCACCTTTTTGTCCGGCCCATTTTTAGCGAGAAATGATGCCTTAGAATATGACGCGGCTCATGACTGCTGGAATCTCTATGAAATTAAGGGTACTAATGCTCTGAGGGAGTCGGGCGATGAGCGCGATCATTTAGAGGATGCCACTTTTCAATATCTTGTTCTTAAAGATTGCGACGTTAAAGTTGGGCGGGTCAGTATTATCCATTTGAATAAAGATTATGTACGCGGTGACGAGATTAATGTCCATGAACTCTTTGTTATAGATGATGTGACTGATAAAATTCTGGAGCGCGCGACGGCAACTCGAGAAAAAATGGCCAACGCAGCGGCCGCTCTTTTACAAGATGACGAACGTGTGGTCACTTGCGATTGTCTTTATAAAGGCCGCAATAAGCACTGTTCTACTTTTCATTATTCTCACCCGGAAGTACCGCTATATTCCATTCATGACTTGTCTCGTATCGGCGTCAGTAAAAATAAATTAAGCAGTCTCGTTGATTCCGGAATCTTAGACCTTAACGACATTCCTACTGATTTTGAGTTATCCCAGATTCAGCGCAATCAAGTAGATGTTCATCAAAGTCAAACTCCTATTATTGATTTAATAGCTATTAAGGAGTCTCTAGGAGGCATGACCTATCCACTGTATTTTCTAGATTATGAAACTTATCCGCCGGCGATTCCGTTGTTTAAGGGTTTTAAACCATATCAGCATGTTACTTTTCAATTCTCTCTGCATGTTCTTCGCAGTCCGAGCGGCACTTTAGAGCACTATGAGTATATTCATACAGATAACTCCGATCCCAGTCCGCATATTATTGCGGCTCTAAAAAAGATGATTGGTCCTCAGGGGAGCGTTATCGTGTGGAATAAAGCTTTTGAACAAGGCCGTAATGCTGAGATGGCGACACGCCAAGAAGCGGATAAGGATTTTTTAAATGATGTGAATCATCGGGTTTATGATTTAATGGAAATTTTTCAAAAACAACTCTATGTTCATCCGGAATTTAAAGGACGGGTCTCGATTAAAAAAGTATTGCCGGTTTTAGTGCCCGATCTTAGCTATCAAGAGTTGGAAATTAGGGAAGGGGCATCCGCGATGGAGGCTTGGTTTGATAAGATTTTAAATGCCAGCTCTGAGGAGGAGAAAAATGAAACTGTAAAATCTCTGTTGACCTACTGTGCTTTAGATACTTACGCTATGTATGTTATCTGGCGGGAATTACTAAAGTTGCTATAATGATAGAGACGCCATTTAAACATGGCTGATATGAAAAATAAATTACGGCTCAATTATGGTCAAGGCAGTCTTTTTGCGGGCTGTTTTTATGTAATTAAAAAATTTTAGCTTCTCGCTTTATTTTAATTATTTTGCTAAGATTAAAGAGACTTTTAATTTTTATGACAAAAAATAAGCGCTTATTTATTGATTTGTCTATTCTGGCATTCAGTATTATTGGAACTATTCTCTTATCAAAGTTCCATGTTTTTGCTTGGTTTGAAGCGGCGGTCCCTAATGATCTTATCCTCGCGTTTGTGGCTGGTATTTTCTTTGTTTCCGCTTTTACCGTTTTGCCCGCGAGTGCCATGCTAATCAACTTAATCCCTGAAAACCCCGCCTGGTTAATTGCCTTAGTTGCCGGCTTAGGTTCGGTGCTAGGCGATTTGGTTATTTTTTCTTTTGTGAAGGATTACCTAGCATCTTCTTTGTTTCAGGCAATTAAATTTAAAGGTTCTCGTTGGCGTAAGTGGCGCCAATCAAAGGTTGTAAAAATTGCTTTAGCGGTGGTTGGGGCGGCTATCATTGCCTCGCCCTTGCCTGACGAGCTAGGCATTTCTCTAATGGGCGCTTCTAGCATGCAAAAACGCTACTTTATTCCGATTGCTTTCATACTTAACACCTTGGGCGTATACTTACTCCTAATAGCTTCCTTAGCCCTGCGATAATATTAATTTTTTTTGAAAAAGAGCGCCAATAACGCTCTTTTTGCTAGGGAAAGCAATAAATGTTAACATTTTAAGGTAACTGATAATGATAATTATATGAGACGCCTCTATCTTTTTCTCTTTGTTTTAACTTTATTACTGCCTGGGCCTTTACTGGCGCGCACCAATCCGACTGATTGGTATGTCAAAGATTTTAAAACTGATTTAGTACTACAAACAGATGAATCCTTGCTTGTCACGGAAAATATTACCGCGGATGCCGGTAATCTTAGCGATAAGCACGGTATTTTTAGAGTCTTGCCGCAAAAATTTAAAACTGACAATCAAACTCAGGCCCTGCCTACCGAAATTATTTCCGTGACTAACGAACAGGGAAGCGCTCATCCCTACACGCTGAATACTTCTCAAGGCACTTTAGTGCTTAAGATTGGCGATCCAAAAAATGAAGTTAAAGGGGTTAATTATTATAATTTAAAGTATCGGGTGGCTAATACAGTGCAGAATTATCCCGATAGGGATGAATTTTTTTGGAATATTTTAGGTCCAGATTGGAAGTTAGAGATTGATAGCTTTCAGGCGACTCTTAAATTCCCTGAACAAATTAGCGCTGCCAATGCTCATTTAGAGATTTATGCGGGCGCACGCAATGCTAAGACTAATGAGCTGGTCGATTATCGCTGGCTGGAAGATAATCGTTTAGAACTCACGGCCCGCCGCCCTCTGAAAGCGGGCGAGGCAGTTACTCTAGTTGTTTCTTTTCCTAAAAATATTATTACACCGGTTACTCTTGCCGCTGAAGAGCCTGTTTTTCCTTGGCTGCCAATTTTGGGATCAGTTCTTATGGTGCTCGCTTCGCTCGGGGTAGGCAATTGGTTATGGCGAACTTATGGCCGCAATCCTGGAGCTAAAAAAACAGTGGTCGCTGAGTATGATATTCCTGGCAACCTCAGTCCGATAGAGCTTAACGCTTTGGATAAGCGCCATAGCGTCAGCAATCACGGCGTAGCGGCAAGTTTTATTAACTTAGGAGTGAAAGGATATTTAACTTTTTCTAAAGAAGATCGCTGGCTAGGGCCACGCTTTACTCTGCAGCGCACTGACAAAGAAGAGGCTGGAGATTTATATTTTGCGGAGCAAAAAATACTAAACACAATTTTTAAAAAAGGGAATAAAGTTAATCTAAACAAAATCACTGGTCTAGATTCTTTAATGGTCACTCTCAATAAGGAGGTGCCGGCCGATTTAACGACGCGTCAGCTCTTAGGAAAACCTTCTAAAGAGTATACTCAAAAATTACAATTAGCCGCCCTAGTTTTTCTCGGCTTAGGGGCTGTGAGCGCTCTTTGGCATATTATTCCTCTCATTGTCGGGGTGGTCATCGCGCTCATCTTGTTTATTGTCAGTCTGGCCACCGTGGTGCGGACAGATGCAGGAACCAGTTTGTACCAACATCTTCAAGGTTTTAAGCTTTATATGAAAACCGCAGAAGAACATCGCTCTCAATTTCAGGAGCGAGCGGGTGACTTGACTAAATTGTTGCCTTATGCGATTCTCTTTGGACTCACCAAAGAATGGTTAAAAGCGCTTAAGTCAGTTTATGGCGATGAGGAGCTGGGTCATATCATGCCTGCCTTCATTGGCAGCGGCTGGAACCTAAACGATTTTGATGCGGTTTCAGACGCAATCAACCAAGTCGTTAGCTCCGTGGATAGCAATGTCGCCTCTTATTCAAGTGGCGGTGGCGCGGGCGGAGGCGGAGGCGGTGGGTGGTAATCAACTATTATGTCTGACAATCTTGAAGAAATAAGTAACTATCTGTTCTTAAGAGCCAAGCCGCAAGTAGCGGACTTGGCTTTTATTTTTGGGACTGCCCAGCCAGAACCAGTCAATAAAGCTTGGGAGTTATATAGTCGCGGTTTAGTGTCTAAAATTTTAGTTAGCGGTGGAGTTATTTGCCCGAATGGAAAAACAGAAGCGCAAAGCATCAAAGATGATTTAATGGCTTTGGGTGTACCTGAAGAAGCGATTATTATGGAAAACAAATCCACCAACACTTTAGAAAATGTTCTGTTCTCCAAGCAAGTGTTAGAGCAAGAGGGTTATCTTTCAAAAATAAAAAAAATCGCCGCGGTTGTGAAAAACTTTCACGCCCGCCGCGCCTTGATGACTTTAAAGCGCCATTTTCCTGTACGCATTAAGTTTTGGCCAGCCGCTTATGACGCTTACGGCTTTACCAGAGAAACTTGGCCTAATAGTGAAATTGGTCGAGAAAAAGTTTTAGGGGAATGGCACAAGATTCCTAAATATCTTGCTCAGGGTGACTTGAAAGAATTATCTGAAGCTGAGCTGTCTTCTTATCAATAATCTCGCGAATAAATTTAATAAGGCTACCACTTAATCGGCTCCAGGTAGTGGTCTCGCAAGTAATCATTAGCTTGCGAGAAGGGACGGCTTCCAAAAAATCCCGCATATGCCGACAGTGGTGATGGGTGAGGCGCTTCAATGACCAGGTGTTTTGTTTGGTCAATGAGCGCTTTTTTACTGCGGGCAAAATTACCCCAAAGAATAAAAACCAAATTTTCTTTTTGGGCCGATAAAGTTTTGATAACCGTATCGGTAAATTTTTCCCAACCTTGTTCGCAATGCGAAGCTGGCTGGTTAGCCACCACTGTTAAAATTGCATTTAACAGAAAGACCCCTCGTTCGGCCCAAGGCTCTAAGTTGCCACCCTTAATAATAGAAGGACTTTCTAAGTCGCTGGCGATTTCTTTAAAAATATTAAGCAGAGATGGCGGCGGCGGCACTTGGTCGGGCACAGAAAAACAAAGACCATGGGCTTGTTTTGGCCCGTGATAAGGATCTTGTCCCAAAATAATGACTTTAACCTGAGAAAATGGAGTTAACCAAAAGGCTCGGAAAAGGTTTTCCGGTTTTGGATAAACAGTTTTACTTAAATACTCCTGGCGGACAAAATCAGCCAGAGTGCCAAACTCAGGGCTAGCGAAGTAGGGCGCCAAAGCCGTCTGCCATTCAGGTTCAATGTCTACAGGTTTTCTCATAATGGCTATATTCTACCATATAATAGCGGTGGTTTTAACCAGGTGACTGTGCTATACTCTGGGGTGTTATTATTTAAATAATTTTTTATGCGCCGCCCATTTGTAATGGTTTTCGCCTTGCTGCTTATTATGGCAGCGGTAGTCTGGCAGACTCTTAAGACCCAAGAACCTAATCCAAAAAAGCAAAGTGAAGTTATGGTAGAGAATACCAGCAGCTCTTCGGTTGATGGCGTGAAGGTTATTACTTTAGAAGAGCGAGACGAAAAAACCAATTCGGTCTCTAACATTTCCTATCCAGTTCTCGGTCTAGATAAAATTGATGCCCGCTTAGAAACGGTTTCTAAAAATTTTTTAACAGATTATGAAAATGCGGTTAAAGGATTAGCGGATATCTCTGTCTCTTACGGCGCCGATTATATTCAGAAATTTGAGATTACTCCAATCAGTGATCAGTTAATTATTGTTATGCTGGAACAATATTTTAGTGAAGGGGGCGGCACTGGCAGCAACGAAGTTAAATCTTTAATGTTTAAACGGGACACTCAAGAAGAGTTAATGCCCGCTCAAATCTTTAAGGAAGAAAAATATTTAGATTTATTGTCTCGCTTAAGTCGTGAAAAATTGTTAGCTGATTTTAACAAATCTCTCGCGGACACAGATTTTTCCGACAGCACACCCTTAGCTAAGGAAGAGTTTATTCAATTCAGTCAAAAGATGATTAATGACGGAACCGAACCGACAGCTAAGAATTTTGCGAATTTAAGTTTTAATGAGGCTGGCGACTTGCTAATTCATTTTGATAAGTATCAAGCAGCTCCTGGCGCCAATGGTTTGGTGACAGTCACCTTACCCTATCAAGAAATCGCGCCTTATCTCTCAGATTTTTTTAAAGAGTTATTTACTCCAAAAAAACCTTTGACCAATATTGAAGCTGTTCCGAACTCACCTCAAAAACCAGCACCCAGTAACGAAGTCGCCATTAAAATACCTCAAGGAAAAATTGATTGTCAGAAACAAGCTTGTGTTGCTCTGACTTTTGATGACGGCCCCTCTGTTCATACGGACCAACTTCTAGATATTTTAAAAGAAAAAGGCGCGCCAGCGACCTTTTTTGTCTTAGGCAAATCTGCTAAATACCAAACGCAAACTATCAAGCGCATGGCGGCTGAGGGGCATGAAATTGAAAGTCATACTTTCAGTCATAAAGATTTACGCAAATTAAATAAGGACGAGATTGCGGCTGAACTTAATGAAACTGACCAGGTGCTAGAAAAAATTATTGGTCGGGGCACTAAGTTTCTCCGCCCACCTTACGGGGCGGTGTCTGATTCTGTAAAAGCCAATGCCGGGCGCCCTTTAATCTTGTGGACCATTGATCCATTAGATTGGAAGAAGCGGGAGACGGAGTCGGTCATTAAAGAAATGTCGGCCGCGAAGCCTGGGATGATTGTGCTGGGGCATGATATCTATGCGACCACTGTCGCTGCTATCCCCAAAGTGATTGATAATTTGCGCGCTAAGGGTTATCAGTTGGTAACCGTGGAAGAATTATTAGCTGGACAGGAATTAAAAGCAGGGCACATCTATCGGCAGCGCTAAGCCTTTTTGGACTCTTGACATCTATGTTAGAATAATATAACATTATGTTATAAATATCTAACATACATTTATGAGCCCTAAAAACTATCGGTATCTTAAGCTTGGCAGTATCTTTTTATTGGGGGTGGTTTACTCCCTGGCTTTTAATTTGAAACAATACTGGTTAATTCCAGTCGCCGCGCTAATCTACTTAGCCGTTCTCCTGCCCCTTAAAAAGAAGGTGAAAGGTGTCACTACTGACGAGCGGGATCTTCAGCTCGTGGGTTTAGCTGCCTACTACACCATTACGACCATCACCGTTGTGGTTGGCTTAGCGATTATTGCTTTAGTTGTTCGCAATCATGCCGTCACCAGTCAAGTTTACACTCTGTCTTATGTGACCATGGTGCTGCTCATGCTTTATAGCTCCCGTTAGTTTGGGTGGTGCCTGCCCTAGATGAAG
>CAYLPC010000035.1:2322-8105 GCA_964385475.1 uncultured Gammaproteobacteria bacterium | reverse complement strand
CAGAGCGATAAATCAGACGCTGAAAAATATCAGCATCTACTGTATAACGCTGCCCCATGAAACGGAAAGCCTTAATTGCTTCTTCTCGATTTTCTTCCAGAGTTGCTTCCATAATCGGCATGGAATTGATAGCGGGCGCGCGTAATTTTTGAGCGGCCGTAAACAGATTATTAAATTTATCAGCACTAATTAAGTCAGTTAACACTACTTGAGAACCGTAAGTTTCTTGAATTAAGGGTTGAAGTTCATAATAAGTTAAATCATCACTCTTCCCTACAAAGAAGTTAACTGGCTCAAAAATATTATTCCAGAGTTGCTGATTGCTAGGCTGTTCTAATAATAACGTTATTAAAGTAGCCGACTTCAACTCTTCCGCGCTCTTCACTCGGAAAGATAAGCGACCGTACCACATCATCGCTTTAAAATAAGATTTCAAGTTTTCACTTTTGGTATAGTGCCCGCGCGGAACATATTGTGAGTAATCTTCTTGCAATAAATCACCAGAATCTTCTTGACCCAACGCCATCACTGGTGAAATCTCAATTCCCTCATGAGCTTCAATTAAAGCTAATTCTTTTTGGACCGCCCCGTTCACTAAATCAGGAACTTGATTTTGTTCATTAAGTAGCTGGCGCCCGACCGCGAAAAACGCGAGATTGCGCTTAGCCGCCGCCTCCCACTCCGTGCCTCGCAGCGCTTCATATTGCGCCAAAGATCCTTTAAACATTTCCCCGCTTAATTCATTCAGCACACCGGACAGCTTTTGCTCTTCTAACTGTTTCAGCAAGCGGTCAAACATTAAGTGATAGTTATGCAAAACAGAATCAGTCGTAACTAAGCTCGGCACATAAGAATAACGGTTCATTTCATAGAGAGGAAAAAACTCATTATGATAAGATGCCTGCACAACAAAATTATTCTTTGCCAAAACTCTCTTGGCAGTGGTTCCTAAACTAAAATCTTCCGTATTTTCTAAATTAGATAAGTCGGCAGCAACTTGATAAGCCGGAATGCTAGGCGTGTAAGAAACTGGTACTTCTTCATAAGTGCCAAAATTAGAGGCAATGGTCGCCGCTGGTTTAAAAGGTTTGGTGACGCGCCCCACAAAAGAATTGTCCGGTTCCGGCGAACTTACCCCGAAGAATAAACCACCTAGAATAACCATGGCGGCCAGCAAGGTGATAACAATTAAAAAAATCCAGAGACCAATAGCATTCTGTTTATGCTCACCGGTTTCCGGTTGTTGTGTGGTAGTTGTTTCTACCAAAGGGTCTTGGGAGTTAGGCATAAGATTTAAGGTTAAAACTATTTTTAATATACCACCTTAAACCTAATAAAGCTACTTGGAATTTCGAAGTTTACTGATAGCCCAGCAGCTGATAAAAGCTAAAAAATTAATCATCACAATCGTTGCTCCTGCCGGTAAGTCACTAACAAAAGATAAGGTTACCCCGATAATCACCGCGCTGACGGCTAAAATCACAGCCAAAATCAGAGTGGTCTTAAAACTGCGCGCTAGTTGCAAAGCAGCCACCGCCGGAATCACAAGAAGAGCGGAAACAAGCATCACCCCCACCACCCGAACAGCTAGCACTACAGAGATGGCGGTTAGTGAAGCGAGAATGAAGTTGAGGCGGCGGACTTTAATGCCGCTGACCTGCGCCAATTCCTCATCAAAAGTAGCAGCCACAATATCACGGTACAAATAAATAACAAAAGCCGCTACCACTAATGATAAAATACCAGATACTAAGGCCTCGCTCTGGCTAATCGCCAGGATATTGCCGAATAAGTAACTAAAGAGATCTACATTAAAGCCTTTTGATAAGGTGGCCAGAATAACACCGCCAGCAATGCCTACGGCGGAGACAATTGCAATCGCGGAATCACCGTAAAGTTTCGCTCTGTCCTTTAAAACCATAATCAGATAAGAAGCTAAGATTACCACCGGCAAAGCGACATAAAGAGGATAAACACCCATCAATAGGCCTAAAGCGAGAGCACCAAAGCTGACATGGCTCAAGCCGTCACCAATTAAAGATAATTGGCGCAAAACTAGAATGACACCTAAAAGCGCACACAGGGCCGCCACCGCCGCCCCTGCTAAATAAGCTCGTTGAATAAAACCGTAATTTAGAAAATCAAGCAATTCCATATTAGTGTTGATGGCAAATTAGATGCTGAGAAAAATCACCAAAATACTGTCTCATTTCTTCGGAGTGACAGAAAATAGCAAAAGAGTCGTAAAAAATAACCGTCTTATCTAGATAAAGGAGATGGGTAGCGTAAGTGCCAGCAGAAGCGGTGTCATGAGTAATCATAATAATAGTTATGCCCTGCTCTTGATTGAGTTTCTTAAGGGCGGCAAAAAAACTATGCCGGGCTTCAGGGTCAAGGGCGCTGCTCGGTTCATCAAGAATTAATAATTCTGGCTGAGCAACAATAGCCCGCGCTAAAAAAACTTTTTGTTGTTGTCCGCCAGACAAATCACTAATTGGTTTATTTTCTAAAAAAGAAATATCAAAAAAATCCAAAGCACGCGTAATCGCGTGCTTAGCGTGAGCCCCTCGCTCTTTGAGGCCGAGCCCCACTACTTCTCTAACGGTAGCCGGAAATAAAGGATTAAAATTATTGACTCGTTGCGGTAGATAACCAATTTTTTCCCAAGATTTAAATTTAACTTGGGGTTCATCAAATAAACGAATCTCACCTTTAACTCCTGGTTGTAAGCCCAGAATTAAGCGCACGAGCGTTGTTTTGCCGGCTCCATTAGGCCCTGCTAAGGCAATGAAGTCGCCGGGCTTCACAGAAAAAGAAACATTTTCCAAAACTGGTACAGCTCCGTAAGAAAAATTTAAATTTTTAACTTCTAAAATCGGCATATTACTTGCAACCTAGGCCTTGGCGTAAATTAGTTAAATTATTCTCCATAACTTGAATAAAACTTAATCCGGCCGCGCGCTGATCAGCTGATAAATTATGAGCAGAATTAAGAGGCAATAACTGTGCGCCGCTTTCCTGGGCGATAGTTTGAGCAACTTTGGGATTATCTAATTCCTCATAAAACACATATGGCACAGCATTACTTTTTGCTTTCAGACTGAGAATAACTAGATCCCGGGCCGTCGGTTCGGCATCAGGAGACAAACCCTGAGCAGCGAGATATTCTAAGTGGTAACGTTGAGCTAAATAACCAAAAGTGTAGTGCCCCCCATAAGTTAGTTGGCGGGAATCGCAGGCAGATAAGCCTTGTTCATAAGCATGGTCTAAATCTGTCAGCCGTTGGGTATAAGCTTGAGCGCGAGCCTGGTAGACCGAGGTGTTTTCTGGATCAACCGCGCTTAATCCTTGAGCGATGTCAGCGACCATGGTTTTGACATTATCAAAATCTAGCCAGAAGTGAGGGTCTAACTCATTGCCGCCATCTTCTTCATGAGTATCCTCTCCATGAGCATCCGCCACCGAACTAGCTTCTGTGTGCATTTTCTCATCCTCGTTATCGCCATGCTCATGACTGTGATTAGCCGCTATCAGAGAAATGCCGGAACTAGCATCAATTACTTTAAGATTGTCAGCTTGTAAACTTTGCAGCATCTTTTCGGCCCATGGCTCCATAACTTTACCGGAGTAAATAAAAATTTGTGCCTGATTAATTTTAACCAAGTCACTGGGCCGAGGTTCAAAATGATGTGCCTCTACTCCTGGAGGCAGGAGCTGCACAGCTGAAACCTGATCACCACCAATCTCTTGAGCAATATCATACAACGGGAAGATAGTGGTAACGATTTTAATCTTTTGGTTTTCGGGCGCAAAAACAAGACTTTTATCTTTAACTATCAGCCACACCCCCAAGACAATCAAAACTAAAGCCAGGGGCAGAATAATTTTTAAAGAAGCAGTTTTAAATTTAAACATAAAATTATTGGCATTGATCACACAGGCCATAAAATTCTAAAGAATGACCGGTCACTTTAAATTTTTCTTTTCGAGCGAGTTGTCGCTCTTGAGGAGCTAAAACCTCTTCCATCGCAATCGTCTTAATTTTTTGGCAAGCAGTGCAAATCAGGTGGTGATGATGTCCGACAGCCAATTCAAATAATGAAGGCTGGCGAGCAATTTTGACTTCCTTAATTAGATTTTTCGCTAACAAAAAATCGAGTTCCCGATAAATGGTGGTGCGATTCAAAGTTAATTTTTGCTTCTCCAGTGCTTGCAATAAATGCGTAGCGGACAAAGGGGTGTCAGCTTTTAAGAAAATACTTAACACCGCTTGTCGCGTTTTCGTTATGCGGCCGCCACTCTGCCTGACTAAAGTAAGTAAATCTTGAAGAGTCATAGGCTAACAGCTTAACGCAACACTGTTGCGTTTGTCAATAAGATCAAAAAACCCGGCTGAGCCGGGTTTCTGCTAAAAGCTTAAATTTTTGGGAGTGCGAGGGAACGGAATAACATCGCGGATATTAGCCATGCCGGAAACATACATAATGAAACGCTCAAAGCCTAAGCCGAAACCGGCGTGCGGAACCCTGCCGTATTTGATTAAATCCAAGTACCAAGAATACTCTGTTTCGGATAAACCCAAAGCGTGTAAGCGTTCCAATAATTTTTCCGGCCGATCTTCACGCTGGCTACCGCCAATCAATTCGCCGATACCAGGGACTAATAAATCAGCCGCAGCAACCGTCTTTCCGTCATCATTTAAGCGCATGTAGAAAGCTTTAATGTCTTTAGGGTAGTCGGTTAAAAATACTGGCTTACCAAAAATTTCTTCCGTGATGTAGCGCTCGTGCTCGGTTTGTAAATCAATCCCCCATTGTACCGGATAACTGAACTTGTGACCGCTTTCTTCTAAAAGTTTTATCGCCTCAGTATAAGTCAAGCGCACAAAGTCAGAATTTAAAACATTTTCTAAACGATCTTTTAAACCTGGGTCAATAAATTTATTAAAAAATTCCATTTCCTCTGGAAGGGCCTCAAAAATATATTTAATCAAATACTTCACCATGCGCTCCGCTAAATCCATGTCAGCTGACAAGTCAGCAAACGCCATCTCCGGCTCTATCATCCAAAATTCGCTAGCATGGCGAGTGGTGTTAGAATTTTCCGCCCGAAAAGTCGGACCAAAAGTATAAACTTTATTAAGTCCAGCGATTAAAGCCTCTGCTTCCAACTGACCACTAACTGTTAAACCAGCCTTCTTGCCAAAAAAATCCTGTTTAAAATCAGCATGCCCGGCCTCAGTTTTAGGAATCGGTTTATCTAAATCAAAAGTCGTGACTGTAAACACTTCCCCCGCCCCCTCAGCGTCGGAAGCGGAAATTAAAGGAGTGTGGACATAAGAAAAACCTTCTTCTTGAAAAAATTTATGAATCGCAAAACTGGCAACTGAGCGCAAACGATAAACAGCGGAAAAGGTGTTCGTGCGTCCGCGCAGATGAGCGATTTCTCGTAAAAATTCAAAGCTATGCTTTTTCTTTTGCAAGGGATAATCCTCAGCGGCCCGACCAATCACTCTAATTTCTTTAGCTTTCAATTCAAAAGATTGCCCGGCAGCCGGCGACTCCACCAAATCACCACTAACCTCCACTGAGGAACCAATGGTTAATTTCTCAATTTCTGCAAAATTATTTAACTGATTGTCAAAAACGACCTGCACCCCTTTAAAGAAAGAGCCATCATTAAGTTCCATAAAACCAAATTCTTTGGAGGAGCGAATGGTGCGCACCCAGCCAGCGACGGTAACATTTTGTTTTAGGAAAGAGGCGGTTTGCCGATGTAAACTT
>CAYLPC010000035.1:0-2312 GCA_964385475.1 uncultured Gammaproteobacteria bacterium | reverse complement strand
ATATCATTAATAAATTACGCTCCTAGATTAGCGTAAGCGCTATTTTTTAGCAAGTTTGAGCGTAATACCGGTAATCATTTTTTTAGCGAAAACAGCGGCCGCATCTAAATCACGAGCATTAGGACGGCGCCGACTAAAACCACCAAAAAATAACTTAGCATAGCGGTAAGTATCTTTTCCGGGGCAAGAAAATTCGGCCGTTAGTTGGTAATTCTTATCACTGAGCTTACTTTTAATGGTTTTATGAGGCGCTTTAAAACCAAAAGCGCTCGTAGAAAAAACAAAAACTGGCTTATTTTCTCCTTGAGGCAGCCAGTCAATGATTTCTAATAACTTCGGGTCTAGCTCATGATGGTACACACCGGAACCAAAGCCTAAAACATCATAGCGAGAAGCTAATTCCGCGGAAAATTCGGCGGGAGAAACTAAATCAGCGCCAATCGCCTCAGTCATAGCGGAAGCAACCTTTAAGGTGTTGCCGTGGTGCTTGGAGATGCATACAATCAAAGTCTTTAAATTGGAATCTGCCATATTATTTAATTATACCAGAAGCTCAGATAATAAAAAATCCGCTTTATTTGCTAAAGCGGATTTTAGTTTTTAAAAAATGTTTTTAATCCTGACGGATGCCCAAGAACCGACAGCCGGGGTACCAATTGTCGCTTAAACGGCGAGTTTCCAGGTTACTTCTTTTATTGAAGTTGTAAACATGGACTACATAAGAAGTGAGAAACCGGCGCCAAGGCGAGCCCAAGGCAGCAATAGGAAATTCCCGTTGCAAAGTAGGATAAGTCGCCACTAAGGACAATAACTCAATCGGAATCGCCGGGCGGTAACCGTCTTTCAGCATGTTAGCCACAACTTCTTTGGAATCAATTGAAGCGCACGGATTATTGTTCCGCGGACTAAAATCAAATAATCTGGCAGATACAACCAATTGCTTGCCCACTAAATCCAAAGGGGTGGGAAAGTGCTTTTCGGCCACATCATCGCCGACATAATCATAATCGCAGCCAGAGATTAGCTCGGAAAAGCGCTGATCGTAATCAACAGCCAGTTCAAAATCTTCATAAAAATTGAGCTTCTTGTGGTAGTTAATCACATTTATTGCTTCAGCCACGGACAGGCCACTTTTTTCGATGGCCGTCATAATTTCTTTAACTTCCAGATCATTCATGATTCTTTATTTTATTTGGTTATTATATTGTTAAATTACTTTGACCCAAACCTTAACACTTTAGTTAATTTTTGTCAATAATTAGGCCTGAGAGGACAAGCGGCCGCCTAAGCAGCGTGCCAAAAAATAAACAATTAAAGGACACAAAAAAGCAATCAAGTAGATAATTGGAGAAACTTGAAAAACATGATAACTACCAATTAAAATTGTGGAATAAGCCACCCAGCTTTGTAGCACGTGGCTAAGCATGGCCGCTTGCAATGATCCTGTTAGAATATAAACGACACTGAAGCCAGCGCTGGTGATAAAGTAAGCTACCCCTAAAATACTAAAATTAGCGTTTGAAACATGGGGCATAATAAAAGCTAAGGCGACTAATGTAATGGAAAAGATAACAGGAAAAGCAAAGAAGTTGTCGGTTTTTTTAAACCAACGAACTGAACCGTCATGCAGGGACCGCAACATTATCCCTCGATAAATAATTTCTTCACAAATAGGAGCCAGGATGACGCCACTAATAATAAGCGCCAGGTCGGACAAGAAACCATTACCCAGTCCCAGGTTCTTGAATTCGGCAACAGCATCTGAAGGCAGATTCCCTAACTTTGCCAACAACTGAAAAAGCAGATGAGTAATAATAAAAACAAGGCCAATAATTAAAAATCCTCTTTTATCAATTCTTTTATCTAAACCTAAATCGGTGCGGCTCGGTTTTTTTCGAGAGAACAGCCAGACTGCTCCGAGAGTCAGTAGGGCAAAAACGATCATTTGGAACAAGGAGGCGATTTTTGGCAGAGTTGTGTTCTCCGGAAATAAAGAGGAGAGTCCTCCGACGAGTAAAGACGGAATTAAAATAGTTACCAAAGGGAGTAAGGCGTACCAAATCGGCCAATTAGTCTGATGGTTAATTAAGTAATTTTGTTGTTTTGCCATATATTTTTTACAAAATGAATTTATTTTTAGCCGACCCTCAGATTTAATAGCAACAATGACTACTATATAATACTATAAAGACTTTTACATAACTTTTCTACTAATTATCCAATTTTTTAATATCTTTTGGTAATAAAATAAATAAAAAATAAGGCTATGAACCTTATTTTTCTTCAGGGCGGAGAGACAGGGATTCGAACCC
>CAYLPC010000034.1:0-8162 GCA_964385475.1 uncultured Gammaproteobacteria bacterium | reverse complement strand
TAAAGATCGAGAAACTTCATAAGAAAAATCCACATGCCCGGGAGTGTCAATCAGGTTTAATTGATAACCCTGGTATTCCATAGTTACTGGCTGAAGTTTAATGGTAATTCCCCGTTCGCGCTCTAAATCCATGCCGTCTAACAACTGCTCCTTCATCTGTCGTTTATCCACAGTATTAGTAATTTCCAACATGCGGTCAGCCAAAGTAGACTTGCCATGATCAATATGGGCAATAATACAAAAATTTCTAATTTTATCTAAGCTAGTCATTACTTTATCTTAATTGATTGTTTTTTGATGGTCAATTACTACTTAACTTCGGAACGGCCTTCCAAAATCGGCTCTTTGGTATTTTTTTGCCTTAATTTTCGGCGACCGCGCCAAGAATCTAGTAAACCAAAAAATTCTTCACTGCGCAAGAGGTAGCAAATTAGTAAATACATCACCACTCCTGCCAAAGAGGCTAAAGCCAGCTGGGTAAAGACACCAATAAAAGTGGTCATATTAACTGTGTTCGCAGCCACCTCCTTAGTAATTTGGATAGCGACACCGCCGCCAACAGCCGCTAGAGAGAATTTTGCCGCGGACAAGGCAATACGACCTAAATCTAAACTCCCTACTTTGAGGCGTAAGAAAATCCACAACAGGAAAAAATTAACAATGCTGGAGACAGAATAGGCGAGCGCTAAACCGAGCACCCCAAAATAGCGGGAAAAACTGATAGCCAGAATAATATTGGCAATAGCGGTCACGGCACTGACATACAAAGGAGTTTTGGAGTCTTGCTGTGCGTAAAAAACCCGAACGAGTAGCGGAATAGAGGCTTGAGCAAACAAACTGATAGAAAAAAGGGCGAGTGTGTTCATCGTCAAAATGGTGTCTTGCCAACTAAAAACACCAGCACCAAAAAAGACACGAACAATCTGGGCGCGTAAAGTGATAAATAGCACCGTAAAAGGAATAACAAAGAAAAGGATGCGTCTAAAGGTAGCCGAGAAACTCGCCTCTAAACGCTCTTTATCGTTGGCGTATTGAGAGAGTGTAGGAAAAGCAGCAATCGCGAATGATACTCCGAAGATACCAACCGGAAATGACTGCAGATTATTAGCTAAAGAAAAAACTGTGAGCGAGCCGGCGGCCAGACCCGAGGCAATGGCCGTAATAATTAATAAATCGATCTGGCCAATAGCTAGACTTAGGGTTCGCGGCACCATCAAGCGCCCAATTTGCCGTAAATTTTTATTTTTTAAATCAAAGACTGCTTGATAGCGATACCCCAAGCTCCACATAGATGGTAACAAGACCGCCATATGAAGAAAGGCTCCAAGAATAACCCCCCAAGCAAGACCAGGTAAGCCCCACCAATTCAAGAACCAAAGAACGCCGGCAATAATACCAAGATTATATAAAATCGGCGATAAAGAGTAAGCTAAAAATCTTTTAAATGACTGCAAGACGGAGCCAAAAATACCAGAGATTCCTAAGAATAAGGGGGAAAGAAACATGATGCGTGTCAGAGTCGCCGCTTGGGCTTGATTCTCAGGAGTAAAGCCGCGCGCCACCAACTTCATTAACTGAGGAGCAAAAATAACTCCTAATAAAGATAAAACGACAAGTGCAAAGCTGAGAACATTTAAAATATTGTTAACTAAATGCCAAGCCTCTTCGTTATTTTTAGATTTTTCTGATTTTGACTCTTTCGGATTAACATCTTTAATTAAACGCGAAAACACAGGAATAAACCCTGCCGAAAGAGCACCGAGTACTACTAAATTAAAAAGTAAATCGGGAATACGGAAAGCGGCATAATAAATATCAAGCTCTGGCCCCGGACCAATATGGCTGGCCAAAATTCGGTCTCGAAAGATTCCTAGCAAACGAGAAATTAAAGATGAGGCCGCCACTAAAGCCGCGGCAACCGTAATGCTGTTGATCTTATGTTGAAAAATTTTAGAAGCAAAGAAACGCCGCCAAATCATCATATTAAAAAAGAAGGATTAAACCGAGGACCAGCCAAGGGGTAATGATATAATTAAGGTTTAAATAAGCGAGCACACTATTAGGCCAAACCAACTCAAAGGCGACCATCATTAAAATCGTCGCTCCTAAAAAAATAAAGAGATCGGTTAATAAGCGGCGGTTAGACAAAGAAAGAAAGCGCATATTAGAAGAAGTCAGCTAATTTTTCCCACAGAGAACGCCCCGTAAATTCTACCTTAATAGCTTCAATAATTAAACGACCATTATCTTCAGGAGCTAAGCCAGGAACCGAAATCATGAAGCTATATTTCCCATTTTCACGATAGGCGTGTTGTGTATCAAAAGTTGCACTAGCCTCTTTTAAGCCATTATCTGAAAAACGAGGTGTCTGGTAGTCACTGAGAATATAATTAATCTGGTCATCTAAAGTAAAGTATCTGCCTAGGGTCTCAAAATCCGGATTGAAAAAATTTTCTGGCGCTAAAGCAAAGACTCCGCCCGCTTCTAAAATAACATCCTCTTTATATAAAGTAATGGATTTCAACCCCGGCTTATGATTAGAAAATTCATAGCGCTGATAAGGCTCGGCCAAAGAAAATTGCCGATCAGAAAAATCTACTTTTTGGCGGCTGGCCGGATTAGCGGTGGTCAAACTAATAACATCACGATCCGTCCAGAAAGTTAAAGGTGTTTTTTCTGCGGCGACGGGGTAAACTCGGCCGACAAAATTAAGAGCACTGGGAGCTTCGGTAATGCCCCCGATAATCATGTCATTACTGCCTTTTACTTCTAATTTTAATGTTTCTGCATTCGGGCTAGCATCGAATGCTTCTGCATTCGGGCTAGCATCGAATGTTTCTGCATTCGGGCTAGCATCACAAGTAAAGGTTTCAGAGAAGCGACGGGACACCCCCTCACCCTCCCCACCAAAATTATCTTCAATTATTTTTTGGCACACGATTTGGTCGCCTCGGTAAACAATTAAATAAATAGGGTCACTGCGCTTGTCCAGGTTTAAGTCAGAAAAGTCAAAGGAGAATTTTAAGGGTTGACCCGCAGGCGCAGTAAAATAAAATTGATGCGCTCCTTTAAGGGCGAAAGACCAAGGTTTAAAACTCTGCACCAACCCCAAAGCCTTACTTTGTAAAAAATTCAGCGCTGGCGGATTATACAGAGCCAAACAAGTGTTCAGGGGTTTGCCGTTACAAATTTGCTCCGGAGTTTGGTTAGCCGCGCTCACAAAATCTTCAACACTCGCAAAGTTGGACTGACGCTGATAAAGAGCGGTTGTTCCATCCACTACTTTCGACCAGGTATTTAAATTATCTAAAGTACGATTCTCCAGAGGGGCGGTCTTATAACGCCAAACTAGATTATCAACTAAAACGCCCGCTTCAATAATAGGAGTATTCTGTTCTAATTCATCATGATAAGTAATCGTAACTTTTGCTTCAGAAAATGTCCGTGGAGTGAAGACAGAAAAATAAACAGGATCACCTGTCATCACTGCCGCGTCACCAGTGTTTTGAGTAACTCGCTCAGATGGAGTGAGGTGGCCAATAAACCCCTTGCCACCAAAAGGACGACTGAGTGTATGATAAGTAAGCTCATAGGTCGCCTGACCCAAGGGTAAAACTTTCAAATACAAAATAGAAATGGCTAAAAAAAGCCAAAAAAATATAAGAAAACGCTGTCGTTTTGATAAAACCATGATGTTATTTTAAGCTATTTAGGCTTAAAAGACAAATAAAAAAAGACCTCCCGAAGGGAGGTCTTTTAGCTTATTTACTCTGAGAATAATCTGGTCGTTCTTGGCGTCCTTTATAACCGGTACCGGCCGGAATGAGACAACCGATAATAACATTTTCTTTCAGGCCGTCTAAGTAGTCAATCTTACCGCTTACGGCCGCTTCAATCAAAACTCTAGGTGTTTCTTGGAAAGAGGCCGCCGATAAGAAGCTGTCGGTCGTCAAAGAAGCTTTAGTAATACCCATTAATAGGCGTTCTGCTTCTGCCGATTTCTTAACTTCCTTATTAGCACGGAAGAAAACTTCCTCCTCCACAGTTTCCCCTGATAATAAATTGGCATCACCAGGATTTTTAACGAGATAACGAGAGAACATCTGGCGAGCAATGATTTCGACGTGTTTATCATTCAAAGGTTGCCCTTGAGAAGAATACACATATTGAATTTCTCGGATAATATATTTCTGTGTCTCGAGCCGTCCTTTAAGCTTGAAGAGTTCGCGTAAATCTAAGCTGCCTTCAGTCAATTGCGTGCCTTTTTCGACCTCATCGCCATCTTTAACCATTAACATGGTGCCTTTTAAAATGTGGTATTCTTTAGTCTTCTTAACATTCTTAGCAATAGCCACATATTTATCAGTAACAGAAACAGTTCCAGCTGATTTCGCCTTAACCACCTCAGATCCCACCTTAAACAGCTCCATGCCGCTTTTAACTGTCTGACCATCCTCCACTAAAACTTTCAGTTCAACCTTCTTTTTTGTTTTAGAGGTGGTACCGGAGGCTAATTTAACCTCATTAACTTTTTCTGAGAAGTAATATTTCTCACTGTCTGTACCGGTATAAATAATAGACAATAACTTAGATTGAGGATTATCAACTAAAATATCTTTACCGTCCTTGTCCTTAATAATTTTTTGATCAAACTCAATTTTAATCTTGCCGTCGACATCCGACATTAAGGCTTTTTTCTTAGGAGTGCGGCTTTCAAAGATTTCTTCAACGCGCGGCAAACCCTGGGTAATATCATCAGAACCAGCCACACCACCAGTGTGGAAAGTTCTCATCGTCAACTGAGTACCAGGTTCACCGATGGATTGCGCCGCAATGATGCCGACAGTCGCCCCTAATTTCACCGGTTGATTGTAGGCTAAATCATAACCATAACATTTGGCGCAGACACCTTTGTGTAGGTGGCAACTTAAAATGCTGCGGATAGTCGCTTCGGTCACACCTTTTTCTTTGGCTAAGCGCATTAAATCTTCCGTGATTAAATCACCGCCAGCGGCTATTTTCTTACCCTTGGCGTCAAGCAAATCGGCGGCCAAAAAGCGGCCAATAATTTTTTTATAGAAGTCTTCACCGATTTTATCAGATTCTTCTTTAGTGATAACTAAACCGGTAGTGTCACCGCAATCCTCTTCCGTAATAATCACATCTTGAGATACATCAACTAAGCGGCGGGTTAAATAACCGGCATTAGCGGTACGTAAAGCGGTATCAGACAAACCTTTACGCACACCGTGAGTGGAAATAAAATATTCCAAAACGCCAAAGCCTTCCTTAAAATTACCTTTAACCGGCAGTTCAATAATGGCACCAGAAGGCGAGGTCACTAAGCCTTTCATACCTAAAATCTGTACTGGCTGTGCCCAGGAACCACGAGCTCCGGAATCAATCATCGAGAAAACCGGCAAAGAATTGGTTAGACCTTTTTTACAAACATCAGCAATCTGATCTTTAGTTTTAGTCCATTCTTCAATGACCTTGCTATAGCGTTCGCTATCAGTCAATAAGCCATCTTCGTATTGCTCTTGGATTAAGTCTACTTTTTTGTTGGCTTCAGCAATCATCTGATCTTTTTCTTTAAGATCAGGCAAGTCGCCGAATCCCCAAGATAAGCCAGACTTAGTAATAAAGGCAAAACTGCGATTTTTAAGGTTATCAATAAACTTAACCGTCTCGTCTTCGCTGTAGAGGCGCAAACAATCCTTAATTAAATCCTTAATTTTTCCTTTACCCACCACTTCATTAACAAAGCGCAGCTTATCAGGCAGAATTAAGTTAAAAATCAAACGGCCGACAGTGGTGCGCAAGCGCTCCCCTTCCCATTTAACAATGATTGGTTCGTGTAAACCGATGTAACCATTGTCATAAGCTAAATTAGCTTCATCCTTATCATAGAAGTGGCGCAATTCCTCATCTTTTTTAGTCGCCAAGGTCTTATCTTCAGAAGTAATATAGTAAGCACCCCAAACAATATCTTGAGACGGCGCGACAATCGGTTCGCCGGTCGCTGGCTTTAACAGGTTGTGGGAAGACAACATAAGTTCAGCCGCCTCGCGACGCGCTTCTTTGGTTAAAGGAACATGAACCGCCATTTGGTCACCATCAAAGTCCGCATTAAAAGCGGTACACACTAGTGGGTGAATTTGAATCGCTTTACCCTCAATCAAAACAGGCTTAAAGGCTTGAATACCAAGGCGATGCAGAGTGGGGGCGCGGTTTAATAAGACATAGGCCTCGTCAACCGTTTCTTCCAAAATATCCCAAACTTCATCATGCCCTGCTTCAATATAACGGGAAGCACTGCGCACATTATGTACAATCTCCCGCTTAATTAATTCCGAAATAATAAAAGGCTTGAACAGTTCTAAAGCCATAATCTTCGGCAAACCGCACTGGTCTAAATCAAGCTTTGGATTAACCACGATTACGGAACGCCCAGAGTAGTCTACGCGCTTACCTAATAAGTTCTGGCGGAAACGACCTTGTTTACCCTTTAAGGCATCAGCTAAAGATTTAAGCTGTCTCTTCTGGCCAGTCGAAGCGGTCACTGTTTTACTGTGCCGGGCCGAGTTATCAATTAAAGCATCTACTGCTTCCTGTAACATGCGCTTTTCATTGCGGCAGATAACTTCCGGAGCGTTTAAATCAATCAACTGTTTCAAACGATTATTGCGATTGATTACACGGCGATATAAATCATTTAAATCGGAAGCTGCAAAACGGCCACCATCTAAAGCCACCATCGGGCGCAAATCTGGCGGAACCACTGGCAAGGTCGTTAAAATCATCCATTCCGGACGGATATTATTGTTATGTAAGCTCTTAAGTAATTTTAAGCGCTTAACCATCTTGTCTTTTTTGGAATCAAGAGCAGTTTCTAATTTACCCTCCAGTTTCACAATACTCTTTTCTAAATCAATCTTAGATAAAAGCTCACGAATCGCTTCCGCACCAATACCCGCCTCAAAAATGTGGCCGAATTTCAAACTTAAATTCTGATATTGCTGCTCGGATACAATTAATAAAGGCTTGAGATCTTTAAGCTCTTTCAAAGTAAGGTTGAAGTCTTCATCTAAACGCTCTAAACGCTCATTGCGCTCCTTAGCTAAGGCTTTTTCATCAGCGCCCTTGGCTTCATTCTCTTTTAAATTTTTAAGCTGATGAGTATAATCACCTTCAATATTTTTTTTCTTGGATTTATACTCCTGCTTAATCTGTTCAATAGTCGCTTCCTTTAAATCTTCATCAACGGAGGTGATGATAAAGCTAGCAAAGTAAATAACTTTCTCCAAGGATTGAATGCCTAGATTAAGTAATAAGCCAATTTTGGAAGAAATTCCTCGGAGGAACCAGATGTGCGTGCAGGGGATTTGTAAATCAATGTGCCCCATGCGTTCGCGGCGCACCACGCTGCGCGTAACTTCGACACCGCATTTATCACAAACAATGCCTTTGTAACGGATTTTTTTATACTTACCGCAAGCGCATTCCCAGTCCTTAGTCGGACCAAAAATCTTTTCACAGAACAGACCATCCTTTTCTGGTTTCTGCGTGCGGTAGTTAATTGTTTCCGGTTTGGTGACTTCGCCGTGAGACCAACCAAGCACTTCGTCTGGCGAAGCGAGCTTAAGTCGGATAGCGTCAAAATCACTGGTTTTAATCGGATTTAACATATGTAATAAAATAATTTAATTTATTATTCAGAGGCCGACTCTCCCCCTGATCCTTCTTGGCTGTCAGTGGTCGCAATAATTTCTGGTGCAGGAACATCGTATTTATCATCTTTTTTCTCTTCAGCTTCCGCATCGGCGGCAGCAATCAACTCATCTTCTGAGGAAATCACTTCGCTAGCGGCACCATCTTTGCCCAATAATTCCACATTCAAGCTCAAACCTTTTAATTCTCTAATTAAAACATTAAAAGATTCAGGAACATTTAACTTTTCAATAGTCTCTCCTTTAATGATACTTTCATAAGCCTTGGAGCGGCCGGGAACGTCATCGGATTTAATCGTTAACATTTCCTGCAGTGTATGAGCAGCGCCGTATCCTTCCAAAGCCCAAACTTCCATTTCACCAAAACGCTGACCACCGAATTGGGCTTTACCACCTAAAGGTTGTTGAGTAATTAAGGAGTAAGGACCGATA
>CAYLPC010000033.1:372-8456 GCA_964385475.1 uncultured Gammaproteobacteria bacterium | reverse complement strand
TAAATCAGCAGCAACATACATTGCATGAATAGCTGCCGTGCCTGAACTAAACAAAACAGCAAAACTCCTATTGTGGTATTGTGCAAATTTTTTTTCAAAATCAGAAAAAATACCACTACCATCATATATGGAAATACTATCATCCAGCTGCTTTAATACTGCTTTTTTAATTTTAGAATTTATTTTAGGCCACAAAAACCTTTTTTCTTTTATCATAAAAGCTGCATTTTTGTTTAATTATTTTTTTATTTATCTCTTTAATTTTAGAAATTAACTGTTTCTGATTTTTTTTATTAAGCGCTTCAGAAAGATCAACTAAATTAAATTGTGAGTCTTTTTGACAAAGAAGGGATTGCCCGTACTGATTAAGGTGTAATTCCCCTCCATGACTAAACTCACATAATTTATTTACTTTCCGTCCATCAATAAAATTTTGAGGACAATGAGTGCGATAAGATACAACCTGCTCACCATATGGTTTTAAAAACTTTCTTACTTCCAAGCGTTTAAAATAGTTTTCAATATAAGGATTCCCTAAGGTTTTTGCAGAATCAAGCTCGATAAACTTAACTCGAGCCACCCCCGCTTCATTACAAAAAGTAACTATCTTTTTTAAATTATTGAAGATTGAATTGCACTCTTCCTTAGTCATGCACGGCATTAAAACGGAGTTTACATCTACACGATAGCCGAATTTAACTAATCTTTTTATTAAACTTAAGGTTTTAGGGAGATAAGTTTCACCGATATCTGTACTGATAAGAGGTAAATTTGTTTGAGCGTATTTTTTCTTGTCCATGATATCTAAAGAAATAATAACTCTCGATAGGTTACCCAATTTTTCTTGAGCTTGTTTTAGTGTTCTAACGGAAAACAGAGGGGCACCCTTAGTAATAGCTGTTGTTCTTAAGCCTAGAGAGTTGGCTAAATTGATTAAACTCTTAATATGAGGATAAGTAAAAGGGTCTCCTCCAGTAAAAGTGACGTCTTCTAGGCCAAAACTATTTCTTAATTCAGTTAGTAAAAAACTATAATCTGTGAGTGATAATCTTCTTTTTTGAGATGAGTCTAACAACACTGCCGTGCTTTCATTGCCAACAATATAAACATCTTTTCCGATGTCTTGTTTTTTTCCTTTATTAATTTTTTTTATATAAATATTGCAGTAAACACAACTATACGGACAAGTATCTGCCACTGACAACCGAAGCTCTTTTATGGTCATAAAAAATTATTTTAACTCCTGATAATTGTATTTTTTGAAAAACTCCCCCAAAGATTCCATGGTCTGGTGACTTAAAACTCCACCAGCAATAATATCCTCTGGGGTAACATCGGCTAAACAAAAATCGGGAATATTAAAATTATGAGCCTCCTCTGTAGTGTTAAACTCAAAATCAATCAACACTAGCCCCTCTAACTTACCAAGAAAAACATCAATTTCGGCTGTAAGTCCCTGATAGGGGTAATAATATCTAATTTTTTCAATTTGATTGCCATCAGCTTTGGCAAGCGCCAAAAACTCTGCTTCGGTCAACTTTATATTATCTTCTGTTTGTTGCGAAGGATCATTTGAATTAATTAGGCTTTTTTTTGTAATAACGTAGGCTTCCCCGTTACTTCTAAGTCTTAACTTTGCATGAGGAGAGGAGCTAGGCAGATAAATGTCTATTATTTTCTTATTATTAGCTAATTTTAACCCTTCAGGTAAGTATTTAGCTAAAAAAGTTCTTTCAATTTCTATATTTTGACCCATATAAATTTGATTAAGCTAATATTTAGTTTAAATTATTATTTATAATAACAAATAAAAAATAAATTAGCCAAATCTATCATTGACAAGTTTAGTTAATTATGCTATTCTACAGCTATATTTTAGTATCTTAACAATTTAAAAAACAACCAATCATGAAAGCAATGAATTTTATCACTGATTACAGGAAAGTGTTTGCTTTCCTGGTTATTGTTTGTTCCGTCTTCCTGCTCTCTTGCTGCGAAGAACCACCAATAGAGATACTTGAACCAAAAGTAGAATTATTGGCCCCGGAAAATGTTACTGGCAATTCAGCCACCTTAGTAGCCTCAGCTAACCCTGCTAGTCAAAACCTAATTGTTTCTTTTGAGTGTTTTGACGGTACCTCGTGGGTAGAAGTAGCTCAAAGTAGTTGCTCTGGCAATCAGACTATTGTTGTAAAAAAGCCTGTCGCTAATTTAGAAGCCAATAAAGAGTATACTCTAAGAGTTTTACTCTTAGAAAGAATTGGTCAACAATTTGCTCTTATTGCTACTTCCAACACAAAAAGCTTTAAGACCCTCAACCCACCAATTATCTCTGTCGCTCACACTCAAGCAACTTACACAGACATAAATCTACGGTTAACCATGATTCCTAAAGAATCTAATATTAAAGTGCAAGTTGAGTATACTGTTAATGGTCAAGTTGTAACTAAGGCTGATGCTGGAAGTTATAGTGGTGAAACTCCCGTTACTCTTAATTTTAAACTAGATAATTTAGCAAAAAATACTAAATATCCCATTAAAATTAAAGCGATAGGAGCTCTGGCTAGCAGTAGCCTTGATACCACTTTAGTCACGGCAGCTGTTACTGATTTTGACGGTAATTATTACCGGATTGTAGAAATCGGTAACCAAGTTTGGTTATTAGACAACTTCCGTGGCACTCATTTTGCTAACGGCGATCCTATTCCGTATGTAACCGAGCAAGCTCAGTGGGATCTTATGAAAACCCCGGCCTACTGCTGGTATAACAATGATCCTAGCATTGGTGTAGAATACGGCGGTTTATACAACTGGTATGTTGCAAATGACCCTAGAGGACTAATAGTCGGTTATCACACCCCAGAAATTAGCGAGTGGCTAACATTAGCTAACTATTTGGGAGGAGTAAAGGTTGCTGGCGGCAAGATGAAAGAAGTTGGTAATAGCCACTGGAAAGAAGGCGCTAATACTGGAGCCACAAATTCTAGCGGTTTTACTGCTTTACCAGCAGGAGGAAGGCTTAGCGCTTTTGCCTTTTTGAATGTATACACATCATTTTGGTCTAACAGCAGCAGTAATGTTATTCAATCTGCTTATACCGCTGTCTTAGATGATATCGCTGGCAATAGACTTGACGCTGGTCCGGGTCTGTCCCTTTTCTATCGCGGACTATCTGTACGTTTAGTCAAAAACTAAAAATTAAAAAGCATCTTTTTGAAAAGATGCTTTTTTTCTTGCTAAGATGTTTGTTTTTGAGCTATAATTAGAGTGTTGCAATTTAATTGTGGGGTCGTAAATATTTTTAAACTATATGTTAAAATTGTTTTCCTCGAAGAGCTTTTATTTTTTAATCGCGGCTCTTTTTTTTATTATTTTTCCTGCGTTAATTGCATCTGCATCTGTGAGTGAAAGAAAAGATTTCTATGATTCTTTCCCAGGAGAAAATGTACAAGTTCTTAGTCAACAAGGGGACGCAACTATTCTTAATACTTCAAACAAAAAAATTTTTGTCCCCAATAAAACTTCTGTTGAATGGGGTAAATTTGTAGTAAATACACCACCTTATGTTAATGTTTTCCGTTGTGGTGACGGTATTTGTCAAGACGCCGAAAAAGGAATCTGTATGGACGATTGCCCTGCAATCGGAGAGGGGTGTGGTGATGGTCGCTGCGGCTATTCTTACAAAGAAGTTACCTATGCTACCCCCAAACAGGTAACCCAAGATTATCGTGCATGTGAAGTAAAAACAAAGTGGTGGGTTTGGGTTCCGGTAATTAACGCTATTGTTGCCTGGACAAGTGGTCTTCACTATTTTGATTGCAACACCCAGACACGGACAGTTACTGTTTACAAAGGAGTTGAAAAAGTTGGCGAGGTGTGGCAGAAGAGTACGGATGCGAATATTGCCGCTCTGCAAGAAGAATGTAAGGATGATTGCCAAGCGCCAGCCGGAAGTGGGTGTGGGGTTTGTGGTTATGATAGTAGCGGCGCCCAATGCCCTAATAATTGTTCCAACGGTGGTTATAATCAAATTGATTGTGTTTATAAACAAGCTGAAACCATTAACACCGGCACCAGTGATTGTGCTATTGGGACAGAACCAATGATTTCTCGTTCTGATTATTTAAGTGCCAAAAAATACTTTACCGCCTCTGAAGCGGCCGCCGCTTCAATAGAACAACAAGCAGATTACCGTTGCGCCAGCCAAACTTATACGCTTCCTGCCCGCTATGAATGCAGTTTTGCTAATGATACCTCCCGTCTTTGTGCTGCCGGAAAATTCTGTCCAGCAACCGGCGGTTTAATCCCTGTTGATCAGAAATTTTTAGTAACAACGCTTTACGCTAATGCAAAATTTGCTTCTTCTGAGTGTGTTGATTCTAGTTTGCCTGGGATGAAATTATGTAACACCACCATGAATTGCCCCCCTGGGCACTTCTGCAAAGTCGGTTCGTTTGTTCCAAAAAAATGCCCGGGAAATACTTATAGTACTGGCGGCGCCGCTCAATGCGAAAGCTGTCCTGTAGGCACCATGACTCTATTTTATGGAGCAACTGGTTCTCAATATTGTGTTCCTGCTCCTTATTTTGGGGATGGGGTTTGTGACACCTCTTCTGGCGAAACTCCAACTAACTCTAAGGACTGTCCAGATATTAACCAAGTAGGATCACAATGGGCAAATGATGGTCGCTGTACTGGCATGGAGGATATGATAAATAACCCCAATGATTGTAAATGCGGTGATGGTGATTGTAATAATAACGAAAACCTTCTTTCTTGTCCTATAGATTGCGCTTGTATGGATAATGTATGCGGAACAGGGTTATACAAAAGCGGTCGCTGGATTTATTATAAGGAGGGAAAATATTGTAAAAGCAATGGCCAACAAGTCCTAAATCCTTCTCTTTGCGGTACTTATATGAACTCCGGCGAAGTTTGTGGTAATAAGATTTGCGAGCCCGGAGAAAGATATAATACAACTATTAAAAAAGTGGTTTGTTTACTAGACTGCCAGTGGGAAGATTTTTGTGGTGACGGCAGCTGCACTGGAAAAGAAACTAGAACTTCATGTCCAGCTGATTGTAAATGCGGCAACGGAATTTGCGAATCCAATGAGTCCGCCTGGAGTTGTTCCGCTGATTGTCATTGCGGCAACGGAAAATGTGAACTAGAGTATAACGAATCCCCTAGCAACTGTTCTTCAGACTGCCGCTGTGGTGATAGAGTCTGTTCTTTTGGAGAAGTTTGCTCCACTGACTGTAATATTGGTTGTGTTAATGACCAAGTTTGCGGACCAGACGAAGCCCCCACCTGTCTTGACTGTAAGGACGTTAAACCTTTAGACCCACTTATATAAAGCATTATCTTTATACCTAACTATATGAACAAAAAAAATATCTTTATTATAGCAGTGGTAATTATCGTTGCTCTGATCATTTGGTTGTTAGTAGCCTTCTTAAATGTTAATCGTCCTAAAGATAATACGCTACTCAACCCGGAAATGAATAATACTCCCACGGCGCAAGAAGCGATTAATCTCGAAGCTCCTTTCTTAAAAAAGATTGAAGTAGAATTCATGACACCTGAAGAAAAAGAAAAGATGGATGTGGCAGACAACCCAAGTGTGCGCTTGCAAGTCTTGGAACGGGATGCGGAGGGCAATGCCACTGTTTATAAAAAGGTAACTTCCGATGAAGAAGTGGTGGAATATGTTTATGATCCAGCTAACCCGAGCGGTGAACTAATCGTTGCTCCTCTAGGACAAAGATAATCGACTTTTACTTAAAACCACCAGCCGTGGGGCTGGTGGTTTTTTGTTTTATTTTAAGGCTTAGATATTATATATTACCAGAACCTTGCAATACATAGTATTAAATGATATAATATACTTAGTTATTATTTTTAATCCCCCACCCCTATGCCTGAAGAAAAAAATATTTTAGAAAACGCCAAAACCCAGATGCGTAAAGGTCTTTTAGAGTTCTGCATTTTAAAAAGCATTGCCACGGAAAAAGCCTACGCCTCAGATATCTTGCAACGCCTTAAGAAAGCCGATTTAATTGTTGTGGAAGGTACCATCTACCCTCTCTTAAATCGCTTAAAAGATTCTGGGGCCTTGGAATATAGCTGGCAAGAATCAAAAAGTGGCCCGCCCCGAAAATATTACACTCTCACTAAGAAAGGAAAGGATGATTTAAAATTATTAGAGCAGGCCTGGCAAGAAATTAACGAAGCTGTGACTTCTTTATTTAAAAACGACTAACCATATGAAAAGAACCATCTCCGTCACTCTTGGCGGCCGTCTCTTTAACATTGAGGATGACGCCTACGAACAATTAAAAAAATACTTAGATGACTTGCGTCAGCATTTTAGCCACGAGCAAGGGGAAATCGTGGCTGATATTGAAAGTAATATTGCGGATAAGTTTGCGGACAAAATTTCTCCTGCTAAACAAGCTATTGATTTAGCTGATGTGAAAGAGTTAATTGCCGTTATGGGCACGGTCACCGATTTAGATGAAGAGCTTCCTCAAAACAAAGAAGAAAAAGTGAATTCGTCGGTCAACCAAAAAGAATTCTCTAAAAAATTATACCGCGATGTGGATAATAGGGTTATCGGTGGCGTCAGTGCCGGACTGGGAGTTTATTTTGGAGTTGATCCCTTAATTTTTCGGGTTATCTTCTTGATTTTAGTAGTTGTGGGTGGATCTGGGATTCTGATTTATCTTTTATTATGGCTCCTGATGCCGGCGGCTCGCACTAGCGCCCAGAAACTAGAAATGGCGGGTGACCCTTTAACCATCGAAAGTCTCCGCGACTTAGCTAAACAAAATATTCCCAGCAATGAAGAATTACGCCAATCGGCTAATCGGTTTTCTAGCCGGATAACCGCCGGACTGCGAAGTTTAGTCGATTTAATTGGCCGCGGCTTGCGCTCTCTTGGGTCTATTTTTCGCTGGGCTTTTGGTTTGGGCGCGCTGTTAGTAGCTTTAGGTTTGGCCGTCGCTTTTTCCGTAGCTCTTTTTACTGGGTTTTTTAATCTTAACAACCCTTACTTCACCCAAGACCTACCAATCGCTGAACTTATTGGCTATGGGCCTGTCCGCTGGCTATTACTCGCTCTTTATAGCGCAGTAATAATTCCTTTAGCTCTGGTCATTATGGGTGCCGTAGGCATATTACGACGTAAGATTAAATTTAATTGGCCGGTTTTAGCAATTACTTTTATATTATGGCTAGTGGCTCTAGTGGGTGTTAGTAGTCTGGTTTTTCACTATCGTCCAGTAGTTACTGATTATTTAAATGACCCTAAAAACCAACCTGTCATTGAACGCGAGTTGCCGGTTAACCCTTATACGAAAATCAAAAATTATGACTCCCGCTTGCGCGTTCATACAGTAAATAGCGAACAGTATAGTCTTAAGATTGTTGGCCCTAAGGCCGCTGCCGAATCTGTGAGTGCTTTTCGGCAAGGAGACGAGCTGCGTTTTTACCGCACCCATCCTCGCCGCTGTCTCTTCTGCTTTAAGCGCAACGAAATCGTTGATGTTTATCTTGGCTTACCAACTTTAAATTATTATTATGGAACTTATGATACTGAATTAGAAATCACTAACCTTAAAACTGATAATCTAAAATTAATTTTAAAAGGAGGCAGCGCTAAAGTTAAGGCTGAAGTTAATTATTTGGAAATAGATAGCATGGGCACAAAATTAGAATTAGACTCTAACGGACAAACAGCCAAACAAGCTAATATTTTCTTAGACGGAGTTGCCCAGTTACAAGCTCCTAATTTTCCTGTAGAAAATATGGGCTTAATCATTCTAAGCCCAGAAGCCAGTGCCGAAGTTAATGTCTCTAAAACTTTAAAAACTTATATCTCTCCCAAAGCAAAATGGCATAATACTGGCACAGCCCCTGAAGAGAAAATTGTTAACCCTATCAAAATAGATTCGGATGATTATCGTTATGAAGACTTGGAAGAGGGGTACTTATCTGACATTGAAGAATCATTGGTATTTACTGAGTGGAAACCAGTAGACTTAGGTAGCGGTACCGCCACTAGCACTAAATAATAGCTATTA
>CAYLPC010000033.1:0-362 GCA_964385475.1 uncultured Gammaproteobacteria bacterium | reverse complement strand
TCCGAGCTTCTTTTTTTATCAATAAAAAAACACCATTGTTCTGGCGACGACCTACTTTCCCAGGGCTCCTGCCCAAGTATCATCAGCGCTGGAGGGCTTAACTTCTGAGTTCGGGAAGGGATCAGGTGGGACCCCTCCGCTTCAATCACCAGAACAATAGTGTTTTTCCAACTGTAATACTTAGATAACCGGAACAACCTTTAGCTAACAAAAGTGTGGGAGAATCAAACGATTTATTAGTACCGCTCAGCTCAATGCATTGCTGCACTTACACTTGCGGCCTATCAAGGTCCTCGTCTCGGACCAATCTATGAAACCTAATCTTAGAGACAGCTTCGCGCTTAGATGCTTTCAGCGCTTAT
>CAYLPC010000032.1:0-8464 GCA_964385475.1 uncultured Gammaproteobacteria bacterium | reverse complement strand
GTGCTCGCCACGCCATCTTGAAAAAGATAAGGAATGATTACAAATTCAGCATCAGAATGGGCCGCGCGATAAGATGTTAGCTTCTCTTTAGAAGTCATAACATTATGAGGGGCAAAACGCTGCTTATCTCGCCAAAAATAGGAACCGTTATAAAATTCGTTTAAGTCCTGTCCCCCCAATCTCTTAGCCTCATTTAAAGCATCAGGGCTACCGCCCACATGCACATAAGTTGCTCCTAGTTGCTTAGCCCAATTTAAAAAATAAGGACGAGCAGAGCGCACAGGCCCAATCTCCGGACCCAAGTCTTGTGGAGTGAAAATAGCTAAATACCGAGTGACGCCACCTTCAGCCGGAGCCTCAAAGACTAATGACGCCTGGCTCAAACCAGCCGAAGGGCGAGCTTCTGTAAAGTTATCAATCATTACTGCCCAGGGCCGTCCTGAAGCGTCTTCTGGAGCTACTAAAAGGCCATTTAAAGGATGGCGCACGCAGTTCGGGCAACTTACTAGCTCGGGCTCAGGCACCACCAAGACCGGAACGTTGGCCTCTGGTTCGGTAGCCACAGGAAAAAGCCAAGTTGGTTGAAACATGTACAACCCCAAGGCTAACATCGACAGACCTAACACAAAAGCGGCAATAATAATTGTCTTATTTAACCCAGCGGTCGCCGGAGAGGCGACCGCTTCTGGAATTTCTAAATTTTTAGGCTGCTTCTGAGGCATTGCTCTTTTCTTTTACTTCAGGAGTGGCTGGAGTCGCTTCCACTTCTGCTTCCGTGCGTGGCGGGACCACTGATACGATAATTGATTCTACATCAGTTAAGGACTCTAAACCTTTAGGTAATTTAATATCAGATACTCTGATTTCATCATCAAAGGTATTTAAAACAGACACATCCACATCAATGTGATCAACTAAGTCATTAGGAAGACATTCCACCTCTAGGGCATCAATATTCTTAACTAACAGACCAGACAATTCCCGAACCGCTTTTGATTCGCCGATAAATTCCAAAGGAATCTCGGTAGTAATCTTTTCGGCCATATTAACTTGGAACAAATCAACATGCTGCAAACGGTTATTGACGGGATGGCGCTGAATTTCCTTAATTAAAACTTTAACTGGAGTCGCTCCGTAATTAAAGTCAATTAAGTTTGATTCACCCGCTTCTTTAACAATTTTTTCCAACTCAATTCTTTTAATTTTTAAGCTAATATTAGCTACATTTCTTCCATAAAGAATGGCTGGGACCAGATCTTCGGTCAATTTTTCTTGCTCCTCGCGAGTGGAGCCGCTAAGTTTCATTTCCATAACTTTCTCGCCTAATCCGGAATAACCCTTTTCGGCTATTATTTAATAATTTATTTTAGATTTTACAATAATATTCTGCATAATGCCAACCCCGATAAACAAAGAGATGATAGAGCTGCCGCCATAACTGATAAATGGTAGGGGTAAACCGACAATAGGCAGAATTCCTAGGTTCATACCGATATTAACAAACATATGAGTAAAAACAAGCCCCATGAAGCCTAAGAGGTAATAAGTACCAAAATCATCCTTTACTTGGCGCACGGCCAACAAGCCTCGATAAAAGAACACACTAAATAATAAAATAACTACAAGCACTCCCAAAAAACCCAATTCTTCAGAAATTACTGAAAAAATAAAGTCTGTTTGGGCTTCTGGTAAAAATTTTAATTGAGATTGAGAGCCAAAACCGACTCCTTTGCCAGCTAGACCACCAGAACCAATCGCAATCAAAGCCTGTTGTTTATTATAACACTCTTTTTCGTGACAGACACTTCCCTGTTCAACATTAAATAAAGTAGTGATGCGCTGTTTCTGATAAGTATCAAAACTGAACCAGAGCGGTACCGCCGCCACTAAAGACAAAAGAAAAATAACAATAAAATATTTTTTTCCAAAACCAGCCACCATCGCCATAATCAGCCAAATAGCCAAAAGAATGAGCGAGGAACCGAAGTCCGGCTGCAGAGCGACTAAAGCCACAGGAATTAACACGCTAATTAAAGAAACACTAAAATGTCTGGTACTTTTAACTTTAGTGGCTAAACCAGAAAAATAGGCTGCTAAAAAAATAATCAGGATGATTTTAACAAATTCCACCGGCTGAATACTAAAACCCAAAAACTCAAACCATCCTGTTGTGTTGTGTACGGTTTTTCCAAAAACTAAAACGAGGAGTAATAGCGCGACAGCAAACCAATATAAATACCTCTTTAAACTTTTTAAAAAACGATGATCAAAAAAAGTCATGACAAATAAAGAGACTACCCCTAGCCCCACAAACATCAGTTGCTTGTAAAAATTTTTCATCGCATCTCCTCCCACCCCTAAAGCCACACTGTAAACTTCCAGTAAACCAAAAACAGCTAATAAGATGACCACGAAAAACAAAATCCAATCAACGTGTTTTAAATATAATCTGAGACGGTCCATCATACTAATTAGTAGGAGCGGAGTATGGCTTATAAAGCCGGTTATCCAGGATATTAAGAATCGGTACAATTTCTACCTGCCCTCGAGCAGCCGCCCCTTCAGGCCAAAGCAAACGAACCTCGCGACTAGTACGGCTATTTAAGTCTTGAACCACATAGCGATTGAGCGCCACGATGCCATCGGTTCGCCGCACAATAATATTCAAAGGAATGGCAAAATAACTATAAGCGGAGTTATTGGTAATAGTAAATTCCAGATAAGCAACATCATTACTATAAGTGCTGAAGCGCACATCATCAAAACTTAAATTTAAGCGTTGATTCTTAAAAAAGTTCCAGTCTGGGATTTCGCCAGCTCTTAATTTTTGCCAATAGATTTTAGTAATCTCAAACTGAACACTGCCGCCAGCAGGCATAGAGGAGTTTAACAAAACTACTTCTTTTTCTTCTTGCGGCAAAATAAAATCACCCCCACAGGCTTCCTGCTCACCGCTGATAAAACAGAATTCAAACGCGGCATATTGCTTGTCGTTTACATTAGCAATTTTTACTGTTAGGTCGGTGCCATTATCACTGGCTAGGGATTTCGCCGTCCCAATCCTTAAATCTGAAGGTCTATTTTGCAAGCGATAGTCAGAGATATCAATAACCGCACCGCCCTCACTCATAATCTTGTCTTGCTCTTTACCGATAGTAAAATAATAGATATAGCCGTACAAGGCATAAATAACAAAGGCAGCCGCAATGATCCCTAAAATAATAGTCAGCCAAAGCACGATTTTTCGCTTGTTGTTAGCGAGCCACAAACCGAATTCCAGATTTTTAGGAATTAGCTGATTGGGATCTTGGTATTGTTTAATTTGATCATCGCTCTGTTTCCTTTTATCTTGAGCCATAAAATGATATAATAATGTCGCTTAGATTATTGTTAATCATACCATATTTCCCTTATCTTATAAAATATTTTCCTATGACTAAATTAGCTGCCCCTCTCTCCGTTCCTCCGAAAAAACGGGAGGAATATTTAAAAAATTTACGCCTCGCGACTGCCAGCAGCGGCCGCCTTTTACTGTTTGCTGGAGACCAAAAAGTAGAACATTTAAATGCTGATTTTAAAGGGCCCGGGATTACCCCTGAAGACGGATCACCGGAACACTTATTTCAAATTGCGGCTGCCTCCCCTGTCGGCGTCTTTGCTACACAGCTAGGCCTCATTGCCCGCTACGGCGCCAAGTATCCTAATATTCCCTATCTAGTGAAAGTAAATGGACGCACCAATCTCTATAAAGATTACTCTGAGGTGACCAATAACGCCTGGTGGTCTATTAGTGATGTCGTTAAGTTTAAAGAGCAAAGCCGCTTAAATATTCTCGGTGTTGGCTATACTATTTATCTTGGTGGTGAAGATGAGCCTCAAATGCTACAAGAAGCCGCTCAACTGATCAAGGAGGCGCATAATCACGGCTTGTTAGTTGTTTTATGGATGTACCCCCGAGGTAAAGGTATTATGGAGGATGATGTTAAAATCATTGCCGGTGGCGCTGGTGTCGCCGCCGCTTTAGGAGCTGATTTTGTTAAAACTAAATATCCTTATACCGGGTCACATATTGTTTTGGCACAAAAGTTTCAAGAGGCGGTACAAGCGGCTGGAGAGACAAAAATCATTTGTGTTGGCGGTGGCAAACAACAACCGAAAGATTTATTAAGCCACGCTTGGCATCAGGTAAATACGGCTGGTGCTAGCGGCATGGCCGTCGGACGCAATCTCCACCAACGCCCACTCCCTGAGGCTATCAAACTAGCGACAGCTCTTTCCCTAATAATCAACCACGAAGCTTCGCTTGCGGAAGCCTTAGCTATCTATGAAGGGCGGCAAAAAATTGTTCCTAAGAAAAAGAAGACTAGTGGATTTTTAGGAATCTTTTAAATCCAAACAAAAAGCGCTTACCTGATGGTAAGCGCTTTTTTATTATCATTCCTATTCGACAACTTTGACGGTAATTTTATCCGGCAATTGAGGGGCATTTTTAATAAAGGGTGGCCAAAATTCTAAACGATAATCTCTGACTTCAGGAAATTGATGAAGATATTCGGAGATTTGTGCTTCATTAAGACCTACTAATTTTTTGCGATCAACCAAAACGGTATTCTCTTTGAGAGACATGACGCCGCTAAAATAAACTTTAACAGTCGCTTCTGAAGGCGATAGATTGTAACTCTCTAGAGTGTAGGCCAAAGATTGCGCATCAAAACCGGTGAGCTGCTTGTCATCTGACATCAGCATGGCTAAGCGATTTTTAGCGAGCACGACCACATCGTCGTGAGCAAAACGGGCGAGAGTATAACTTTTCTTAGCGGTAGCAATAAACTCTTCACGCTGATCACCTACTTTAACATTAAACTCAACTCTAAAACTGCCAGGGACTTCATCATAGGTGACAGCCTGACCGGCGGCTGGACGAAAATCATTCTTAGCTTTCTGATCTAAAACTTCTTCAATATCTGTTTTGGCTTTATCTAGATCACTCTGCGTGATGACTCGTCTGGTAGCGTTAACATCCTGACAACTAAAGGCTTGGGTGTTTTCCGCATAAACAATATCACTCAAACTGGCAGCTAAGCCAGGAACTGTTAATTTAATTGGGTCGGTCAGCAATTGACTCTTACCAATCTGATCGGCGTAGACGCTCGCCGTTATCTGGCCGCCAGCGGGAACCGTGACGCCGCGCTCGAGGCGGTACAAACGACCATCCTCAGCTAACAATCTGGTTGTTGCTACTAATGGTTGGTTGCGTTGCATCTTATTGTATAAAGTGACTGTGCCAACCACACGACAATTTTCATTATTTTCTTGCGGCTGATCATTGGTTCGATATACCTTTTCCGCACTCAACTCCGAAAGCTTAGCTTCACCGCGAACAATCGGGAAAGGTGATTCTGTTTCCGTGGCGGAAGTCACCGTGAAAGTAGTATTGTCATTGACAACTTCTCCTTGCGGATAGATATAAACGGTCAGTTTGATAAAGAAAAAATATAAGACCGCGAGAATCAAGACTAAGGTCGCCCCTAAATAGACCGCTGCTTGGCGGCGGTATAATTTGATGGAGGTTTTTCTAGGAGCAGCAGCCGTTACCGCAGTGACATCTGCCTCATGAGACTCAGTGGCGTCTTTGGTAAATTCTGAAAAGAATTTGCGCTGTTTGTCATAATCGTCATTGTTGTCTGACAAACCAAAATCAAAATCACTGCCCTCCTCTTCTTCATAAAAATCATTTTCCGGATAAACGGTCTCACTTTCATTATCAATGTTTAACTGATAATCAGGACGATATGAAGGCGCGCTAAAAACTGCCTCTGTTTCTTTATCGGCAATAACATCAACTAGCACCGGTTTGGCTTTTCTGATTTTTTTTGGAGCTTCTTTTTTGGGAGCGCTAGGTTTGCGCGCCGTTGTTTTTTTAGGAGCAGCTTTCTTAGTGACAGTTTTTTTCTTAGCAGCAACTTTTTTCTTTTTTGGAGCCGCACTCCGACTAGCTACGGCTTTTTTCTTAGTCGAAGTTTTCTTTTCCTCGGCGATGGAGCGCACTTTGGACATAGAATTAAAAAGTTATCTAGGAATCAAAAGAGAGACTCTTTCAGTATAATTAATTGAATCTAAAAATCACAAACAAGGCGTTTAAATTATAACAAAAAGTGGCAGCTTAAACAATTTTTAAGACTCCCTTAAAACGCTGGGTAATAATTTCCGTGAGAGTGTGGGAATTATTTACTCGCAGACCAGTCTTTAAGATATTATCCTTGTGTGGTTGTTTAATTTTAAATAGAGTTTCTGAATTGCCGGGATTAGCGGCCAATAACTGTTTCAATTCTGTCAGATCGGCCGCGGAAGGAAGTTTTTCAAAAACAATTTTAAACGGAGGTTCGGAAGCTGAGGGAGTGCTGGCTATAACTTTTGGCGCCGCTTTAGTTGATGACGCCTGATGATTATTAAAATCCCGTCGCTTCCAACCATTACCATTGTTGCCGCTACTCTCTCTGCGTTGTAACAGGGTGCGTTTAAAATTATCAATAGAACTATCAGCATTGTCCGCCTCCAAAGTGCCGACATGGTTAACTAATAATTTAACTTCGTGATCTTTTTCAGAAATTGCCGCTTCCACAATCACCACTTTACCAGAGATCCAGATATGCGTTGTTTCTTTAAGAAGTCTTGGGAAAATTAAAAGCTCAACGGTGGACACGGCATCCTCCACTTTCACAAATAGCATAGACTCATTACTCTTGGTGATTATTTTTTTAATAGTGCTAATCACCCCAGCGGTCACCACTGATTTTTCACCGCGCCGTTTATCTAAATCAACTAGCGGCGTGGCATACCCGAGTAAGCGGTTCTTATACATATTAAAAGGGTGCTCGCTGACATACAGTCCCAACAACTCTTTTTCCCAAGCTAATTTTTCTTCTTGGCGAGCCGGCGGATAATTATCTAAAGTCACTCGTCCACTTACATCATTTGATGCTAAAGAGCCGAACAAGCTGTCCTGCTTACTGGCTTTTTCTTTAATGACTTCTTTATTGAAGTTGAGTAGCTTATCGCAATTGGACAAGAGCATGCCCCGCTCGCCCCAACTCTCTAGAGCACCGCATTTAATGAGACTTTCTAAAGATTTTTTATTTAAGTCTTTATCGGTAATTCTCTTTAAAAAATCAAATAAATCAAGATAAGGGCCGTGTTCTTTCCGCTCTTTAATAATAACCTCAACAATATGTTCACCCACATTTTTAACGGCGTTTAAGCCGAAGCGAATGGTATCAATAGGAACATCAATAGTAGCGGATGTGTTAGTGGCTGTATTAGGTGTAACAACCGTAAAAGAAGCAAAAGATTGGTTAACATCTGGTGCCATAATCTTAATCCCCATGTTCCGGCATTCTTCAATTTCAATCGCCACCCGATCGGTGTCATGCTGATCAGCTGTTAACAGCGCCGCCATAAACTCTACCGGCCAATGAGCTTTGAGGTAAGCAGTTTGGTAGCCAATTAAAGCATAACAAGCGGCATGGGATCGATTAAAGCCATAACCGGCAAAAGGCTCGATAAAGGAAAAAACTTTCTCGGCTAATTCTTGATGAACCCCATTCTTCACACAACCATCGATAAACTTTTCTTTTTGCTCGGCTAATAGCTCTGGGATTTTTTTACCCATAGCTTTCCGTAACACATCGGCCTGCCCCATAGAGAAGCCTGCCAGCTCACGCGCAATCTGCATGACCTGCTCCTGATAGATAGCCACGCCATAAGTCTTAGTCAAAATAGGCTCTAATTTGGGATGGAGGTAAGTTGCTTTTTTTTCTCCGTGTTTCCTTTTAATAAAATCAGGAATCCACTCCATCGGTCCCGGACGATAAAGAGCGACCATCGCAATGATGTCTTCAAACTCCGTCGGCTGCAGTTCTCTTAAATACCGCTTCATGCCAGAAGATTCAAATTGGAAGACGCCAGTGGTTTCCGCCTTTTGAAACAGCTCGTAAGTTTCTTTGTCATCAAGCGGAATACTATCAATATCAATTTTAAGTCCTCTGGTGTTTTTAATAATTTTTAAAGCTGACTCAATAATGGTTAAGTTCTTAAGTCCCAAAAAGTCCATTTTGAGCAAGCCTAAATCTTCCAAAGGGTTGGCAGAAAATTGAGAGACAACAGTTTTATCAATAGAAGAAGCGTATTGAATGGGGGTATACTCCGTTAACGGATCTCTAGTGATTACCACCCCGCAAGCATGAGTGGAGGAATGACGGGACACACCCTCTAAGCGTAAAGCATAATCTAAAACTTTTTTGACTTCCGGATCATTAGCATAACGTTCTCTAAGCTCGGGTACATTTTTAATAGCATCCGGCAACTTAGTAAACATAGGGATACTCTTGGACAGAGAATCGCAAAAATCGTAGGGGTAATCCAGTACGCGCCCCACATCGCGAACCGCCGCCCGCGCCGCCATCGT
>CAYLPC010000031.1:0-8729 GCA_964385475.1 uncultured Gammaproteobacteria bacterium | reverse complement strand
ATATTGTCCGTCTTGGAAGAATTCTGTAGCCGCCGCATCAATACCAAACACCACATCTTTCCCCGGCTGATATCCAGCCCCAATAACCGCTTCGTTTAATAATTCAAACGCCTCGGCATTCGTTTTTACAGCTGGCGCAAAACCGCCCTCATCACCGACGGTAATATTATAATTATGTTTTTTAAGCGCTTTTTTAAGAGACTGATAAACTTCGGCCCCCATCTGTACCGCTTGGTCCATTGTTTTCGCTCCTATAGGCAAAATCATGTACTCTTGAATATCGGTCGCCCAATCAGCATGCTTGCCTCCATTTAAAATATTTAACATTGGCATAGGCAATTCATAGGTTCCAGTAAAACGAGGGTTAAATTGACTAAGATACTGATACAGGGGTTGCCCTAGTCCCGCGGCGGCAGCGCGCGCCGTCGCCAGAGAAACTGCTAAGATAGCATTAGCCCCTAAATTAGCTTTGTTGGCCGTCCCGTCTAAATCAATCATGACTTGATCAATCTCTGCTTGCTTATTCGCTTCATAACCAAGCAACGCTGGAGCGATTTTCTCATTCACATTTTTAACCGCCTGACTTACCCCAAGGCCGCCAAAAGCGGAACCGCCATCACGCAGCTCAACTGCTTCATAGCTCCCAGTCGACGCCCCGCTCGGCACGGCTGCCCAACCTTTAGCACCATTTTCTAAAGTAACTGTCGCTGCGACTGTCGGATTGCCGCGGGAATCTAAAATTTGATAAGCTTCAATCTTTGCAATCTTCATATAATTAAAGATAATTTTTATTTAGACTTTCTTCCGTATAAGCAATCACCTTTTTCAACATGCGCACCGCCTCTAAAGCATGTTCACCAACCGCTGTTTCATCAGATAACATAATCATATCAGCCCCATCAATCACCGCGTTGGCAATATCGCTGATTTCCGCTCTGGTTGGGTGTGGATTCTTAATCATAGAAGTCATTACCTGAGTGGCCAGAATAGACGGCTTCCGATGCCAATGAGAATGGCGAATTAAGTTCTTTTGGATAATTGGCAAGCGCTCGCTAGGAACTTCAATTCCTAAATCGCCGCGCGCTACCATAATCACATCTGATGCTTCAATAATTTCATCAATATTTTCTAAGGCGATACCGCGCTCAATTTTAGAAATAATTCTCACCGGTTTTTTGCCAATCAACTTGCGCAAACGCAAAACATCGTCAGCAGTCTGAACGAAAGATAAGGCAACATAATCAGCGCCGACAGATAAGCCAAATTTTAAATCGCGTTTATCCTTAGCAGTTAAACCAATGTCTTTTAGGTTAGTATTAGGCACATTAATTCCTTTATGAGAATTTAAAACACCGCTATTGATAACCTTAGCGGTAATACGGCCGCTTCTGACTTTTTCTACCACTAACTCAATAGCGCCGTTGCATAAAAATAATTGATGACCTTTTTTAATATCTTGGTGGAGCTCCTTAGAATCAATAGGAATAATTCCGCCAACTACATACGGTTTCTTAGAGTAAGCAAAATCATAAACTTCCCCCAAGCGCATCACAATACCATCTTCAGGCATCACCCCAACGCGGATTCTTGGACCTTGCAAATCCAACATTAAGCCTACCGCTCTTTTATTTTTTTTATTAAAATCGTCAATAATCTTCTTAATCTTGCGATATTGGTCGTAAGTAGCATGAGAAAAGTTAAGACGCACTAGGTCAATTCCGCTTTTTAGTAAGGGCTCCAAAGTAGCTGCGGTATCTGTTTTGGGACCAACCGTCGCAATCATTCTTGTTTTCATAAAAAATTTTATATCTCTTAATATTAAATAATACTAATTTCCTAGCCGAACGGCACAAAAAAGGCCTAATAAGCCATTAGCCAGTATAAATAAAAGTTGCCGTTTTGCCAAGCCTAAGCTTGGCGCAGGTAGGCCATTAAATCGGCAAAAAATTCTAAATTATTTAAACTTGCTAAACGCTGACCTAACGGTTCTTGGGTCTTAAACAGATGGTGGAGATAACTCCGGCTGTATTGGCGTAGCTCCGGGAAGCGACTATTTTTATTGATTGGCTTCTGATCGGCAAAATATTCAGCTCGATTAATATTCCAAGTCTGATAAAAATTAGGCGCCTGGCTAACTGCCCCCTGAACTAAGCGTGGCGGACGGAACCCTTTAAATCTCGGATTAAAAGAAAATAAGCGCCCATGCCTCCCCTCCCGAGTTGGAATGACGCAATCAAACATATCCCAGCCCATGAAATAAGCGCGGTAAATGTCTTCTGGCATTCCGACTCCTAGTGCAAACCGCAAACTGTTTTCAGGCAGAGCGGCCGCAGTGCGCGCCAGTACTTGCGCCAAAAAATTACCTGCTTCATCTACAGGGCGAGCGCCAAAACCGTAACCATCAAAACCGATTTTAACTAATTCAGCTGCACAATATTCTCTTAAATCGATTTCTCCACCCCCTTGAACCACGGCAAATAGGAGTGGTCGCTGTTCCTTGGTGAGGCGGCGTTTTTTTATCTGCTTATCATATTCCTGACGACAACGACGTGCCCACGCAATTGTTCGGGCCACAGCTTTCTCTAAATCAGGCCGAGAGAACTCATTGGGAGGACAATCATCTAAGCAAACCATCATGTCCACTCCGAGATCAAATTGGATTTGAATAGATTTTTCCGGAGTGAGCTCATGAAGACGACCGTCTAAAGGAGATTTAAACTGTGCTCTCTCGTCAGTAATATTACCGGCTCCCGGTTGCCGATGAATCAAGGAGAAGACTTGAAAACCACCACTATCAGATAAAAGAGGATGCGGATAATTCATGAGACGATGAATCCCACCCGCTTTCTTGATTAGAGCGGCTCCTGGACGCAAATACAGATGGAAAGTGTTAACTACTAAAGCCGGAATCTTGGCCTGGTCTAACTCTGCCACCGTTAAATGCTTGACCGCACCACGAGTCGCATCGGGCATAAAATATGGTGTGTGCAAACGTCCGTGAGGGGTACTAATCGTGCCCTGTCGGCCTGGTTTTTTAAATCGCAACTTAAACATACTACTGAATCAAGCCAGAGTTACTTAAACCGGCAATATCATCATCTTCTAGTTTTGTAGTTTTCGGGGAAGAAGCTGCTGTTAATATCGCCCCCGTATCAGCGTCTAAAGCTTGAGCGCCGGCTCCGCGCAAAATAACAAGGAGGCTATTCCTTTGAGCGGCGCTGGGAAGCAGACTAACATCAAACTGGGTGCCGGCTTGATAAACAGAAATCGGCAAATCGCCAAGATCCCAAACGACAGAACGTGTGACTGGATCAAAACTCAAATTGCCCTGAGATGATGAGCGTACTTCTTTGAAGTTAACATAATCGGGCAACTGGGTACTAACCTTAACCCCCTTTAATTCATGCAGATTATTTTCGATATTCCAATAAACCCGCACTGAAGTTTCTTGACCGACCGCCGGAGGCAAGGGGCCGGAACCAACTGGCATATTATCCTCATTGAAATACAAGACTTTTTCTTTAAATTGAAAATCACTATTAATTTTCGTCAGGACGGTATTACTCTTGCTGTCATTTAGCCCCGTACTTTTACCGCCTAAATTAAAGTAAGCGTAGCTCTGGACTGCCGCATTCTTTCCTAAAACATCATGATCATAAGGTTTCAACTTGATTTGAAAATCCAAGGTGCCGCTACTGCCAGGCGCTAGTGAAGCTAAATCCGGAAGTTCTTCTTTAGTCCAAACGATAGTATTATTTTTTGTTTTTCCGCCCTTAGCCTCTTGCAGACTACTCCAATCCAACCAATCGCTTTCTAAAACCACCATGAGAACAATGTCCTGCAAAATATTTTCACTCTTATTCGTATAACTTAAGGAATAATTCAACTCATCCCCAAAATTAGCTGCCCCTTCCGCCTTATTATCATTCACGCTGAGAGTTAAATTTAAATTACTCGTCATGATATTTAAGGTGATGACTTTTTCTAGGAAAACATAAGTCTTCCCGTCCGCTCCCGTTCGGCTCAAACGTAAAATAATATCTTGTGTATCTCCAACCTTGCGATTAACTTGATAGCGTACTGGCAGATGGTAAGACTCTGAAGATGAAGCCATGTTGCTGAGATGCCAAGAGAGATTATTCTTTTCAATTTTTACGGGCGATGACGTCGCTTTCACAGGCACCGAAGTGCTAGCGACTAAAGAAATGTTCTCCGGAAAAGCAAAAGATAAATCAAACTCATCCAAGAAAGTCTCGGTTAAAGGATTAAAGGCGATATCAACTTCATTTTCTTGCCCCACTAAAACGGCGTTGCTATATTCAAAACCAACATCAAAACCGAGTCCGCTCACTAGAACAGAAGATACTGCTTCAGTTTTAAACTCACTAGAAAAGTCTTGTGGCTCATAACTCAGACCAACAGTCATGACATTAGCCGACCCTTCTTTAGCTAAAAGCTTACCAATAATTTTAATTTCGGCGCGCGCTCCGACTGATAAATCTGGCACTTCAAAAAAGTTACCCGCATTACCAATTGGCAGTGCCTCACCGCTCACCTCTCCTCTCTCAAAATTCTCCGGATACTTTAACTCTAAACGAATATTGCTCAGCGGAAACTCGCTCCGATTTTCATAATTAATCGTATAAGTAAAAGTTTCACCAGCCTTAACACTCGCTGGAGCACTAACTTTCAAATCAACCTTAGCTTCATTAGACGAAGGACTGAAAAAATAATAAAACAAACCATAACCGAGACAGAACAAAACTGCCAGGACGAATAAATTTTTTATTACGGAAACAAAAACTGATTTCTGACGAGGCTTAAAACGAGAAACGTCCACCATGTTTCCGGCCTCATCGCGATAGATTTCTGATAAATTGTCTTCAATTTCCTCTTGTCTGGCCTCACGTCGCACAGCGCGCTCAAAACGTTTAACTTGTTCTTTTGTCGGTACGGGGTGTGCCGCGAAAACCGGAGGCTTGCCGCCCATTGGCCGGAGCGGATTATTTTTCGCAACCGGTCGCCCAGAAGTGGTATTAGTGTTTTTTATAGCCATATGATTAATTATTAATAAAGGAAACTGAATAAAAGTGATCGCGGCTTAAAGACTGTTTTTCAACATTACTACCTAATAAATTATCGCTTTGCCAACGAACTTGATATGATTCTGGTTTTTTAATAGATAGTTGATAACTTTGATTTTCGGAGCCAGGTTGTTTTTGTAAAAATAGCGAGTAAGCGGTTCCTGGTTTGCTTTCGGGATTTAACCACTGATTAAAACGATTAGCCCAATTATCCGAGACTGTAATAGTCGGCAATGGTTTTGGTAGCTGATACTCCAAGACAACAACCGAAGTCTGTCCGGGATCAACCATCACCCAGTTAGCAAAAACGGTTTTCCCTTTTTCTTGGTAAACCTTTGTTTGGCTCACGGGATCAACTAAGGCTAGTCCTTCCGTCTCTTTAATCACCGGATTATCAATCCAGTTCTCTTGAGGGGCTTCAAAGTAATGAGCTTCTGGGGCGGTAAACCCACTAGCAGTTAATAATTTACTGCCACTCGGCACATAAACTCGCAGCCAGTTAACATTGCGTACGCCGACCAAGGGGGTGTTTTTAACGGCTGTGTGCTCCCGAGTAATCGTCACCTTATCTCTAACTGTCCCATCAGCATTAATCGTAACTTGGTGGTTGATAGATTCTCTAATCACGCGATCAGTTTTTGCTCCGGCAATATTAGTGTTAGCAACCATTAAATAATCAAACGGAGCCTCCATCATTTCCCCACCCCAATTACGCTCAGTGATTAATTGTTCTAAGTCGGGGTTAGAAAAATAAAAGAGGATTTGCTTACTAGCCAGACTCTGCTCTAAAATGCCGGCTAATTTAATTAAATTATTTTTATCTAATTTTTCTGGGAGTACTTCTAAAATCTTTTCTGACAAATCGCCAATAATTCTCTTAGGCTTATTCACCTCTCCTTCTGGCAAATGGGCGACCGTTTCCGGCATCGTATCAATTAAATTGTCCCGCTCGGCCGTTAACTGTACTTCCTGCCAAAAGTTATCAGCATTAATAATCAAACCATAATCTTCTGTTAAATCAATTGGTCCTGTGATAGTTAGTAATTGCTCCACTACGCTAGGCGTTAAAGATATAACCCCATCAACGGTCGGGCCATCACTCTTCTCGAAAAACCACATCAGGTTGCGGGCGGTTGTCGGCCAATCAGGCCACCAATTAGCATCCCAAAAATGCCATTTAGGATTAACTAACCATAAGGGCTCTGGAGCTTTAATGCTTTGTTTTAAACCCGCCTCCGTGTCATAAGAACCGCCGCCAGGGACTTCTAAGTTGGTGATTTTTCCATCTCGAAAATCCACCAAAGCATAACTGCCTAAAAATCCTCCCGACCCTCTCATCTCGGCATTATTCTGAAATACTAAAAGGTAGCGTTTATCTTGTCCGCCGCCGATTAATTTTTTCAGACGACCGGCATTATCCATCAGTAAATCCATCGTCTCTGGCAGAACCACTGCTTTAGTTTTGACTTCTTGAAAAATCGCACGATACTCTGCCGGTAGATTATTCTCATTCACTCCTGCTAACTCTGTGACTAAGTTGTCCGCTAAAATTTGAGCATGCTGCCCTCTTTCTTCAAAGCGACTTAACAAGGACAACCAATCGCCGCCACCAGTTTCCCAGCCGCTGAGCGAAGCGCTTAGTTCGGCTGCCAACTCTGACCCTAAAACTCCGATACGCAAAAACTTTTTACTCTCCGCCGCTAACTTAAGTTGCGGGTCTTTAGAAAACGAAGCTAAAGCGAGTAGGTGATCATTAATTATTTTTAAGTCAGACTCGGCTTGTGCAAATTGTTCACTGGCCTGAGTAAACTGACGACTAGCTAAGCGTAAATCCATCATCCCTGCTGCTTGGCCGCCGCCTTGCAAAGTGTGCCAGGCGTCCTTAGTTTTGTTAAGAACCCTGTCCTTAAAAGATACTTGGCTGCTTCCCTGAAATTGTGCCATCATTTTAAACGGCGCAATCAGTAATAACAAAGCGATACTAAAATAAGCCAGACGAGACCACCAAAAACCAGTTCGGCGGCGCGAATCATTCTTAAGATAACGCTTTCTAAAAATCAACAACTTTTTTTCGTTGCGATCTAAGAGCTGACTAATTCGGTTCTGCCGCTTGCGCCAGCGCTTTTTCGCCTGTCCTCGTCTTAAAGAGAGAGTCAGCCAATTTAAACGAGGGAGTTGTTTTTGTTTAGGTTGAGCTGCCGCTGCCATTTTTTGAGCGGTTTGGGCGGCTTTTTTTAAATCTCTCTGGGCTTGTTTCTCTAAACGTAATAAGGTTCGGCGCGTAGTTTTTTGCACTTGAGCAATCTTCCCTTTTGATCTATGAAATTCAAAATCACCAATCTCATTTAAAAAGTTCGGTGTTTGTCTTTTTTTAAAAGAAAATATTTTAAATTGTTTTTTTGATTTAAACATTTAAAGTTTAGTGAGAACGCGGTGATAAATTTCGCTGGTCGCACGAGCGCATTCCCACCAATTATATTTTTTTACCTGCTGCTTCCCTAGACTCTTGAAGCGGTTTCTAGCTTCTTCATCATTTAAGAGACTTTGAACTACAGCTAACATTTCATCCTCGTTTTCTGGATCAAAATAAGCCGCCGCATCCCCTAAAATTTCTGGCATGCTCGCTCGATTAGAACTGGCAACCGGACAATCATTAGCCATCGCTTCTAGTGGTGGCAAACCAAAGCCCTCATAAAGAGACGGAAAAACATAAAGTGCCGCTTCTTGAAAAAGTGCTTCTAAATCAGCATCGGGAACATAGCCCGGAAAAACAATCGGGGTATTATGATTCTCTTTCTGCCATAGATTTAGCTGTTGCGCATAGGTGCGCACCCGCTCATAAAAATAATCCTCTTTACCCACTAAAACTAAACGGAGATTAGGTTGAAGGCTATGCAAGCGAGAAAAAACTCTCACTAAGCCTTCCAGATTTTTATGAGGATAGGCATTACCGATGTAAAGCAGATAGGGATGCTTGATGTTATACAAAGCTAAGGTACTAATATTATCTAGTTTCGCCACAAACAAAGAATCGCTCCCCTTGGCTAAATTCGCCACCCCCTCATAAGTCACAATAATCTTTTCATTGGGCGCTTGAAACTGTTCAATTAAATCATCTTTTGTAAATTGAGAAACGGCAATAATCTGTCGCGCCTTTTTGACAGCAGAACTAATCACGCGGCGGTAAGCCTTATCTTTCAACCAATAAACAAAAGGTGCGCGCGTAGTGGCCCGTACTGTAGGAAACTTGGTCAAAATTAAATCATGAATAGTCACCAAATATGGACCGGCTTTGAGCAAGGGGACATTAAAATGAGGAAAATGCATCAGGTCAATCCGAGCACGCCACCACTTATACGGCACTTCTATCTGCTCAGCTAAAGTGTACCAGCGCGACCGAATCAACTCTTTACGGACATTTTTGTTGGGGCAAACAAACTCATCAAAGTTGGCCGGTGATAAGAAAATAACAAAATCAACCAACTCATCTTTATTGATGGCAATCACATTATCAACTACTTCTTGAGTATAACGCCCCAGCCCTTTGCCCACCGGTCCATAAAAACGAGCGTCAATACCGATGGTGCGCCGCGAGGCTCGCGAATTATTCATAAGTTTAAACAAAAGGTAAATCAGCTGGCGGTT
>CAYLPC010000030.1:0-8799 GCA_964385475.1 uncultured Gammaproteobacteria bacterium | reverse complement strand
ACAAACCGAATGGTCCTCTCTTTTGCGCCAGCTTTTATTTAATAGAGGCTTGCTGACTAAAGAGCAGGCGGAGGTTTTTTTGTCCGGAAAATTACCCACGGACCAAGTGTTAGACATCTGCGGCGATTCTGATCTGCTGTTTTATAATCCTTTTCTCTTCCGCGATATGGAAGAGGCGAGTTCCTTGATTATTAAGCATATTAAACAAGGCAGTAAGATTGTGGTTTATGGCGATTATGACGCTGATGGGGTGACTTCAGCAGCCGTCTTAATGGACACCCTGAAAATATTAAAAGCTCAGGTCGAGGTTTATTTGCCGGACAGAGTTAGTGAAGGATATGGTTTAAATAAAGGTGCGCTTGATCAACTGGCAACGGCGGGCGCCGCACTCATTATTACTGTTGATAGTGGTATTAGGAATAAAGAAGAAGTTGCTTACGCTCAGTCTCTTGGTTTAGATGTTATTATTACTGATCATCATGTTCTCCCTGAAGAACCGAGCGATTTACCGGAATGTCCACACATCAATCCTTCCGACAAAACAGACGCTTATCCTTGGCCTTATTTAGCTGGGGTGGGAGTAGCTTTTAAATTAGCTAGCGCTTTAGTTCATAAGGCTGATTTACCCCTAACTCAAAAAAAATTAATTTTAGAAAAAAGCCTTGATTTAGTGGCAGTCGGAACGATTGCTGATATGGTCAGTTTATTGAACGAAAATCGCATGCTGGCCAGTCAGGGGTTGAAAATTTTAAATCAAGGAAAGCGTTTAGGCCTAGCTGAACTCATTAAAGTTTCACGAGGGTCTAGTAAATGCTTGGCTGCTTGGAATGTCAGCTGGCAGTTAGCCCCCCGCTTAAACGCCGCCAGCCGTTTAGCCCATGCAAACACCGCCTTTGCCCTTCTCACCACAGAAGATGAAACCGAGGCTAAAAAATTAGCCACTGAGCTCAATGAACGAAACTTAGAAAGGCAGCAAATTACCGAGGATATTATTGCTCAAGTAGAGATGCAAATTGATGCCGATAATTTACCGCCAATTATTATCGGAGTCGCCCCGGAGGGTAGCGCATGGAATGAGGGTGTGGTGGGTTTAGTGGCTGGACGGATTTGCGAAAAATATTATCGCCCCACACTGGTCATTTCTCGTTTGGTCGATGAATCTGGCCAAGTATCATTTAAAGGGTCAGGCCGGTCTATTGCGGAATTAAATTTAATTGCGGCTTTAACAGAGCAAAGTCAGTATTTAGCGAAATTCGGCGGCCATCCGATGGCCTGCGGTTTTTCGGTGGCTGATGAGGATACTCTTAATATTTTTAAAACCCAACTCACTGATTTTGTCGCTCAAGAATTAGCTGGTAAAGAGTTGTTGCCTAAATTGAAGATTGAAGCAGTCCTTAATTTATCGGACATCGATTTAAAGCTAGTGGAGAGCTTGCAGTCCTTAGCTCCTTTCGGCCAAGATAATCCACAACCAAAACTAGTCAGTTATCAGCTCAAGATTAGCGACCTCACTTATTTGGGACAGGATAATCAGCATCTCAAGCTTCGTCTGACCGATGGTAAGTCATCTCGTCATTTTTGTGCTTTAGCTTTTAGTGTGGCCGAAAATTATCACCATTTAAAAGTAGGGGACCTGATTGATTTAGTTTATAATCTAGATATTAATGAGTTTAATGGCCGTCGCGAAGCCCAGTTGCGGGTCATTGATTTAAAATTAAGCGAAACAGAATAATTATATGATTCCAAAAATCATTATTCATAGTGATGGTGGTGCTCGTGGTAATCCTGGTCCCGCCGGAATCGGCGTTGTCTTAAATGATGCTGAGGGGAATAGGTTGTCTGAGATATCTCAATATTTAGGAGAAACTACTAATAATCAAGCGGAGTATCGGGCTCTAATTGCCGGTTTGGAGCGAGCTAAAGAGCTTAGCGCCGTCGAAGTGGATTGCTATCTAGATAGTGAGTTAGTCGTCAAACAGCTTAATCGGCAGTATAAAGTTAAGAATGCTGACCTAGCCCCTCTTTTTTTACAGGTTCACAATTTATCGTTATCTTTTAAAAATATTAAATTTATTCATGTGCGCCGAGAGTTAAATAAGGAAGCAGATAAACTGGCTAATGAAGCCATGGATAGAGGAGTTTAGATAAAAGCAAAAAAGCCGTTGACTTTCGTCAACGGCTTTTTTTATTTCTTTACTTGTAGAGATAGAAGGACTGTCCTAAATCACAACCCTCGAAAGTATTTAGATTAATATAGCGTTTCTCCGCTTTTTGACTAGGGTTATTAGGGTCATTAACATCGGCAATAAGTTTATTTTTATCCCTCCAGCCAGTTAGTACAATAAAGTGTCCACCTCCAGTAAATTTACAACTCCCTTTTTTCGCTTTAGGTGGTTGTCTTACGGAAATAATCACAGGATGACCAGCATCGAGAGCTTGGGTGATGTCACCGGTATTACCTAGATGCCTTCCTTTAAGACCGTAAGCCTCAGCAGCTTTTATTAAGCCGGCAGCAGATGATCCACTGCCGCAGACCCGGCCACCACTAGCTTCAACTTTGTCGGTCCAAGTAGATAGAGCTGGTGTTTGTCCTAAGCTACTCATCACCATTAATGTCGCCACGACGCCACAACCTGAAGAGCAAATGGTTGATGATTTATCTTTACACTTACCATTCAAATTATAGGAAACAGCCTTGCCTTCAGGAGAGCATTGGAAAAACCAGGGCACTCCATGGGAGCTAGCTGCCGAAGTTGGGGCGCTAACTTGCTCGCTTTCCGGTATGGCAAATGGGTCTATCCGATCAATATAGCTGATAAGTACACTATTTTTTTTAACTAACTCAGGGTTGATGAAGTTGAGGATTAGATTAGCTCCAACAATTAACACTAACCCAGTTGCACTACCAGCAATTAATTTTTTTGCTTGGGTAATTTTTCCAGCATCACCACCTGAAACAATCCATAAAACTCCCGCAACCATCAAAACTAGGACTGCTAAAATACCAACAATGTTTAAACCAAAAGTATAAAATGCAAAAGCGTATTCAGAAATCCAAGGAACTTCACACACACCTTCACTGCAGCTAATTTCACTTAATCTATCTAATCCGGGGATATTAACTTGAAAATCAGGTATCACAAACTTAGGTTGTTTCACATCTTCAATTGGAGTGGCTGCCTGGGAGCAACAGCATTCTTGTCCTTCTTTCTTAGTGCCAGTACAAGATGATATCGCTCCTAATCTAGTGCCATCAGGACAGCCGGGGGTCGTAAAGGCCGTATAACCTTCTCGATCGCTACCGTATTGTTGAGTTTTGGCAACCGCATCCGTCCAAGAGCATTCAAAAGCCGCTTGAGATGGTGAAGCACTGATAAAGAATATTAAGAGCGCTAAAAAGGTAATTTTATAAATAATTTTGCTCATAAACGATAACGCTTAATATTATCATCGGCTAATTTTTGGATTGTAGCGATTCCTGCTTCAGCTAAGTGTTTGAAGCGACCCTGTTTTTTAAGATAATCATTAACCGGCACCGCGGTAAAGTTAGAATTAATATTAGAAGCAGACAGCTTGCCGTCAACATATTCCAGTAAAGGGTATAAACCAGTCTTAGCTGCTAATTTTCCCATCTCACCAGCCTCATCATAATTAATTTTCCACCCAGGGATACAGGGAGAGAGAATTTGAATATAAGTAGGACCATCAAAAGTTAAGGCTTTTTTAACTTTATTAGTGATATCATCAGGAAAGCCGGCAGTGCTTTGAGCAACATATTTAAGACCATGGGCTAGAGCAATTCCTAGCATGTCTTTTTTGTGGGTACTAGAGCCGATTGATTTAACACCGCTCGGAGTGGTTGTGGTAGAGGCACCATAAGGCGTAGCGCCGGAAGCTTGAATGCCGGTGTTGGAGTAAGCCTCTGTATCAAAGCAAAGATAAAGAATCTTATCTTCTCTTTCCCACATTCCGGAAATAAATCCTAAGCCAATATCATAAGTCCCACCGTCGCCGCCAATCGCCACAACTCTCGTCTCATTATCACCTTTCGCTTTTAAGGCAGCGGCAATTCCCGAAGCAACTGCGGCGGCATTCTCAAATAGAGAATGAATCCACGGCACCCCCCAAGAACTTTCCGGATAGGAAGTTGTTGTGACTTCTATACAGCCGGTGGCGTTTGCGAGAATAACTTTATCAGGCAAACCGCGCAGCGCTGCTTGCACAGCGGACAATTCTCCACAACCAGCGCAGGCGTTATGCCCAGGACATAATTTTTTAGATTGATGTTTCTTCATATTTATTGCGCCTTACAGCATTTCAAGCCAGAACTGCATTTAGTTCCGCCATCATATTTTTCAAATCCGCTTGGGCAAGAGGCCATGCACTTACCGGCATATAAAGGACCGCAGGCTTCATTAGGAGAAGTTCTATCAATGCCGGCACAGTAACCTTTATTACAATTGCTTGGGAAATTTACACCAGCCGCTTCGCCATAACCGCAGATAAGCAGGGAGCCGCTCCGGCATTCGTAATCGTTGCTGCATTGCTGGCCGGCAATAATACAAGGCTGGCATTTATTATTTTTACAATAACCAGTGCCAAGTCCTCCGGTTTCAGTAATTTTGCATTGATCGCCATCCCTTTTACCACTACATGTTTTGTCTGCCTGGTCTTGAGTAGTACTATTCATGCCGCAGCACCAAACTACTTCGTTAATCGGGCATGTCGGACTCTCTCCTTTTTTCTTGCGGCAAGCACTTAAGTCAAGATTTAAAGAAGGGGGATTAGTGTGGGCACAAGTTTGATCCCTGCTCAAACAAACGTAAGCTACTTTTTCGGCATCTGACAGAAAAGCGGAGCCAATCTCATCTTTCACATCTACTTTCTCAATCACTTTCATATCAATAGATGGCAGCTTTGTTAATTCTGGATTGATAGTGTTAACAATAAAATAAGCTCCAATTAAAGTAGCGCCGCCTAAGATAGCGCCGCTGATCATTTTCTTGGCATCAGCAATTCTTTTTTCACTTCCGCCGGAAACGATCCACATCACGCCACCCGCCATTAAAAATAAGACCGCTAGAATCCCCACGATATTTAAGCCATAAACATAAAAGGCTCGGATATAGCGCGCTAATAAATCGCTAGAAATTACCCCGCCACTTTCTTGGCCGACACTCACTGGAGTCCCAGCTTGAAATTCGGAGTCAGGAATGCTTACTTGAGGGACAAAACCGACAGAGGCTTGGGCAGCTCCAAAAATACCAAACAACAAACCAAGACTTAAAATAAGGATGGCTAATTTATTTTTCATACTGCTTAATAATTTTGCTAATTTGCTGCTCAGTGATATCTTGTCCTCCTAATCCTAAAACTTCAGATTTAACATCTACCTTCTTTCCTAAAAAAGCAGCGCTTAAATCTAATTTTAAAGGGGACTCATAACCTAAGCCGTAACTTTTTTCAATAGCGACAATCCGTTTTGCGGTTCGTGTAGCCTTAACTATTTCGGCCGCTGGGAATGGACGATAACAGCGAATTTTTATTAAACCAATTGCGCCGGGATAATGATCAATAACTTGTTTGATAGTGCCGCAAACTGTCCCTAGGGCCACTAAAACTAATTTTGGATTTTTCGCTCCATAATATTCAATTAAACCATTATCAACTAAGCTCAACTTTTCTTTATTTTCAGTCGTGGGGAATATTTTTTTCCAAGCTAAGTATTCTTGATTGACCAGTTTCAATGAGACCATTAAATCATCTTGGAGCGAGCGGCGAAATACATGATAACTCTCCGGTCCGCCGAACACACCTAAAGTCACAGGATGTTTAGCGTCTAAATATTCACCTTTAGCTAGCGGGCGGCGTGGTAGGAATTTTTTAATGGTATTAGTGCTTGGCAACAAACAGTTTCCAAAGGAATGCGTCATAATAAAACCATCCACATTCACAAAAACCGGCAGCGATAAAGATTCCGCTACTTTATAAGCGACGACATGCTGATCAATCGCTTCTTGATGAGTTTCGGCAAATAATAAAACTGCTCCGCAGTCGCGCAGCGCCATAATATCAGAGTGGTCGTTCCAAATATTAATCGGTCCGGAGATGGCGCGGTTAGCGACCGTCATCACAACAGGTAGGCGCATGCCAGAAATGTTATACAAAACTTCAGCCATCAGCAGTAATCCTTGAGAAGAAGTGGCGCTGTAGGTTCTGGCGCCAGCGGCACTCGCCCCCAAAACAATTGAAGCGGCCGCAAACTCACTCTCGGCGCGTACGTATTCATAAGGCACAGAGCCGTCGGCTTGGCGTTTCGCCAATTCTTCTACGATGTGAGTCTGTGGAGTAATAGGATAAGCGCTGACTACCTCAGGGGCAATCCTTGTGACTACCTCCGCAATCGCCGCCGATCCTTCCAGGAGTTGTTTCTTAATAGGCATATTAAAAGTCTTCAATCATTTTTATTGCTTTCACTGGACACTCTTTGGCACACAAACCGCATCCTTTGCAATAATCTAAATCAGTCACCGGTTTAAGCTTACCCTCATACTTTGCTTGAGGTGTCATATCAATACAGGCATCCGGACAGAATTTAGCGCACAAAGAACAGCCGATACAAATATCGTAATCGGTGACGGGCTTGTAAACTCGCCAAGACCCAGTTTTGTTAGCCAGGGAGCTGTTGGCTTGGCTAATTGGTTTTATTTTTTTAACTGACTTCATAGATTAAAGAAATAGCTTCGAGATTTTTAGCAACTACGCTCTCCCCTTTAGAGCTAAGTTCTTGACGAACTGCTTTTTTTAGAGAAGTTAAAGAGAATAATTCGCTTCTTCTCGCCAGTACCCCCAAAATCACAGTATTAATAATATTGCGACCAATAGTTTTCATGGCAATGGCGGTGGCAGGAGCGGTAAAAATATTTTTTACAGCAATATTAGTTTGCGCGTTGATTTTTTTAAGTTGTTGATGAATTTCTTGGGGCGAAGACGAGGAATTAACAATAATAATGGTTTGAGAATTAGTGCCGTTTAATGTTTCTGGGTCACTAATTAAAGTCTCATCTTGAATAATTAAATAATTTGGTTGGTATACTTGTTCACGAGTCTTAATCGGCGCATCGGAGATGCGGGCAAAGGACATAATCGGAGCGCCGCTGCGTTCCACACCAAAAAAGGGGAAGGCTTGAGCTTCGTGCCCGTCAAAAGAAGCCGCTAAGGCAATTAATTCTGCGGCCGTCACGACCCCTTGTCCACCGCGGCCATGAATTCTAATCTGGATTAATTTCGGTAACATATTTATTTTGTAAGGGTTTTCATATAAGTATCCAACATAGTGAGAAAAGCAGAATCATCTAAATATCCGGACATCACTCGGCCGTTAATAAACCATGAGGGCGTCCCTTCTACTTTAAGAGCAAGAGCATCATTAAAATCAGTGGCGATGCTGGTGACATATTTCTGGTCTTCAAAACACTTATCAAATAAAGCAGCGTTTACTCCAATAGTTCCGGCGAGATTGTAAATACTATTTTTTAATGGCTCTCCTGTAGCCGTGAGCACGGCTTGGTTAGCAAACAACTGGTCGTGCATGTCCCAGAATTTTCCTTGTTCACCAGCGCAGCGTGCCGCCAGGGCTAGGTCAACAGAATTTTCATGTAACGGTAAATCGCGATAAATAAATTTTACTTGTCCAGGATAACGGTCTACAATTTTTTTAGCAAAATTATGACCTTTCGCGCAGTAGGGGCAAGCAAAGTCTGCAAATTCAACAATGGTCAGGACCGCATCATCCGTGCCTAAAAAATAATTTGTTCCCGGGCCGTAGATTGCCCGTTGCAGTTCCACATCGGAGTTGATGAGCACACTGGCTTTATCCGCCGCTCGGATTTTGGCCACTTGATCCCAGATATATAATCCGGACGCGATGGCGCCGATAAACATTAAACCTAATATAATAAGCAAAACCACCCCCCACCATCTTCGGTACCAGGGCAGTATTTTTTTTCGATATTTTTCTTTAAGAGTCAAATATTTTGCGCGCTCTTCCAGGCTCATATCTCCTAAATTTGTCGCCATAAATTGTCTCTTTTACTTTTTTTACTTATACTCTCATTATACATAATTTAGTGAAAAATTACAGCATGAAAATTATCTCTTGGAATGTAAATGGCGTGCGCGCCGTCCTCAAAAAAGGATTTTTAGATTTTTTGCAACAAGAACAACCAGATGTTATCTGTTTGCAGGAAGTTAAAATTTCAGAGAGCGCTAAAACTGAGGCTGCTTTGGATTTTCCTGGATACCGAGAGTATTGGAATTGTGCGGCTCGCCCTGGTTATTCGGGAACGGCCATCTTAGTACGTGATGATCTTCCGGAACCGCTAACTATTACTAATGGTTTCGGACAAAAAGAATTTGATGTCGAAGGACGTACTCAAATTATGGAATTTGCCGACTTTTTTTTAGTGAATTGTTATTTTCCGAATGCTAATCATGAGTTATCTCGCCTGGATTATAAGATTGCCTTTAATGAAGCGCTTCAGAAGCATCTAAAAAAACTTGAAAAGACAAAACCCATAGTTTTAACAGGCGATTATAATGTCGCTCACCAAGAAATTGACCTCGCGCGCCCCAAAGAAAATGTCGGTAGTCCCGGTTTTACTGTAGAGGAGCGGGCGTGGATGGATAAATTTTTAGCCGATGGTTTTATTGATACTTATCGGCTGATTAACAGGGACAAAATCCAATACACTTGGTGGAGTTACCGCGCCTATGCGCGAGCACGCAATGTTGGTTGGC
>CAYLPC010000029.1:8137-8944 GCA_964385475.1 uncultured Gammaproteobacteria bacterium | reverse complement strand
TTTCTGGAAAAACTAGAACGCCATTATCCTCTTTATTATTTTAATTTTACTTATCCTGAGGCCGATTTAAACTATCTAAACAACAGCCGCCTACCTGAATACGGTCTGCAGTTAAAGCCGGTAAAATTTATTAGCCGACAATTTACCTTGTATCAAATTATAAAATCAAACGACCATGAATAAACATACATACCACCTAATTACAATTGGCTGTCAGATGAATAAAGCTGATAGTGAGCGCATTGCCAGCTATCTAGACAGTCAAGATTATATTGAGGTAGCGCAACCAGAACAAGCGCGCCTCGTTATTTTAGTTACCTGCGGCGTCAGGCAGTCAGCAGAGGATCGCGTTTATGGTTTAGTCAACCAGATTAGAAAAGACAATCCTCGCAGCCTCATAGTGATTACCGGTTGTTTAGCTCACCGTCGAGATGTTAAACGTCGTTTAAGCGGGCAGGCCGATTTATTTATGCCAATTAATCGTCTACCAGAATTATTAGCTCTACTTAAAGAGGGTGAAACAAGTACAGATTCTGATGCTCAAAGAGAGATAAAAGGTGAAGCTTACCTCACTATTCCTGCACGCTATCAGAGCACCTATACGGCTTATGTCCCGATTGGTAACGGTTGCGACAATTTCTGTTCTTATTGCGTTGTTCCTTATGCCCGGGGTCGTGAAGTTTATCGTCCGGTCGCCGATATCTTAGAGGAAGTCAAAAAACTATTGGCTAATGGGTATAAGGAAATTAATTTAATTGCGCAGAATGTAAATAGTTACCATAGCGGTGATTATGATTTTCCCAAACT
>CAYLPC010000029.1:0-8127 GCA_964385475.1 uncultured Gammaproteobacteria bacterium | reverse complement strand
TCGCCGATTTTCCTGGTGATTTTTGGGTGCGTTTTTCCTCCAGTCATCCTAAAGATTTAAGCGATGAGTTGATTGAGGTGGTTGCTTCTTCTCCGAAAATTGCTAACCATCTTCACTTAGCTGTTCAGTCAGGTGATGATGACATTTTACATGCTATGAACCGCCATTACAGCGTGGCTCATTATCAGGAGTTAATTAAAAAAATACGGAGTGCCCGACCAGGCATTGCTATCACAACGGATGTCATTGTTGGCTTCCCAGGTGAAAGTGAAGCGCAGTTTAATAATACGGTGGCTCTATTTGAAGATATTAAATTTGAGTTGGCTTATGTGGCCCGTTATAGTCCGCGCCCAGGGACTGCTTCTTGGAAGATGGCTGATGATGTTTCTCGCCTTGAAAAAAAGAGACGAGAAAAAATCTTAAATGACAAAATTGCTGCCGCTAGCCTGGAAGTTAATCAAAAACTAGTTGGTCAAGAAATTTTAGTATTAGTTGATGGTGTTAATGAAGATGGCCGTTATTACGGAAAGACTAGTGATTATAAGACAGTTTTTTTTAACGCACCAGACTCTGACTCGGATTTAATTGGAACATTTGTCCCGGTGATGGTGGATGAAGCGTTAAATTTTGGTCTCATTGGTAGTTATCAAAAATAAAAAAGGGTCTAAATTACTTAGACCCTTAAAATAAGTCGCTTTAACTGTTATGGCAAAAGAAGTTCTTCGCGCTTATTTTTTTACCGCAGCACGCGGTTGGAAACTTAGGTTGTGGTTTTTCATTCTAGTAAAGTATGGGAGAGCGTAGGAGGTAACGCTTACTAGATAACCTAAGTGTGTTTTTCTGGCCTCAATTTAGCATTCTTAATGAAATATGTCAATACCAAGCCCAAAACCAAAGGTGTTAGTTATTTTAGGCCCCACTGCCTCAGGGAAAACGACTCTGGGAGTCAAACTGGCGGCCAAGTTTAAAGGCGAGATTATTTCTGCTGATAGTCGACAAGTTTTTAGAGGAATGGATATCGGTACAGGCAAAGATTTATCTGAGTATCTGGTAGCGGGAAAAAAGATCCCATGCCATCTGATTGATGTGTGCGACCCTATGGAGGAATATAATCTCGCTCAATATCAAAAGGGGGCTCTTAAAGCCATTGATCAAGTTTTAATGAAAGGCAAGCTCCCGATTATTGTAGGAGGGTCTGGCTTATATTTACAGGCGGTTATTGATGGTTACACTTTAACACCAGGAGCGCCTGATAAAAAGCAGCGAGCAACCCTAGAAAAATTATCTGCTTCAGAGTTATACCAAAAATTGTTAAAACTGAAACCAGAATTTGCGAAGAATCTCAATAATAGTGATAAGCATAATCCTCGTCGTCTCGTGCGTTATGTGGAGATTGCTTTAAATAAACAAACCCCTCAAACTAAAGTTAAAAAACCGCCTTATGATTTTTTAGTTCTGGGTTTGAATCCTAGCGACGAGATAATGAAAGAGCGTATTTTGAGAAGATTAAAAGTCCGTCTTGATAATGAAGAGATGGTAGCTGAAGTGGCGAGATTGTTAGATGAGGGGGTGACGCCTGCTCGTCTACAAGCTTTTGGTTTGGAGTATCGTTATATTTCTTGGTATTTACAAGATAAGATAGAATATGACGAGATGGTAGAGAGGCTAGGTATTGCTATTTATCGTTTTGCGAAGCGACAAAAGACTTGGTTTAAGCGATGGGTGCGTCAGGGTCGAGACATTAAAGAAGTTAGCAGTTTAGAGGAAGCAGAGTCTTTAATAAAAAATTGGCTATAATAAAAAAGACTATTCGCTAAGAATAGTCCTTTTTATTATCTTTCCAATAAAGCTTTTACTTTTTCTGGGTTGGCTTTGCCTCTGGTTTCGGCCATGACTTTGCCAATAAAGAATTGCAACAAGGCGGTTTTTCCGTCTTTAAACTCCGCTGCTTGTTGAGGATGATCGCTCATTACTTTAGCGATTGCTTCCTTGATTAAATCTTCATCATCTACTTGTTCTAGGCCTAAATCATTCATAATTTGTACCGGGTCACCGCCACCAGCGTACATTTTTTCTAAAATCTTCTGACCCGCACTGGAATTAATTTTTCCCTGGTAAACCAAGCAAACTAATTGCCCAAAGTTTTCTGGACTAATTTTTAAATCACCAACTTTTAAGCCATCAGCTTTGAGGTGTTTAAGAAGTTCGGAGCCAACCCAATTAGCGACTGAGCTCGCTAATTTTTTATCCTGTCTTTCAAGATCATCATCTTGAGCGACAATCCAAGCTCCTGCTTCTGAAATTGCCTGCTCTGTCCAATCAGATAATTCCTGGTCAGCAGCAATCAATTCCGCTTGGTCGCGTCGCCAGCCGTATTGGCGCATGAAACGAGTGATGCGCTCCTCGGGCAATTCTAAAATTTCTTTGGCAATCTCTTTAATCCAAGCATCGCTAATTTCTAGCGGAGGAATGTCTGGTTCGGGGAAGTAGCGGTAATCAGACGCTGTTTCTTTGCGTCGTTGCGCCTTGGTAATATTTTTTTTATCATCCCAGCCTCGGGTTTCTGCATCAATTTTTTCCCCCTCATCTAATAACTTACTCTGTCTTTCTATCTCATAGTTAATAGCTTTTTCTACAGCTTTAAAAGAGTTAATATTTTTAACCTCCACTTTAGGATTTAATTTTCCTTTCAAAACTTTAATTTGTCCATCGCTATATTCCCAAGATCCAGGCTTTTGTAAGCTGATATTCGCTTCGCAGCGCATCTCACCTTTTTCCATATCTGCTTGCGATACTTTAAGATAGCGTAACAGCTGCTGGAAACGCTGGCAGAATTCTTTAGCTTGAGCCGCACTTTTAATTACTGGCTCAGTAACCATTTCTAATAAAGGGGTGCCAGCCCGGTTAAAGTCTAATAAGGAATAATCGACTCCTTGTGGATGAGCAGACTTGCCCGTATCTTCTTCTAGATGAATCCGAGTTAGAGCGACGGGACCATCGCTGGTTTCTAATTCACCGCCGCGGCACAGGGGCTGATCATATTGAGAAATCTGATAACCTTTTGGCAGGTCGGGATAGAAATAATTTTTGCGATCAAATTTTGAGTAACGACTGATTTCTGCATGAGTCGCTAGGCCAGTTAAAATAACTAATTCAATTGCCCGTTTGTTCGGTTGGGGTAGGGTGCCAGGATGCGCCAAACAGATAGGACAAACTGTTGTATTAGGTTCTTTCCCTCTGGCATCATTATCGCAAGCACAAAACATTTTACTGGCTGTTAGTAATTCCGCATGAATTTCTAAGCCGATAATAACATCGTATTTCATATACTAGCAGTGTAGCGAAAAAGAGGCGGAAGGGGAAGTTATTTTTGACTTTTCTATAATTTTGTGTTATAATAGCTTCGTTAAAAATTAGCCTTATTTTATGAGTTTTGAACAAAATTTCAGCGCTCAGGTAGAAAAACCTAAAGATAATTACGGCGATGATTTTATCGTGCGTGATCGCAGAGAATTAGATAGTCGTAAGAGCAATCCCCGCAAACGGGAAGATTTTCAATTTATTGATGGCTTAAATAAGCGCGTCGTGGAGTTGGCGGGTGGAGCAGATACGGGTTGGTTTGATAAGATTAAAGAATTAGAAACAGAAAATAAGAGTGTGGAGGATATGGATTGGGAGCAAGGTATTAAATATTTAGTTGAGGGCACTTATAATAGTGACACTAAATTATCAGAGCTTGTGCCTAGTGATTTACAACATATTCTTAAGCCCTTAGATCGTGATACGAGGGAGCTCCTGTTTACCCAACGACGTAAAATTTCTTTGGAACAAGCTTTAAAGGTTATGAAGAGTCGTTTGGAGGATACGGTAGTTGCTTATCATGTCAGTCCCTATGATATAAAATTTGAAGATGGTCTCGGGGGCGATAATAATGATGAGTTGTATTTTAGTACGGATTTAAAGCGCCTTTTTAATCAGAAAGAGGCTAAATATATTTACGCTTTTCGCATGCCGAAAAAAGAGCTCGCCAGTCGTCGCTATACTGATATTGATTGTTTCGGCAAAACCAGAATGAATGGTGGCAGAGAAGCTATCTGTGATAAGTTGTCTATCTTTGATCCAAAAGATCCAAGCTATCGTAAGAAAGTTCTAGAAGAGATTGGCGCTAGTTTTGAAGAAAATTATTACGCTGCTTCTGATTCCTTTGAACGCTTTCAAGCCTCTCAAAAACCAGAATCAGCTGCTTAAATAAAAAAATAAAGCGCCTTATTAAACATAAGGCGCTTTTTTGTTGGTTTCATTTTGAGCGCTCCAATCGTTTTTGGAGCATTAGAGCTAAATTTTGAAAATCATTTTTTTCTTGTTCCAGTTCCAGGGCTTCGCGGTAAGCAATAAACTCCTTTATCTGGTCTGGTTTGCGATACTCATCCATCACTAAGTCAAAAGTTCTGTTGTGGTTGTTTTCTGCGGGGATTAAAAATTTTTTAGCTATTTCCGATAATATTATCAGGTGGCTAAAACCTTGAAAGCCGGAGATATTAACCTTTTTAGGAATAACTTTTGCTTGTTTTTCTCTAAAATTAAGTAATATTTCGATTACTTTTTTCTCATTATGTCCTAATCTTTCCATTTCTCTTTTTTTGTTGTTAAATAACTACGGGATGCCATTCTAGTATAAAAGTAAAACTATGTCAATAGTTATTGACTAAATCTTGTTTTTGTAGCAAAATAGCCCACAGAACTTTAAAAAAGGAGGACAAAATGAAAAAAATAACATTAGTAGGAAGTTATAATCTGCCGGCCAATTCTGGTGAAAAAATTCTGACTCGGAGTTTTAATTTATTTACTCAGATTGACCCTGACTTTGAAGCTTGGGGCTTTAACCCCAAAAAATGTCGAGCCACACCCCCAGTCTCGGTAGATATTTATCAAGTTAGCGGTTGGGACGCGGAAGATGTTTTTCGTCGGATTAATTCTGACTTAGACTCACTAATTCTGACCCAGTCTCAAATCCGAGATTATCTGGAATTGCATGCTGACGCCTTGCCAGTTAAAGATGGGACACTATTTCTTACTAAGAGTGAAGATGGGCAACGCTACGGCGCAATCCTGTCTTTCTGCAAGTATGGAGGAAACGAATTAAGTGTTTTCAAGTTTCACCCCAATAAGATTCCTTTTGCGGATGAACTAAACTTTTATTTGGTCGTACCCAAAAATTAAAAAAAAGCCTCTCGCGCGCGAGAGGCTTTATTTTTTATTTTTAAAAACGGCCGCTACTACCAAAACCGCCACTACCGCGATCGGTGATGTCATCAATCTTGGTTTCCTCAACGGCACATAGATTAATAGGTTGGATTAGTAGTTGGGCGATTTTTTCTCCAGGTAAAATATGATAAATATCTTCACCTAAATTTTTAATTACGACTACGATTTCTCCTCGGTAACCAGCATCAATTACGCCGCCGACAGTAATTATTCCTTGACGGGCTAAACCGCTTTTATCCCAAATGAGGCCGACGTGACCCTCGGGAATAGCTAGTCGTACGCCGGTGTGAATAGCTGCTTGGCCGTAAGGAGCAATAGAATATGGTTCGCGTGCATATAAATCAAGACCAGCATCATGTTGATTAGCGCGAGTAGGCAGTTTGGCTTCAGGATCTAAACGTTCAACTTTAAGAACCGGGTCTGTATTGGTTGGAGTGGCCGCCGGGCGCGCTTCATTCTCGGGATTCTTAAAGAGAATATTTTTGCTTTGTTGAATTTGTTTATGACTGCTGATAATTTCTGAGAGCGCTTGGAAACTGGAACTCTTTTGGTTTAAACCGCCATTAAGCAGTCGTTTGGCTTGAATCCAAATCAACTCGCTAATCGCTTCGCGTTCTAGGATCTGGCCGTTCTGAGAACACTCAACTAAAGTAAATCCGGGCAGGGTATTGGCAATTTCTAAATAAGTTTCTTCAGCGGCGCGCAGGTGGTTAAAATCATTTTCATGAATGTCTTTAGTCTTACCTTTCCAGTCTTCGCGGGCGCGATTTTTGGCAAGCTCAAAAGAAACATTCGCAGGCACGTGTAAAATTAAAGATAAATCAGGGCGGGGAATGCCGAATAATTGATATTCAAAGTCATTTAACCAGTTAAAAAAGACTTTGCGTTCTAAGGAGTTGCCAATCTTAGCTCCTTGATGCCCCATATTAGCAGAGACATAGCGATTAGAGAGCACAATTTTTCCCTCCTTAAGCCATTGCTTAATTTTAAAACTAGCATCGAAGCGGTCCGCGGCATAAAAAACCGATGCTTGATAGGGCGTAACTTCATTGGGTCCGCCGTACTTACCGGATAAATATTCTTCTACTAACCCCGCTGATTTCGTGTTGTATTGGGGGAAGTCGGCAATCTCCACATTTAACCCCTCCTCTTTAAGGCGCGCCGCTAAGAGGTTTAATTGGGTAGTTTTTCCTGATCCGTCAGTCCCATCAATCACGATTAATTTACCAGAATAATTAGCCATGGCTTTAAGACTTATTTTAACTGCTTATTTTGCCTGCTCAAAATAATTTTGTCAATTTGAGCATGCAAACTTTCTAAAGATTCATTGTTATCCAGATGATAATCAGCTTCAGCTGCTACTTGGGCGATACTTCTTTCCGTTTCCTTATTTTCATCCGCCAAAAAGTCTTCCCAGGTTTTTTCGGCATCGCCCGGATTTTCATTGCGCTTGATTAAACGTTGGTATCTTAGTTGAGGTTCGGCCGTAATAGCAATCACGAAGAACTCAGGAATTGGTTTTAGATATTCAATGTCTGCTAAGCGCCTGATGCCATCAATGACGATAATATCTTGAGAGGCACTGGTGACACTTTTAGCCATCGCCCGCGCCAATAAATCTTCACCATAAGCTTGGCGCAGCATAATGGATAAATTAATAACATTATCGCGGGTTTGTGGGATGTCTAAATCTTCTAAAATACGGCGCAGAATGTCGGAAAATTTAAAGCTGGTAGCGCCATATTTTTCTTCAATATATTTTTTTGCCACCCCTTTGCCGCTGGCAATCTGGCCCGTGAGTCCAATAATTAATTTATTCATATATTACTTGGTAGCGCACGCAGAAAGCTTGATCATTAATTTTTTGTAAATCCATTAGTCTTAAGCGAGCCGTGGTATCAGTATCAAATAGGGGAAGCCCCTGGCCGAATAAAACTGGCTCGACTGTTAAAACAATCTCATTAATCAGCTTTCTTTTTAAGAACTGGGAGTTAAGGAAGCAACCGCCGCCTAGAAGTACTGATTCATAGTCTTCACTTTGGAGTTGTTTTAAAACAGCTTCCGGTTCATCACTAACATAGCGCACATTGGAAACTCCTTGGTCGCCCGCCTCGCTAAAAACTACATTTAGGCGACCAGGTAAAGGAGCCGGCAGAGTTTTGAAAGTATTTTCCCCCATTAAAATCACGCCGTGTTTTTTAGACTCGGTCACAAAAATTTTTTTATCTTCCGGACTGGTCCAATCAGCCAATTGATTCTTGTCTTTAGCAATGCGGCCGTCAGCCGAGACGGCCATCATGAGGACTACTTTCATAGTTTAGAGAATTTAAATAGAAATGGGGGCTTTAATTGAAGGGTCAGGATTATAATCACTGAGCTCAAAGTCTTCATATTTAAAGCCGAAAATGTCTTTAACTTCAGGGTTAATCTTCATTTGGGGCAATTTTTTTGGAGTGCGTTGCAGCTGCTCATCCACTTGATCTACATGATTATTATAAATATGCAGATCCCCAAAAGTATGGACAAACTCGCCCAGTTTCTTGCCGGTTACCTGAGCGACCATCATAGTTAGAAGGGCATAGGAGGCAATATTAAAAGGGACGCCTAAAAATAAATCCGCACTGCGCTGGTAGAGCTGGCAAGATAGACGGTCATCCTTATCAACATAAAATTGAAACATGGTGTGACAAGGAGGAGGGGCCGTCTTTTTATTTTTAATTAACTCATGTAAATCAGCGACATTCCAACCGCTAACAATAATGCGTCGGGAGTCGGGATTATTTTTAATAGTGTTAACGGCTTCAGCAATCTGATTAATAGTCTGGCCATCTTTACCCTCCCAAGCAGTCCATTGTTTGCCAT
>CAYLPC010000028.1:0-8994 GCA_964385475.1 uncultured Gammaproteobacteria bacterium | reverse complement strand
AACTAGAATTCAAAGATAAGGTAATACAAGACAAGATAAATGAGGAAATAAAGAGGTTTAGTATGATGGCTTCGGCGATATCGGGCGGAGATCTTAATATTAAATCAAAAATCAAAGAAAAGGGTGCCGATATCAAAGCCTATATTAGATATGTTTTAGAGCACGGAAAAATTAGCGAGAAAAGAGAGATACTGGGGAATTTGAGTAGTAAGCTAATACTAAACAATAAACAACTATCTATTACTTAAAAAATTTATCAATCTCCTTCATTATTCTATCAGTCTCCATAAGTACAGTAATCATTTTTTGATAGTGTTCAATATCTTCATTGAATAATTTTCTCTCACGCCTATCTTTTAACCATTTTTGAGCCGGCTGATAACCGCCAATATAAAAATTCCAAGCAATTAATGGCACGTTTCCAAAATACTGAATGTCATTAATATAAACTTTTTCATCTTTATATACTGGACACTTCTTTTCAATAATATCGTCGCCAACTTCAGGGTAAGTGGTAATAAAATTATTTAACTTTGATGATTCTAAAAGATGGAGTCCACGAAGCTCTTTACCAAAAGAAACTAATAATTCAAATTGCTCTTTACTTTCTGGATAAGGTACTCTCGGAAAATCAATTTTTAAAAATTCTTTATATTTTTCACGATAAGTTGGTGAATATAAAACTGCATAAATATAATCCAAAATATTCTCTGGAGTTGTTTTGCCAACTATTTTTTCTATATCATCAACAATTTCTTTTTTTAGGTTAGAAATTTTTATGCCAATATCATTATACAAGTAGACAGGAAATAGATATCCAATCTCACTTGTCTTATTTGATATAAAAGTAGACTCAACTATTAATTTAGAGATTAAGACATGGCAATAATTTTCCCCAGATTTGAATTGTCTAACTAAAACTAAACCAACATTTTCCTTAAAAAAATGTTTCATCACCCTTTCTCTCGAACGTTCAAGTAATTTTGTATCCCAATATATTATTTTGTTATCCAATGGTCTATAAGAAATTTTTTTTATTTTATCATCGTTAAATATTTCATTAATTTTGTTATCTTCAAAATACTTATTTACTTGATCCTTTAATCTTTTTTCGCTGTCCGCAATAAACACAGAGTCTTTTGCGGTAACAACGCCAACACTATTTTGAACAAACAAATCTCCGATAGAAAATCCCTTTTCATATTCAATTTTCCCTTCAATATTTTTTGGTACAAAAAAATAATATTTTTGATCTAGAGAAATTTTTTGATACTTTATTTCGCCAGAAAGAGACTCAAACTTTTTAATTCTTTTCCCCCATAACTCGGAATAAAAAACATCAGCAACACGATTTTTATTTCCTTTCTTTTTTATCGCCAAAATAATAGACACTCCCTGCATAATATTAAATACATTCTCGTCCTTACCGCCATCTGGAGAGACCTCTTTCTTTTTTGAATTCCCATGCAAATCAATAATATATATTTGATCAAATGTTTTGGTTAAATGAAATCGCATCCCTCTAAAAGTTGGGTTATCAAGATAACCATGAGCGGTAATCATGGCAACAATTCCTTCGCCAGATTTTTCAATCATACTTTCTGCAAAATGAATGAATTTTACATAATCGTCATTTAACCATTTGGAATTGCGTTCTTGCAGCTTACCTCCATTAGGCTCAATTTTATAAACATCATTTGCAATATAATGTGAATTATTTGACTCCCCAGAATATGGCGGGTTGCCAAGCACGACCATAATCGGTAAATCATTTTTTATTCTACTAGCTTCTATAGATTCATCGGTAATAGCCTTGCCAAACCCTAAGCCAGAAAATAGATTTCTCTCCTCTACCAATCCTTTTTCCAAAGAATTGGTTAAATAAACACCGAGACGTTGGTTTTTTATTTCTGCTCCAGATTCTTTAATTGTGGTAGAAAGTTTTAAGTGGGCAATAGTATAAGAAGCCATCATTAATTCAAAACCGTGGAGTCGGGGTAATAAATCTTCATTAACATAATTATTCCATCTTCCCTCTTGACCAGAAAAAGACTTTTTAACTTGTAAAATAACTTCATTTAAAAATGTACCCGTTCCAGTGGCAGGGTCAAGCACTTGTACTTTATGTATTTGATCTTTATATTTTTTGCCCTGACTTTCTCGCTTAACTTCAATTTTGGAAGTATCTGCCAAACCTCGTAATAAACCAAATTCTTTTTTTAAAATATCATCAATAGAACGGACGATAAAACGAACAACTGGTAATGGTGTATAAAAAACTCCCATCTTTTTGCGTTCATTGGAGTCATACTCCTGCAAAAAGTCTTCATAAAAATGAATAATAGGATCACGGCTATCGTCTTTATCAACTTTATAATAATTATGAACAATCGCTTGAACATCAGCGTGAGCAAATTCTTCACATAACTCATCAACAATCATTTCAATTCTTGGGTCAAAAGATGATCCGGCGATATGGTCAAAAAAATGGCGAAGAAAAGGGTTAGAGGCAGGAACTAAATCACGAGCCTCATGTCTAGAAAAAGTTTCTGAAGTTTTGTCGTAATAACGCGCGACAAAAAGACCATACACTAAAGTCTGGGCATACATGTCAGCAAACTTTTCTTTATCTAAATCGGCTAATAATAATTTTTTTATAACTTCATAAACAGCCAATAATTCCTGATTTGTACTATCATCTCCCAGGGTCAAATAATTTTTAATGCTATCCCTAATACGACGGGCTTTGCCGGCCATAACTCTAGCTAAATGAATACCAGATCTAATAGGCTCTTTAGAGTCCTTAATAAAATCTTTTATCGTATCTTCAAGAAGTTGAAATTTTGTTTCATCAACCGAAATTGCATTATTTTTTAATTCAGCAATAATAATCGGATTGCCATAAGCTTGCCCGCTTTTATAAAATCTAAATTCCAAGCAATTAGTTAAAATCAAATTTGAGTATCCATAATACCTAATCATTTGATCACTTTTTTCAATTTCTTTTAACGACACCTGTAAATCCTTAGCTTCAGCATGGGCAGTTACAATGTTTTTATTTAAAAAAACAAAGTCTGGTGCACCATACTCACTTCTTTTAGGCTCATTAATAACTTTCAGGCCAGTAATCTCTTTAAATAGTTCTTCTAAAGCCGGGCGATAAGAGTGCTCACGGGCATGGCCAGTTTTAAACTGACCATTTACCTTATCAATAAAAATTTTTATTATTTGACTCATACTTTTTAGCTAAATAAAACAGCTGGTCTTAAGCAACCAGCCGCCTTATTAAAAGCTTCCCTTTTTCTATTCCCCGCGAGGTATTTTACCTCTTTGGGAATGAACCTCAAAAAGCTCGGCTTCTGGGTCACTTTACACGATTTAATCAACGCACGGGCGGTAGGAATCGAACCCACGCCAGAGGTTTTGGAGACCCCTATACTACCATTATACGACGCCCGCTTAAAAGAGCTAATCCTTAAAATAAAGCTCTTTTGCTATTCTACTATCTCTCTAGGTAATTGACAAGCGCTCTAGATTAATCACTGGACCGCCGCCCTAATTAATAAAATTACCCTGATCAATCTCTAAAAAAGCTTGGTTTAACTCTTCCTCAGTATTCATGACCACCGGTCCGCCCCAAGCAATCGGTTCTTTTAAAGGCGCGCCCGCTAAAACCAGCAAACGAGCTGAATCTTCTTTAGTGTTAACAATAATCTGATCACCGGCGCCAAAAAGAATCGCCTGTTTCTCGGCTATCACTTCACCGCCCTCTTCTAGCTGAGCGCGACCGGCCACAATATAAATAAAGGCTGTGGTGTCCGCTGGCGTCTCTAAAATTAATTCCTGTTGGGGCGCTAAGTCCACATCAAGATATAAAGCGTCAACATGTGCCCCCTGGAAAGCCCCGGCGACTCCTTGATAATGGCCGCTAATAACCCGAATCTTACCTCCAGGAACTTCCTTAACAGGCATATCCGCCGCTCTAATATCATTATATTTAGGCGCAGTCATTTTATCTTTCGCTGGCAAATTGAGCCACAACTGTGCGCCTAATAAGCGCGGGCTCGCTTGAGGCATTTCCTGATGAATTACGCCTGATCCTGCTGTCATCCACTGCACCTCACCACCCTTAATAACACCGCGATTACCTAAATTATCGCCATGTTCAATTTCGCCTTCAATCAGGTAAGTAATCGTTTCAATACCACGATGCGGATGCCAAGGAAAACCCTTAATGTAGTCATCAGAATTTTCAGAATCAAAAGCGTCTAGCATTAAAAATGGATCAAAGTCTTTAACTTCGTTGTAACCAAAGACGCGCACTAAGTGAACGCCGGCACCATCTATCGCCCGCCGTCCTTGAATAACTTTAGCTATTTTTCGATACATAAATTTATTTTTAATTATTAATACTTATTTAGTTTAGCGGTCTTCTTCAAAAAAGACCAGGCTCCGCCTTGGTCTTTTTTAATCTTTTTAATTGTTTTTCGTTCTATTCCTCCTGCCCTTTAGGAGACATTGGCTCGCCGCAGCAGATGATGGATGGGCCAGCATCTTTGATAAATTCGACTTCGTTGCCGCAGATATGGCACACATAAACTTTTCCAACGCGACTAGACATATAGTTTTATATTATTTTTTTAATTAATAATTTTCTGCCAACACTTCAAAGTATCCTTGCGGATGCTGACAGGCCGGACAAGTGTCTGGTGCATCCGGACCTTCGTGGATATAGCCACAATTATTACACTTCCACTTGGTCGGTTCTGGTTTTTTAAAGACTTCTTTTGTTTCTAAATTAGCCAGGAGTTTGAGATAGCGCTGTTCGTGCGCCATTTCTACTTCGCCGACTTCTTTAAAAAGATTAGCGATGTCTTCGTGCCCCTCCGCTCGAGCTTCCGCTTCCATCCGCGGATACATGCTAGTGTGTTCATAATTTTCTCCTTCAGCAGCCGCTTTTAAGTTAGTGGCCAAATCTTCACTAATAAGGCCGAGCTGCTTCGCCCAAAGTTTGGCGTGCTCTTTTTCATTGAGCGCCGTCTCTTCAAAAAAATTAGCAATCTGGACATAACCGGCACGGCGGAAAGCGGAGGCAAAGTAATCATACTTATTGCGCGCCATTGATTCGCCGGCGAAAGCTTCTTCTAAATTTTTTTTGGTTTTTTCTCCTAACATATTATTGATTAATTAATTGCTGCATCACTTCTAAGGAAGAGCTGAAACGGGCTAGATTTTCCTGTAATGGTTCACCCTTAGCAACCTCCGTCGCGCTCTCGCGCTGCTCTGTTAAGGAGCTGATTAATTTATTGGCTACGGCTTTTTCCCGGGCTGTCACTTCCCCACCGGCTTTTAAATCGGCTAATAAATAATCTAATTCTTCTTTGGATAAAGATAAATAAAAAGTTGGTAAATGTTCTAAAGATTGACGCTTTAATTTACCGTCCTCAACAGTCGCACCATACTTAACGGTGCTCCCGCCCGCAGCTAAAGACTTCTCCATTTTCTGCTGCTTCTTAGTGCCGCCGTCATCGCCGGTAAAACCTAAAACATCATCAAAACCGCAAACAGCCGCACCGGTCACTTTATCAATAAGCAAGTTATCAACGCCGTATTTATAATCATCATAAGCGGAGGCTCGCGCTACGATAAAACGGTCGCCGAGCTGCCGTGATAACGATAAAGTAACAGCCATTTCAGCAATCGTTGACGGGTTTTTCGCTTTTGTCTCCCGCCATTCTTCTAAACTTTTATAAGATCGAGTTGCCCATTCATTCTCTAAATCATCAACAAACTTCCGGTCCCGATCGCCGCTTTCGCCCGCCGGAATTTTGATAGCGCCCTGCCTATCTAAAAAATCAACTCCCAGCTGTTCATTTACCTCCCGGCTGCGGTTAGATAATTTATCTTCCAGGAGCCGGCGATATTCTTGCGGACGGATTTTTTTCTCGGGCAATTCAATTTTGCCGATAATTTTTAAACCGTTCATTTTATTTTTTGTTATCTTTCTTTTTGAGAACTTTATCAACCACAAATTCTAGCGGCAAACGCTCAGGAATGGCTGGTTCATAATTTTTATTATCCGCATCCAGCTCCGAAGCGAACTCCAAGCTATAGATATGAAGCATGGTGACCATTAAAGAGACAATCAGCGGACCAAGCACTACTCCCCAAAACCCAAAGAGGGTGATACCGCCCAAAACGGACAAGACCACGAAGATCGGATTAACCTGAGCTTTGCCTTGAATCATCCAGGCGCGGATAATATTATCAATCGTGCCAATAATCAAGAAGCCCCACAGGAGAATAAAGATGCCCTGCCAAGTCTGTCCCATTAGTAAATAATACAGGGCCATCGGTACATAAAATAAAGCCGAACCGACCACCGGAAAGAGCGATAGAATAGACACGATGACACCCGCTAAAAAAGCGGGAAAGCCAACAATGGCGAAACCGATAGCTCCCACTACACCTTGAGCAATTGCAACCACAAAAGTGGAAGTCACCGTTGTATGGCTAATCTCGTGGAATTTTTTAAAAATTTCTTTATTATACTTATCCTTTAAAGGCAGTAAGTACATGATGTAGTCCACCATTTTACGACCGTCAACAAACAGGAAGTACATGGTCAAAATGATGATGACCAGAGAGAGGACAAAATTTGTAGTTCCGACCACCAAAGACTTGGCGCCAGAAATCATCCAGTTGCTGGATTTTTTAAAGAAGTCCAGCATGACATCATTGATGACATCATTACCCTGAGCACTGATTAAAACATTTTCTAAATTTAATTTTTCCACAATCGGCAATTTGACGATGTCGGAAAAATTATTATTTTCAAAATAAAGGGCTGCTTCGCTATATGCCTGCACAGATTTATTAGCCGTATAAGCAACTAAATTAACGGTTGGTAAGATAATAATGATTAAAAGAAACAAACACATAAGAAAAGAGGCGGTGTGGCGGTGTCCTTTTAAAAAATCTGTCAGCTTGAGATAAGGCTTATAAAAAATAGTCACCAAAATCGCAGCGATAGCGATGTCGGTGGCGAAAGGACGAAACACATAAAAACAAGCAACCATCAAAATCAGGACCAGGGCGATTAGAAACCAGCGGGAAAAGTTGTTGAAGTTGAAGCCGGAAGCTTCAGAGGAATTATGATTCATAGGGATAATACTAAATCATCCCGCTAAAAAGCGGGATGATAGATCTCTTATTTGGTCTCTTTATGCAAAGTGTGCGTTCCGCAACTAGGGCAATGTTTCTTCATTTCTAAACGCCCTTTCAAGGTCTTTTTATTTTTTCGGGAAAAATAGTTGACTTTCTTGCACTCGGTGCATTCCAACTTGATTAAATTGTCATTGGACATAATGGTCGGTAGGCTCCTATCAAGGTAACGAAAATAGGCGCCTTAATCAGCTTGATTAGTTATCTTAACAACCTCAAGGATAACGAAAAAAATCGCTTAAGTCAAGAATAATCGCTTATTTTTGGCATTTTGGGCAGTAAACCGTTCCTCGGGCCGCAACCTTATCTTTTATTAAAATATGACCGCATTTTAAGCACTTTTCCCCGCCCCGGCCATAAACTTCCAAGTGAGCGGAAAAATTGCCTTTTTGCCCCCGGCTATCAACATAATTACGAAAAGTGGTTCCTCGATACTTAAGAGACTGGCGCAGAAGCGGCGGAATTGCCTCATAAAGCCGCTTCACCTCGGCTGGCTTTAAAGAAGACGCGGAGCGGTCAGGCAAAATACCGGATCGGAATAAGGCCTCATCAACATAGATGTTCCCCAGTCCCGCCACAATTTTTTGATCTAAGAGGACTGCTTTAATATTCCGCTGTCGCTTCTTGAGTTGCTGGCTAAAATTCTCCTGTTTAAAATCTTTACTCAAAGGTTCGGGGCCGTAGTTTTTGGCAATCACCTGATCTAACTCTTTTTGAGAAGCTAATTTCAAATAACCAAACTTACGCAAGTCATTAAAGAAGAGTCGGCTGCCGTCATTAAAAGTAAAAAAGACGCGCGTATGTTTATTAGGCAAAGAGCTAATAGCCAGAGCCACTTGAGACAAGGGCTGTTCATTATGTCCTCCGGCAACAATCTTTTTCGAAGAGACATAAATTAGCTGACCAGTCATTTTTAAATGCAGCAGTAAAAATAAATCAGGAGTACCAAGAACAACGATGATTAATTTTCCGCGGCGCTCCAATTTCACAATCTCTTGACCCAGCAAACGTTTTTTAAAAGTTATTGCCCCAGGACTGACCATCTTCGGCGCCTCAATAGTAATGTCTTTAATCTTTAGACCAGTCAGCACCTTATTTAAATCACGGCGCACGGTTTCTACTTCCGGCAATTCAGGCATATTAAAGCATTAAAATTCCTACAATAACAATTAAAAGAATGCCCAGCTCCACGGCAAAGATTTTGGCAAAGCTGTAACCCATATTATCGGGATCAATTAGCATTTTCATAAATAAATTATTATTAATATATCGGGACCATTGGTCCGGTGCGCAAGTTGCTATTTGGTGACCCTTCAGTTGGGTTAACAGAAGGCGTGTTAACTGTCGGTGTTGAGGAGGCTAGAGGCGCAGTAGTCGCTTTCTTGTTAAAGTCTAAACTCAAAATCAAAAAAATTAAAGCAGCCACCAGCAAAATACTAAGACCGATAATGATTAGCATTTTGGGGTTAATTTTTTGGCGCTGGCGCACTGCAGTGGTCGGCGTTACAAAAGCATCAGTCGGAGCCACCTGAGGACTAACTGAAGCACTATTTTGCTGAACCGAAATTGCCTCTTTCTCAGAAGTGACGGGGTTAGCAAAAGCTATTTTTAGAGCCTCTTCCACCACATTTAACTGCCAGCCGGCGCTCAGCAGAGCATTTTTTATCTGTTCAATAGTAAATCCCTGCTGGCTTTGTTCTTTAATATAATTAAGGAGCGTCTGATCAATCATATCTTCATGAAAATTATCTTATTTTTTCATTATAACAC
>CAYLPC010000027.1:0-9708 GCA_964385475.1 uncultured Gammaproteobacteria bacterium | reverse complement strand
CTCTGCGGGCAGTATTGTCAGTTTCTAGTATTAATTTTGCTTTAAAAAGTGAGGATGAACAAAATGCCATTATTGATTCGTATGTTAGATTTTTAAATAATTTAAACTTCACTTTGCAAATAGTTATTCAGTCTAGAGAATTAGACATTAATAATTATTTAGAATATTTAAAAGGGAAGGAAAAAGAACAAACCAATAAGCTGCTCAAGATGCAGACGTCGGAGTATATTGAGTATATTAAGGAATTAACATCTTTGGGGCAGATTATGAACAAGCGTTTTTATGTAGTTGTTCCTTATGATCCTGCTACTGATAAGCATAAGGGATTCTTCTCGTCTTTTAAAGAAGCGCTTCGTCCAGCTTCAGCTATTATTTTGAAAGAGAAAGTTTTTGCTCGATATCAAGAGGCGCTTGATCGTCGGATAGAGAGTGTTTCCGGCGGACTGACTTCTATGGGGGTGGCGGTTCATCAATTGGATACTCAAGAGTTGATTGAACTATTTTACAAAACATATAATCCTGATACCGCTAAAAGCCAACACTTGGCTGATGTTACAAAATTACGCGTTGACTTATGATAGATTTTAATAAACAAGATAATCGTCAGAAAATCGGCCTTAATACGGATGTGCGCGATTTGAATTTTCGCCCTCAACCTAATTCTAACGAACCTCCACGACCGTTGCAGATTTCTCCTGAGGAGGCGAAAACAATCATTGAAGAAGAAAAAGCTTTTCGCCGCGGTGTTTTGTCGGTTCGCGATTTAATTTCACCTTCATCTCTTAAAGCGGAGGCGCGCCATCTATTTTTAAGTGGTAAGTTTGTCCGTACCATTTTTGTTATCGGCTACCCACGCTATATCAGTGTCGGCTGGTTTGCTCCGATTATCAACCTCAATCTTACTTTTGATGTTTCCATGTTTTTTTATCCCGTCAAAAGCGCCATTATTTTAAAACAATTACAGAATAAAGTTGGGGCAATTAGCGCTCAAATCATTGCTGATGCTGAAAAGGGAGCCGCGCGCGATCCTTTACGCGAAACCGCTTTGCGTGACATTGAATTTTTGCGCGACTCTTTGACTCAAGGCACAGAGAAGTTCTTCCAGTTTTCTTTATATGTCACTCTGTATGCTAATGAAATAGAAGAATTAGATAGGATGAGCGAACAAGTAGAAGATATTCTCGGCTCTCGCTTAGTTTATTCCCGAAGAGTTTATTATCAATCAGAGCAGGGATTTAACTCAACCTTGCCGTTAGGGAACGATGAATTGTATATTGCTTTCAATATGAATTCCTCGCCCATTGCTTCCTCCTTTCCTTTTATTTCCAGCGAGTTAACTAGCGATAAAGGTATTCTCTACGGTATTAATCGCCACAATAACAGCTTAATTTTGTTTGATCGCTTCTCACTTCCGAATGCCAACTCAGTGGTGTTTGCTACCTCCGGTGCTGGTAAAAGTTATGCTATTAAATTAGAAGTGCTTCGTTCGCTGATGTTGGGGACGGATGTGATTGTTATTGATCCAGAATATGAATATAAACATCTGGCCGAAGCGGTTGGTGGAACTTATATTAATATTTCTCTGTCTTCAGAAAATAAGATTAACCCCTTTGACTTACCTCGGTCTATTGGCGGCGAGGCGAAACCAAAAGATATTATCCGGTCAGCGGTTATTACCCTAAAAGGTTTAATCCGTTTAATGTTGGGACAACTAACCCACGAAGAAGATTCTATTGTTGATCGGGCTCTTTTAGAAACTTACGCTAAAAAAGATATTACCCCTGATTCCGATTTGTCGCGCATCGAACCGCCAGTCATGAGCGATTTTCAGCAGGTTTTAGAAGGGATGGATGGAGGCAACAATCTATCTTTGCGCTTAAAAAAATATACCGAAGGCACTTTTTCCGGCTTGCTCAATAATCCAACGAACGTAGAAATGAATAATCAGCTCGTCTGTTTTTCAGTACGTGATTTAGAAGATGAATTACGACCTATCGCTATTTATACTATTGTAAACTATATTTGGAATGTGGTTCGGAGCGAATCAAAAAAACGTATTCTGGTAATTGATGAAGCTTGGTGGATGATGCAGCAGGAAGATTCAGCCAAGTTTATTTTCGCCTTAGTTAAACGCTGCCGTAAATATTACATGGGGGTTACCACAATTACTCAAGATGTGAATGACTTTTTAACCTCTCCTTACGGCCAGGCAATTGTGACCAACTCTTCGCTGCAAATTTTATTAAAACAATCTCCGGCCGCGATTGATTTAGTACAAAAAACTTTCTTATTGACGGAAGGGGAGAAATACTTATTATTAGAGTGTGGTTTAGGGGAAGGTATTTTCTTTGCAGGCAACAAGCATGTGGCCATTAAAGTAGTAGCTTCTTATTCTGAAGATCAATTAATTACCTCCGACCCAAGGCAGCTCTTGGAAATTGCGGAGGCCAAACGCCAGTTTGAAGCGGCTCGAGTTTCAGATGAAATAAACCAGGAGCCAGCCAATTAATTTAGTTTGTAAATTAGACTCATATGCAAAATCGTAAAAGAACAGGGCTTTTAATCATTAGCATCGCAATTGTCTTGCTCGCTATTTTCATTATTTTATTGTGGAAACAGAGACCTCAAGCGCCCGTTACGGAAACACCAACACCAACCACCACCCCATCTTTAATTGAAGCAGACGAAGTCACACCGCCTTTAACCACGCCGGGTGATAAACCGCGCAATTACCAGTCTTATGATGTTTCCAAGGAGGCTGCTTATCAGACAGGCGCAGTGGATGCGGCTAAAATGGCGCGATTATTTGCTGAACGTTTCGGTAGCTTCTCCAACCAATCAAACTATAGTAATATTACCGACTTAGAAATTCTAATGACGGAATCCATGCGCTCTTGGGCCCAAAATTATGTGGCTGATTTGCGCAACGCACCTTATTCGGGCGAGTACTACGGCATTATCACAGAATCAGTATCCGTAGAACAAGTGGCTTATAATGAAGGCGCGGGGACGGCGAGCATGAAAGTCAGTACTAAGCGCCAAGAAACTAAAGGCAGCGAAGCCGGAGCTATTTACAGTCAAGTTATTAATATCAATCTAGTTAAGCAAGGAAATGATTGGCTGGTTGACCGGGCCGAGTGGGTTAAGTAACACGCGCCCATAAGCAATTATTATGGCTAGTTTAAAAACAATTTATTCCTGTTCTAACTGCGACGCCCAATTCCCTAAATGGAGTGGGCGTTGCTTAGAGTGTGGTTCCTGGGGAACTTTAGTTGAGGAAATTAAAGATCAAAAAGAAGCTGTTAAGGAAACATTGGGGAAGTTGGGCGGAGCGGATTTGGTTGATTTGCGCCAAGTCAAAGATGAAACGTCTCAGCGCTTGGCAACTGGCTTAATTGAAGTCGATCGGGTTTTAGGCGGTGGCTTAGTCCCGGGATCTCTAATTTTGTTAGCGGGCGAGCCAGGAATTGGTAAATCAACTTTAGTTGCGCAAATTGCTAATGCTTTAGCTAAAGAGCAAGCAGTAATTTATGCTAGTGGAGAAGAATCGGCTACTCAGGTTAAGGGTCGTTTGCAACGCCTAGGCTGCGATTTAAAAAACTTACGCTTTGTCAGTGAAACTAATATCGAAAAAATTATTGCTACGGCCGCTAAGAATAAGCCTCAGCTTTTAATTATTGATTCTATCCAAACAGTTTATTCCGCTTTGATTCCTTCAGAGGCTGGCAGTTTAAATCAAATTAGAGCCGCGGCTGTAAAATTATTGGAATTAGCCAAAGGGCAAGGCGTGGCAGTGATTATGGTGGGACATATTACTAAAGATGGGCAAGTGGCCGGTCCAAAGTCATTAGAACACATTGTTGATACGGTCATGTATTTAGAGGCAGAAAATACGAATAGTTTTTGTTTGTTGCGCGCGAGTAAAAATCGTTTTGGCGCAACCAGCGAATTAGGAGTATTAGAAATGACTGGTGCTGGTTTTAAAGAAGTGTCCAATCCTAGTTCCATTTTTATTGATGGCGCACCTGCCAATATCTCCGGATCAGTCATTGGTTGTGTTTTAGAAGGTGCCCGCCCTTTCCTTATCGATCTCCAATCCTTAGTCTCTAAAACCGTGTTCGGCTATCCGCAACGAAAAACGAGCGGTTTTGATTTAAATCGCTTACAAGTGCTGGCGGCGGTAATTTCTAAACGCACCAAAATTAATTTAAGTAGTCAGGACATTATTTTGAATGTTGTCGGAGGACTGCGTTTGACCGACCCGGCCCTTGATCTCGCTGCCTGTACTGCCATGATGTCCTCTTTTTATAATAAAAATTTTAATCGCCAAACAATTGTTATCGGCGAAGTCGGCTTAGGCGGTGAAGTGAGAAGCGTCTCGCGCTTAGAGCAACGCTTAAAAGAAGCTGAGAAGCTAGGCTTTAAAGAGGCTTTAATTCCCGATGTCGCTGTCAAAGCGGGAAAGATTAAACTCATTAAAATAAAACATTTAAGCGATTTAGCTGAATTTGTAAAATAGAAAAAACCGATCATTTCCTGATCGGTTTTTTGATTGGCTCAATGGTGATGAGCCGGAGGGTTGGTTTAGGTTTGGTTAATCCTTTATTCCATTCGTTCGTGGGTCCGGCGATTTTTGGATTTTTGGTCTTGGTACTTTTTGGTGATATTTTTGAATTCTTTGCTCATGAATTCCATGTAAACATCATCCTTTTTGTTTTGGGGGGTGATTTGTCTTAGGGAAGCATATTTATCGCTTTCCTTAATTAAGGCTTTCACTTCTCCGGTGCCACAAATAAATAAGTGGTTAAAATCAATTTCGACCAACTTGCCATCCTTGATATAGCACGGAATCGTTTTGTAGGTCGGTGTCTTGTGACAAAAATCCCTCTTGTCTTTGGTTTCGATAATGGCCATTTTTTCAAATTTTTAATGTTCAACATCTTATTAACTGTAAGAGGGATTCTACATTAAATCATAAAATTTGTCAAACTAGGGAGATTGTGGTAATTTAGCCTCATGACATTATCTGATTTAGCTTATCTGTCTTCACCCCAAGGAGAAGAAGATTATAAAAAATACCAATCCCTTAAAGACCAAGAACTCGAGCGTTTGGTCCTAAAAGGTGAGATTTCAGGCGCTTTAGCGTCTCTTGTTAAAAATCGGCGTCTCGCTGCTTCTAAATTCTCTAAGGCTCAAGAGATGTTTTTTGACCGTTCAGCCTTAGAGCAGGCAACTTCCGAGTTAATTGCCCGGCACTTAGCCGCTCGCTTTTTAAAAAGCAGTCGAGTGGCTGATTTAGGCTGTGGCTTAGGAGCAAATAGTATTTTTTTGGCTATTCATGGTTGCCAGGTCCTGGCTCTTGATCAAAACCCCAGCCGTCTTAAAATGGCACAACTGAATGCCACTGTTTACGACGTTTCTGAGCGTATTGAATTTAAAGAAGCGGACTTTTTAGAAAATTTACCCCAAGACGTAGAGGCAATTTTTATTGATCCAGCGCGCAACTTGCCTGATGGCACTAAGACTAGAAGTTTAAAGAATTCTCAACCCAATATTATTGAGCTCCTGCCGCGCTTGCTGAAAATTACCCCGCAGGTAGCGGTTAAAATTTCTCCAGCCTTTGATTATGAGGAGCTGAAAGAGTTGCCTGAGGAGCCAGAGCTGGAGTTAATCTCTGAAAATGGTGTGTGTAAGGTGGCTATGCTGTGGTTTGGCGACTTTAAAAAAACCCAGCGCAGCGCCTCTGTTCTAAAAAATGATTCTCAATTTACTTTGCAAGACGATGAGGCTTTGGCGGCGGTTTTCTCCGAGCCGCAAGCCTATCTCTACTTGCCAGATAAGGCGGTATCTAAGGCGCGTCTTGTTGATGAGTTTGCTGTGCAATATGAACTTTCTCGCATTAATTCTCGTTACTCTCTTCTTACCAGCGAAAGTCTGAGCACGCCTCCTATGACGCGGCGTTTCAAAATTATTAGCCAGGGCGCATTTAGTTTAAAACAGTTTAAAAAGATACTAAAAGCAGAATCAGTCAGTCGAGCGGAGATTATCGCCCATGATTTTCCCTTAACAGCTGAAGCTTTAAGAGAGCGCCTCAAGCTGGGAGAAGGGGGTGCTTGGACGATCTTTTTATTAAATCATGGCAACACTCATAAGTATTATATTTTAGCTAATAATATATAAAATTATTTATTTAATTAGCCTCTATATTGACATTTTTAGATAAATGTGATATAATCTTTTTACAATTTAAGTTATTTAACAATCAAAAAAATATCGCCCATGAAAACGTTAAAATTTTTCTTGGCCTTGGCAGGGATGATAGCGATGACCTATTTAGTAATTAGCTTCTTAGGTATCTTCCTATTTTTTATCCTCTTGGCAGCAGACGTCTCTGGTTGGGGATTTCTGGCCACGCCAATGCTTGGCATCCTGCGTTTACCGTTATGGGTGCATGTTATCTGTTTAGGAGTTTCACTCTTTGCCGTTATTTACTTTCGCAAGGAAGAAAATGACATTTATTTTAATGAGACAATTAAATCAATCATCAAAAAAAATAAAAAATCATGAAAAAAATCTTAGCATTCTTAGGCGTTGGTGCTGTTGCCTTAGCCCTTGTTATTCTGTTTCTGGTTGTTTTGTCAGCGGGTACCTACATTTTTGAAGGGGCTCCCTACGATTCCGGAGTAATTGATTGGGCACGCAGTATTATTCAGTGGCCCTGGTATGTTCATCTTCTTATCGGGGGTTTAGTAACACACGCCTTTTATTACTTCCGTAAAGAGGGCTTCTAAACTATAAAAAACAAAAAGACTTTCACAAAGAAAGTCTTTTTTCTTTTTATGCTAATTATTCTAAGTGCAAATGTTTCTCCCAATCGCTCAACTTTGCCTTAATGGCTGGGTGTTTATCTAAGTTTGGATCATCTTCAATTAAATTTTTTGCTTCATCGCGGGACTGTTTTAAAAATTGATGATTAAAGATTAAGCCGAGTTGCCAGGCTTCAAAGCCACTTTGAATTTTGCCGTACAAATCGCCGCCGCCACGCAGTTCCAAATCTTTTTCTGCTAACAGTAAACCGTTGTGAATTTCCGTGACAGCAGTCAGACGCTCCAAAGTTTTTAAATTTTGCAAATTTTCTTGGCTGGGCACTAAGAAACAATAAGAAGCTAAATCACTGCGCCCTACGCGTCCCCGAAATTGGTGGAGCTGGGCTAAGCCAAAACGATCAGCCCCTTCAATGACCATGACTGTAGCGTTTGGAAAATCAATTCCCACCTCAATTACTGATGTGGCTACTAAAATATTAATTTTTTTGTCAGCAAATTCCGCTAATACTTTTTCCTTATCTTTGCCTTTCAGTCGTCCATGCAGTAGCCCAACTTTTAAATCTGGAAAAACATCTTCCTGTAATCTCTTATATTCACTGGTGGCTGATTTTGCTTCTAATTTATCAGAGGCATCAATCAAGGGACAAATAACAAAAACCTGGCGCCCCTGAGATGTTTCCTGACGAATTAAATCTTCCATGTTTTTCCGCCGACCTTCTTTTACTAAAATAGTTTCTATCTTTTTTCGTCCCGCCGGCAGCTGATTGATAATTGATAAGTCTAAGTCGCCATAGATAGTCAGGGCGAGAGAGCGGGGGATCGGAGTGGCCGTCATGGATAAAAAATGCGGTGCCTGTTGGTTTTTTTGGCCGGTAATTTTATGGCGCTGTTCAACGCCGAAGCGATGTTGTTCATCAATAATTGCTAAACTTAAACGAGGAAAATCAACGCCCGGCTGAATTAAAGCATGAGTGCCAATAACTAAATCTGCTTCCTGATAAGTATTCTTGGGCTCAAAATTCTGCTCTTTAAAATTAGCCGTGTGCAGCGCTATGCGGAAAGGGTGATTATGAAATAGCGTTTTGAAAGTGTGGTAATGTTGTTTTGCTAAAACTTCCGTCGGTGCCATCACCACCCCCTGTCGGTTAGCAAGAATCACATTTAATAAAGCTAAAGCAGCCACGACTGTTTTTCCGCTGCCCACATCACCTTCTAATAAGCGGGACATCGGCTGTTCTTTTTTTAAGTCGCCAATAATTTCCCAAGCAGATTTTTTTTGGTCGGCTGTCAGCGTAAAGGGTAACTGTTGCACAAATTGCCTGGTTGCTTCTTCCTGAAAGGGGATAGCAATGGCTGACAGCGAGGCTAATTCTTTTTTTAAACTCTGTGATTTTAATTGTTTAAGAAATAAGTCACTAAAAGCGAGGCGTTCGCGACTTCTGGCAGCTTCTTTTGGCGAATCAGGACGATGCGCATAAACTAAAGCTTCTTTTAATTCTAATAAATCTAAACGCTGTCTCATGTCTGCAGGCACCCAATCGGCCACTTTCTTTGCTAGAGGCAAAACTTGAGCTACCGCCTGCCGAATCTGCTTTTGTGACAGCTTGGCGGTGCTGGGATAATGAGGTACTAGTCCACTGGTGTGCATGAGCTCCGTCTCGCCAATCTTTTCATAATCCGGCGAGCTAATCTGTGGCGTGCCATGTTTGCTTTGCACCCGTCCAGCAACAGAAATCAGGTCGCCTATTTTTAAATTGCGCGTTAAGAATCCTTGGTTGAACCAAATTAAGTTAAGGAAGCCCGTATCATCTCTGATTAAAGCCTCAGTCACCTGCAAGCGCCGGCGGGCGCTACGGCGATTTTGAATCAAATCAATCGTGCCGATGACATTAACGGTTTCGCCAACCTTAAGGTCAGCAATCTGGCGCCTCGTAGCAAAATCTTCATATCTAAATGGTGGATAAAACAACAAATCACCGGCGGTTTTAACCCCCAGTTTAGCAAATTGTTTTGCAGTGACTTCGCCCACCCGTTTTAAATCGGTTAAGGGGCTACTAAAATTCAGCATAAACTCATTATAACAAAAAAATACTGCCAAATTAAGGCAGTATTTAAGTTTCTCGGGTGTCCCCGCTAGGAATCGAACCTAGATTACAGGCTCCGCAAGCCTGTGTTCTATCCATTAAACTACGGAGACTCAAACACCATTAAATCACAGTTTTAGGAGTCTCGTCAACTGTTCGGAAAGAGGAGGGGCGACGCGTTCCAAGTCTTCATTTAAATGGCGGAGCAAGTAGTTTCTAACCTCCACCGGGTCCTCATCGTATAAATTAATGGATAAGCGGGGTTTAGTTAGGCTATTTTTAAACTCCAGATACACGTGTTTTAAATCTTCACTGGGTTTGTATAAAACAGAGAAACTCTTGATAATATCGTAATCGTAAAAGCGGGGACCAATGGTGATGCCGGTGGGCCCGAGGGTGAATTCTAACCAGTTAGGATCACGGCCATCTGTCATGACAAACAAAATAGCGGCCATAATCAGAATTAAGGCAAAAATAAAGTTAGAGCTCGCGCCCAAGAAAACCACTTTCCAGCCGACAATTTGGAAGAAACAGAAAAAGAGGCAAGTTAGTAAGAAAAGAACGGCTAAAATATACCAATTACGGTTCCTTTCCTTGACTTCATACTCTGGAATCTGCCAAGAAATACTGTTCGGTCTATTATTTTCCGCCATATTTTTAGTAAGATTCGCCAGGCACCTGATTGACAAGGTGGGGCGTTTTTTATATATTGGGTTATAGTTATTATAACATAAGTGACTAAAAAAGGAGAGATGGCCGAGCGGCTGAAGGCGGCAGGTTGCTAACTTGCTATAGGA
>CAYLPC010000026.1:0-9944 GCA_964385475.1 uncultured Gammaproteobacteria bacterium | reverse complement strand
TTTCACCGTTGGCGGCATAAACATAATTTGGCTGCCCGCTGGCCTCAACACTATAACCATTAAAAGAACTGTTGGGGTGGTAGGTTAATAAGTCACCATCTAAAGAAAAACGTTTGAGATAGAAATCATCAAAAATCAAAATTTCATTATTAAGTGAATCGAATTGCAGTCTCTTTTGATCACTGTCGCTGCGATAGTTAACCGGGAAGCGACTTATCTCAGCTCGTTTGGTTATATCATAAACCCGAACTAGATTATCTTCGTCGACGCTAATAATGTAGCGTCCAGCAGCGTCAAAGCGTAAGCTTAAGCCGTTATTAACAACAACCGGGTAAGAATCGATAACATCAAATAATTCTCCATCAACACGCCAAACCTTTACTCCTTTTTCACTGGCGGTAACCAGGTTATTGCCAAGTTTATCAACTTTTTGGTACCACTCAAAATAAGTGTTAGTCTTTTTTTGTAAAAGTTTTGGTTGTTCTGGGTCACTTAAATCGTATTGATAAAGAGAGAAGCCGGCCGTAGCATAAGCTAATAGGCGATTAGCGCTGTAATCAAGTTTAACTGAAGTAAACTCATCGCCCCAAGCAGTAGCATCTGCCTTAAGGCGAGCAGTGCGTTCAAGATTTTTTCCATCCTGACGATAAATTTCCAAAGCACCGCTGTCAGTAGTGGCAATGATTATTTTGTTTTTGTAGGTAATAGCGTCGCCAGAATAATAGGCAACGTAGCTGGTTTTAGCGCTGGGGGCAAAAATTAACACCCAAGCTAAACCAAGACCGAGAATGGGCAAGCCCCATTTGAAGGCTTTTTTCATACATTTATTTTTTAAATTTACCCTTCATCATACATTTTTTTATAAAAAATGTCAAGCACAACTGCTAGCCTATTGACAAAAAGGGTATAAATTGTTAAATTAGATTTAGAAAAAAGGACATTAACAAAAATTATATAAAATGAAAAAAATAGTATTACTAATTGCTGTTGTAATGTTTAGCGGCGCTATTTTTGCTCAGAAAACTTATGTGATGCATTATTTGCCAAACTTAAGTGTTTCTCAAGCGGAATCTTATCGCGGCTATGATATGATCATTGTTGATCATGAGGTAATTAATACTTCTGCGGCCAGTCTGCGTTATCTAAGACAAATAAAGCCGGAGATTAAAATCCTCGCCTATGTCGAGAAGATGCAGTGGCATGAACCGATGTTTCCAGATAAACCCTGGAGTTTGGATGTTGTTGCTTATTTAAAGAATTTCTCTCATTGGTACCTTCATGACCCTGCTGGTAAAAACCTTTCTTTCTGGCCAGGAACCGTAATGATGAATATCCGTTTAGATGGTTGGCGCTATAATATCGCCGGTAAAACTTATTCCTACATTGAATGGTTTACCGAAAGATATTTAGAAGACATCATCGGAGCTTATGAACGGGCTGGAATCAAGCTAGATGGTATCCTAGATGACGACTTGTTCAAAGACATCTCTTTTATGGAAAAAGGGGTGGACTCTAATTTTGACGGCAAGAAAGATAACTATTCAGAGCTAGATCGCCAATGGCGTTTAGGTAATGAGTATTTTCTCAAAAAGGTTCGTCAAAAAATGGGGTATGATTTTCTAATCATCGGTAATGGTGGTCACGGCTTCTATATGAATGTCTGTGACGGCAAGCAATTTGAACATTTTCCAGAAGTTTATATCGGTAGTTGGTTTGATAATCTCAACAATGCTTCCGGTATGAAAATTGCCTTGTTCAATGCTCGGGATAAGAACTTAGACAACTGGATGTTTACTCTTTGTTCTTCTATGCTTTTGGATAACACTTGGTTTTCTTATGGCCAAAATACGCCTTATGAAGACAAGTACGATCTCAAGCTCGGCCATCCTCTCGGATTCTTTTATGAAGAGCCAGGTGGGTTTGCCAGACGCTTTGAAAACGGCATCGTCCATGTCGATCCCTACAATGATAGGGGTTGGGTAGAAAAATAAAAAAATAAAAATCGCTTTAGTAATTAAAGCGATTTTTTTGTAGTTTTTTTCTGATGATAGACAGCGCCGATAACAGCCAAGAGGGAACCGGCGAGCGCCCAGAAGTTCCACTGCATCACCGCATCTTTAATAACATTATCGGTCAAACTCGCGCCTAAAATACTAAGGGTAAAAACGCCAATAAAGAAAATGAGCATCTTTAAGCGCGGTCTAGTTTCAAATCTAAATCCACGGTATAGCCTCTTTAAAAAATCCCAATAAATCCATAGATAACTGATAAACAGGAGCACGCCCCCCTCCAGGAGCATCCGTAAATAATCATTATGAGGTTCCGTATCCATCATGAGACGAGGAATATTTTTACCCAAAAAAACAGAAGCGGTCCCCGGCCCATAACCGACCCAAGGACTCTTTTTCACATAACCAGTAATATCACGCCACAAATCCAAGCGCCAAGAAGAGGAGTCGGTTACACCGACACTAGAAAGAGTATTCACTCTTTCTTGGAAGAAAGGCACAAAGATATAGAACATGAGAAAGACTAAAGCCGCCGCTACCAGTAAGCGGCGGAAACGGACGATGCCGACGACAAATAAAATGCCAGCTAAAGCCAGCCAGGCAATGCGAGTGTAGGTAAAAATTAAAGGAATCACAAAAAAGAATCCTAAAATAGTATAAGGAATGCGCTGTACCGCTTCTTTCCGTAAATTTAAGGCCACAAATAAAGTCAGGGAAATAGCGAGCACTAAATAGATAGCTAACATGTTGGGGTGAGTGAAAGTGCCGACCAAGCGCCACTGTTCGCCATCATAGAAACCACCGCGCGTAGCTAATTGATACCAAGCGACACTCGCCGGGATAATAGCTGTAAAAATTAAAGCCCGAGCCAAACTGGTTAGCTTTTTTGGAGTATCAAAAATAAAATAACTGTAAACAAAAATAGCAAAGAAGCTAAGGAGGCGGAATAAGTTGACTAAACTGGCAGAGCGATCAAAGGAGAAGAGTAGGGAGAGCGCAATAGTTAGCCCTAAAAATAAAAGCCAAGGGGAGAATATTTTTTTCTGATCTTTAGTTAAAGGATGTTTAATGAATTGCCAAGCCGCCAAGATAATCGGAATGATGCCAGCAATAAAGGTAAAAGAAACATTTAGGGGGCCGATAGAAAATAAGGATTGTTGGCTACCTAGACTATCAAAAGCGGTTCTAAAAAGCAGTAATGCAAAAAAACTAGGAATGGGACTAAAAAATGACCATAAAAAAATTGCCCCTGATGCCAGGATAAAAAATAGGCTTAACAACTCACCTTGCCAAACTAAACTCAGCCCCGCCGCTAGGATAGCGTAGAACCCCATCACCACTACGGCCCGATCGGAAATTTGGACTTTTTTTAGCGAGGTTTCATTCCTTTTTCTCATAGAAAATGATATGCTAGATACATCAAGTTTAGGGAAAAAATACGCTAAAGTCAAAAATATGAAGCTAATTCAAGTTAATAAGTTTCTTTATCCTAAGGGCGGGGCGGATAAATATTGTTTGTGGTTGATTGAGGAACTAAGCGCTTTGGGACATGAAGTGATTCCTTTTGGAATGTCTGATGAGCGCAATATAGCCTCTCCTTGGAGCCAGTATTTTACGGAAAACATTGACTACTACACGACGGGCAATAAATTAAAAATTGCTAAAAATTTTATTTGGAATAAGGGGGCTGCTCAGAAATTCGAGGCTTTATTAGAAGAAACTAAGCCGCAACTGATTCACGCTCATAATATTTATCACCAACTTTCGCCATCTATTCTGCCCGAAGCAAAAAAGCGCGGCGTGCCAGTTATTATGACGCTTCATGACTATAAATTGGTTTGTCCTAACTATCGCCTCTTTTCCCAAGGAAAACATTGTGAAGCCTGTATTAAAGGATCTTATTTAAATTGTATCTGGAAAAATTGTTATGATTCTTATCCCCGGAGCACTTTAGCGGCTTTAGAAAGTTTCTTGCACAATAAAGTGTGGCATTCTTACCGTGATAATCTGGATTTATTAATTTCCCCCAGCGCTTACTTAAAAAGCAAGTTGGTGGCAGCTGGTTGGCCGGAAGATAAAATTAAAGTACTAATCAATCCCGCTCCGGATTACAATCCTCAAGAAGATGGTAAGAATTTATTATATTTGGGGCGCCTGACTAAAGAGAAGGGGGTTGATGTCCTGCTTAAATCTTTAGTGGGAACTGATGAGTATTTAGATATTGCCGGCACCGGCCCAGAAGAGGAATCTTTAAAGCACTTAGCTCAAGAATTAAATATTTCTCATCAGGTTAATTTTCGTGGTCATCTGTCAGGGGAAGACTTAGAAAAGATAAAACGAGAGGCTAAAGCTATTATTTTACCTTCAATTTGGGCTGAGAACATGTCTTTGGTGTTACTAGAGTCTTTAGCTTATGGTAAATTAATTATTGCTTCTCAATCTGGGGGCACTCCGGAGATTATCAAAGATGGGGAAACTGGTTGGTTATTTCCCGCGGGGGATAGCCAGGCTTTAAATCAGCAAATAAATGCTTTAAATCAAATTAGCCCCGAGGAGAGGGATTTTAGAAGAAGAAAGATTAAAGAGCTGATTGAGCCATTATCAATTGAAAATCATTTAAAGAATCTCTTAGTTATCTACCAAGAAGTTCTCAATAAATAAGTCAAATAATCAAAAAGACCCTAATATTAGGGTCTTTTTTTGGTATTTAGACTATCTTAAATCTTATTATTGACAAAATGTAGAATATATGCTATAATTGGTTCATACGATTGATTAAGAAAAGAACAGAAGTCCAGACTATTGACAAAAAGCAAAATATATTATATAATACTCTCATAATAAATTTGACAGAAAACGACATAAATTTTAAACTGATTAGTCGCTCTCAATAATAAATATGGATACAAAAGATTTTCTAAAATTAATGAAGCAAGGCAAGGGAATAATTATCAGCCTAACTATCATCTTCTTGATCATCGGTCTGATTGTTTCTCTAGCTCAACCGCTAAAATATCGCTCCCGCTCCCGTTTACTGATTGTTCAACCAAATGCTAGTGCTGATGCTTATACAGTTGCTCGTTCCAATGAATATATCGGTAGCCTCATCTCTCGCGTTATCTACTCCGGTTCTTTCCTTGATTCTCTAAAATCTTCCAACGCTGTCTTTGATCGGAATTACTTCAGCGGCACTTATAAGGATAGTGTGAAGAAATGGAATAAGACCGTCTTCGCCCGCAGTGGTGGTGACACCGGCATCATCGATATCGAAATGTATCACACGAATCCGGAAGAAGCTAAAAGATTGTCACTAGCCGTTAATCAGTTAATTGTTTCCGGAGAAGGTCCTTACAAGTTTGAATCGGGAGAAAATAGAATCGCCGTCATTGATCAGCCAGTTGTCTCCACCTTTCCTGTTAAACCGAATCTCCCCGTCAATCTTGCTCTCAGTCTGATGTTTGGTTTCTTAGCTGCTTGTTCCTATATCTATCTCTTTCCCGAAAAGGTCACTGCTAAAGCTCGAAGAAAGGTAAAGATGGTTGCTCCAGCTACTCAAACAATCGGTTATAATCCCTATCAAGCGCCAACTCAATATCAGTCTTATCCGGAATATAATCAGCCTTATGAAGATATGTATCCGGAGCAAGAACCGACCCCGCCAACCAATCTCCCAGTTTATTCAGAAACAGCAGATTCTAGTCAGCAAGCTAGTCACCCTAATTACCAATTTAAAGGAAATATCAGTAATGTCGTAGGAGAATAAGCTTCTTATTCTCTTAAGACTTGAGCACCGGACCGTCCGTGCGATGCTCAAGACTTAAACAGTATATTAACAACTTAATAAAACATAGAATCATGAGAAAATTAGCAATCTTAATTGTTATGGGTTTGTTCTTCGTAACAACCCAAATAAGTGCCCAGGAAGTAATTGCGGTTGGTGGCTACGGCTACAACAAAACCGAACAAAATTTTCATGAGAATGGCAATTATTATTTCGGCGAAGGTCGATTAATGATCCGCACTTCTTCAGAAAGTAACTTCCGGGTTGGTCCCTATGTCGGTTATGTCGGTTATGGATCTCAAAATCCAGCCTCTAACTTCAAGGGTAGTGAACTCAAGTATGGATTATCCATGGACTCTTACGGAGCGATGGGATACTCGCGTGATTATTACTTCTGGAATACTATCGGCGGCAAATACGCCACTGACCGTTACCATGAAGGAAAGTTTGATTCGAAAACAACCAGTAATTTGATTTTTGTTGAAGGCGGTTTAAGCCTAAGTGACAATTATCAGGGTTGGTTCGGTCATAACCAATTGATGTGGAATTATCAACATCCAGTTGGCAAACAAAAACTCGCGGCTACTTGGGAAGGTAAGCCAGTAGACTCAGAACCGTGGAATAAGCAATCAGTTCGTCTGGTGCTTGAAAGCGGTATTAAAAATTTTGGTGGTAAGGTTCGCTTTGAACCTTTAATCAAAGTTGGTTATGGCCATGAATTTGGTCGTCAGATGAGTTATTATGAATACGGCGGCGGTTTCGCCTTCGGCGTTCATAAAGACTGGTATCGCGAAATCTTAAAAGTTACTGCTTTTCAAAGACAGGACTTTAAAGAAGTAGAAGGAAAACCGAGTGGCAGGTTCAACGTTGAAGTCGTTGTTAACGCCACGGCCCTCGTTGGCCTCATAACGAAATAATCATAGTCCAAATTTATTTATTCATTTATTTAGTAACAATTTAAAACTTAATAACGATGAACACAAGTAGAATTTCCTTAATTGCAGTAATTGTAATCTTATTATTAGCATTGTTTCTCGTGATAAGAGGCTGCTCAGAAAGCAACAAATGTAGCGACCAAAATTCAGCGTTAACTGCTGAAAGAGATAGCTTGCAAAAAGCTTTAAACGCATGTATGGGTATTATGTCTCCGGAAGATTCCATGAAAATGAGAATCGCTAATCTGGAAGCAGAACTTGCTAAAAGACAACCGGTAACCAGACAATCGGCCCCTGCTACGTATCGTCCAAGCCAGGCGCGTCCACAACGCGATGTCCCGCAAACAACTTTTAAAGAAAAGTTTAAAAGAAGTGAACCGGCACCAGCACCTGCACAAACAGTAGTGGAAGAATATGCTCCCACAGCTGGTACTTTGCCAGTAACTGATTTTCAAGGGGATTTAGTTGGAGATTTCGGAGCCACGATTGATGGTAAAGGTAACCTGGTTTATTATGTAAAGCAATCTTTGATTGCCGCTAACAAAGGATCAGGTGCTCCTCGCTTAAACGGCGAAGGTGGCGCTCCTTTCACTCTTGATCGTAACACCGGCTATTGGTACTTAGTAGACAACCGTCTGATCTCAGCTGAGCAAATTAACAACTCTAGCTACCCAGTGAGATGGAATATCTACATCGGCCGCGTGAACTATGGCGCTGGTTCTTATCCCGCCTTCTTGCCTCATGAAAGTCTAAAACCATTAATCGAGTCTGTTCGCGGATTCGAATATGGTCAGATTACCAATGATGACTTATCACAAATGGCAAAAGGTAACAGTTCAATCGCTAATGGGACAATTAAACCATTGCGCTTGTCTGAAAACCCGGGAAGAGACAACAAAAACTTCTGGCATGGCTGGGACTTCGTAACGAAGATCTACGCCAAAAGAAAAACCACTACCAACTATTAGTCGGTAGCAACAAAAAACAAAAAAGAGCTTACAATAAGCTCTTTTTTCTTTGTCTAAAATTTCACAATAAGCAGATAAAAGAAAAACTCCAATCATTATGACTGGAGTTTTTAATTTTTGTATTCTTTTAATTCGTTTTTAGAACTGCTTTGCCGTTTTCTATCCGGATATAGAAGTGGAACAAGTAGTCATTCATCCAATAAGGGGAAGTCGGATCCCAAGCCCAGTTACAGTTGTCGTAATGGAAATTGGTGAAACCGTCTTTCATTTGAATCCAAGAGATGCGGAATTTTCCCGGCAGTGTGGAGAAGGGGAACTTGAGATAAGTCGTTTCTCCAACTACTTCTCGTTCGCTTACTTCATAGTCCTTCCAGAAAGCACCCGGCAACTCTCCTGTAACATAAGTCTTTTTGGTCGGCACCCAGTTGGGTAACGCAGAAGCTCTAAGACCTAAGATGCCGTAAACAAAACCGTTATCTACACGTGAACTCAATAGGATGACAGCCGCTGGTGGAGTGGGGACAACTTTGACAACCAGATTCAGGTTACGATTTTTAAATTTAATGCCAACATTATAAGTACCATAATTATCGTACTTAACATCAGCCTTATAGCCGGAGACTTGACGTTTATCACCCAAGTCGAAGTGGCTAAAAATTGCCGTACCCTTGTCATCGTTGACCTGAAGTTCCAAATTTTGACCTTTAGCAGCTTCAATAGTCGTCGATTCATTAATTATCCCATTGACTCTCACCTGATATTTCTCAGAAACGGAGATGGTCAGAGGATACTTTTTATCTCCCACTGAAGCGAATAAAGACGTTTTTCCAAGCAGGCTAAATGTTACTCCGATCATTGTCCCTCTGTCATACGGGCGTAAGTATTCCCAATCGGCAACAACTTTCTTTTCTCCCATAAGGAATTCAAAGGTAGCTGTTTCACCGCTTATAAAATAAACCGTGTCTCCAGGGGCAATGGCTTGGCCATTAACTTTAAACATTGCATCACCACTGACTGGTAGCTGAGTACCGTCCAAGGGGCCGTCTTCTTCAGAGCAGCCAATACTTAAGAGCGCAATCAGCGCCAGGAACAGAATCTTTTTCATCTTAAATAATTTTATTTGATTGTTAAAAAACTTTTAAAAACTAAGGCTTGAAGGCAAATATTATCTGCCGCCAAGCCCTAGGGAAAACCTTGGTAAGGTTTTCCTAGAGAGTATTATTATTTTGGGAAAGCGCTTTGATAGACTGGAGCCTTAGCCTTTTTTCTGTTAAGGACCCCTTCGTAAGCCGCTAACATATCGCGGGTTACTTTTTTAGCGTCATATTCTTGCTTAACACGATTCAATTCAGCCGCACCAATTTCTGCTAGGCGAGCGGGATTGTTTAATAAATCCTGCAATTTATCACGTAAATCTTGATAATCTCTGTCCTTAAAGTATACGCCGGTTTCAGCTAAACCTTCTCGATTAGAGTCAATATCGGAAACCACACAAGGGCGGGCATAAGACATCGCTTCAATCAGGGCGAAAGATAAGCCTTCAGATTCAGATGGTTGTACAAAGATAGCGGCATTAGAATAAAGTTCTTTCAAAGTTTGGCCAGTTTGATTACCAGTAAAGATAATATTATCGTTGCCAGCGGCTAATTCTTTAAGTTCAGTAACATAGTCGTCGGTAAAAGAACCTTCACCGACAATCACTAACTTTTTATCAGTTTTTAATTCCTTATAAGCATTAATTAAATAATGAATGCCTTTGTGGCGGATTAAGCGGCCAATAGAAACGATATAGCTGTCCTTAGTTAAACCCCATTGTTTGGTGATTTCTTCTGCTGGTGCTAATTCACTAATCTGAGCAGAGGAGGGGATACATTGTGCATCAGCCTTATAATGATCTTTGGCGTATTGAGCTAGGGATTTAGAAACAGTAAAGACTTTATCGCCTAATAAATTGCCAACAATTTCTCCAAATTTTAAGTAAAACTTGGCGAAGCGACCCCACTTCTTATGGTAGTAGTCTTGGCAGTGGAAGGTGAAAACAACCTTAGTCCGTGGTTTTAATAACTTAGCTAACCAGAGTAAGGAACCAGGGCCAATAGACTGAAAATGGATAATATCATAACGACGTCGCACTAAATCTAAACAGGCGAAGAAAGTCGAGGTAATAGCATCTAAATTCTTAGAAGCAATACTCGGGGTCGTGATAATACGAATACCATTCCATTCCTTTAAGCTTTCCGTATTATAGGAA
>CAYLPC010000025.1:5585-9958 GCA_964385475.1 uncultured Gammaproteobacteria bacterium | reverse complement strand
ATTCTTGACTATTTTAGCAATAAATGTTAAACTCTTTTAGCGTTATTTGACGTTTTTTTCTTTAACAATTTAATAAAATATTTAGATGGAAGCAAAAATGAGCCTGGGCCAGGCGCAAAAAGAAATGGCCGGAATTGACAAGACAAGTCTCCCGTCTTTTTTAGTTCTGCTCTGCGGAGCTGAGGACAACAAAGTTAGGGATTTTGCTTGTAGCAATATTAGCCTACTCTCTTGGGAAGAGGTTGTGGCGGATATTGTTAATCTATTGGGCATTTTAAAAGGGCAGAACCAATTTTCTAAAAAAAGGGTTCAAGAACTTTTTGAAGAATTGCCAGGTGTTTTTCTGGAACCGCAAATAGCTAAGCTAATTGAGGCGACAGCCGATTTTGATCTTGTAGAAACAGCTTTCAAATTATTGCGTAAAGCTCCTATGGAAGCCTTAAACGCTCACTTGGAAGAAATTAAGGAAGCCACTGAAGCTCCAGGTATCTTTATCCGACGTCGGGAAATGAGAGGGTTGTTAGTATTAGTTTTACAGTCTTGGTCTTTAGACAAAAAAATAAAAAACCATGACTATATTCTTGAACTGCAAGACTCTCAATACCAAGAATTTTCGGCTTTGGGTAATAAGATGAACTTGGATGTTTTAGCCACTTGGCCGACCGCGGACCTCAAAAAGGTACTACACTATTTAGTATCGGCAACAGAATCATCAGAGGGTGGGATTTCTTATGCTGCTGCTCATTTGGCTTATCGCTTTTTATCATCAGAGCACGCCAGTCAAGTAATTAGAGCCGCTTATCTGGATTATATGTTCCAGTTTGTAGGCTGGGGGCATCAGGAATTGCGTCGTAATTTTCGAGCATTAGCACTGGACACGCTGAGCAAAGAGTATCCGGCTTACACCTTGCCTTACGCCAGGCGCTTGATTGAATGTTTTGATGGCAGTATCCCAAAAGAGCGGGCCTTAGCTTATGAGTTATTAAAAAAAATTAAACCGGATGAGTTGCCCTTGAAGCTGCTCTTAAACGGTCAAAGGTCTGGTCTGTATCGGGTAAAGCGTCTGACCTCAAGGTTGACCAAAAAGATTAGTGGTCAAGCCTTGGTCAATAATCTGGAATTGTTGCTTAAAACCCAGGAATCTGATTGTCGTAGCGAACGCGATTTAGCGGCGCGCTTAGCGATTAGAATTCCATACAAAGAAATTAAAAAACACGAGGGGATTCTGCGGCTCTATCAGGGGTCTAAGAATCTACTTGTTAAAGCATTAGCGAGTGAGTTATTATACTTCTCTCGTTAATATGATTCTATTGTTTTAGAGGGGGCAGTCGTGATGACTTACCCCTCTTTTTATTAGTGATTTTTCTGCGGTAAAATGCTAAACTAGAGGTATGAAAAACCTTATTGTCGTGACTAAATCGGAACTAGGCGGGGCACAATCCTTCGTGCTTAATCTCGCTCGCGGTCTGGTCGCTGCCGGCGAAGAAGTGATTGTGGCGGGTGGTCCCGGGGAGTATTTACCGGAAGAGCTGGCTCGCCATCAGATCCATTTTCATCGTTTTCAAAAATTAACCAGAAGTCGCAACCCTTTGAAAATTCTAGGCTTTGTCAAAGAATTGCGGACTTATGTGGCGGCGGAAAAATTCTCGGTCGTCCACCTCAACAGCAGTAATGCTTTAGCTGGAGTTTGGGGACTACACCGTTTAAATCCGCGGCCGAAAATTATTTTTACGGTTCATGGTTTGTCTTTATTAGATGGCGGACATAAATTGTGGCGCCCTCTCAAGGGTCTCTATCGCTCTTTTTTTAAAAAAGCTTTTCAGAAATTAGATAAGATTGTTTTTGTCAGCCAATTAAACTTAGATTACGCCCAAGATTCTGGTTTACTGGAAGGCGTGACTGAGAAAGCTCTGCTAATTCATAATGGCCTAGATTTTCCTGCCGATTATCTCCTCAGCCGCGAAGCGGCACGGACCGCTCTGGGTTTGGAAGCCAACGCTTATATTTATGGTTCTATTGGTCGTTTAGCTTACCCTAAAAATTATGAGTTTCTGATAAATAATCATAAAAGTTTATCAATCTTAAAACCGCAAGCCCAGTTAGTTATTATTGGCGAAGGACCAGAGAGAGGGAAGTATGAGAATTTAATTGATCTTTACGGTCTTAGCAATGAAATTAAGTTGGTAGGCGAACTCAAAGATGCTAGTCGCTATTTAAAAGCTTTTGATTTGTTTGTTTTGCCCTCTGTTTTTGAGGGGTTATCTCTTAGCCTTATTGAGGCCCATCAAGCTGGAGTTCCAGCGATTGCTAGTCGGGTGGGCGGGAATGAGGAGGTTATTGGACCTAAGGCTTGCTTTATCCTTGGCGACAAGGATGATTACTTAAGGCTCGTAAAAAACCATCTTAGTGCGGGCCAAGAATCAGACTTTTCTGGTAGACGCATGGTCAAAAAATATCATAAACTTTATCACTCCTAATTATTTATGACCTCATTATGGCAGAAGGTGTCGTATTTAGTGCCCGCACAATATAGACATTTGATAAACAACGAAGGGTTTAAAAAATATTTCAAAAATACGGGCTGGATGTTTGTCGGTCAATTTTTGTCTTTGGCGGCGTCTTTTTTTGTGGGTGCTTGGGTGGCTCGTTATTTGGGCCCAGCTAACTATGGGGTTTTTAATTACGCTGTTTCCTTTGTTGGCCTCTTTGCTTTCATTGCCCCTTTAGGAGTAGATGCTATTTTATATCGAGAATTAGTCTCGCATCCCGAGAAAAGCAATGAACTTTTGGGCACCTCTTTTCGTTTAAAGTTATTAGGCGGCTTGCTTGCCTTTGCTGCTGCCGCTTTGAGCGCTTATTTTTTAGAGGGCAGTTATTTAGTGAAAATTGTTGTTTTAGTTTTTTCTACGAGTTTTATTTTTCAAGCTTATAATGTTGCCCACACCTTCTTTAATTCTCGGGTTGAGTCTCTTAAGAATGTTAAAGCTCAAGTGTGGGCTACTTTAATTTCTGCCTCTCTTAAAATTGTATTAGTGGTAGCACAACTCGGAATTATTTGGTTGGGCGTTATTTCGCTAGTAGAATCCATTATGATTGCCACTGGATCTCTTTATTTTTACTATCGTGGCGGTTGGCGCCTTAAGAACTGGGTCTTTAATTCTCAATTAGCAAAAAAACTTTTACGCACTTCTTGGTTGCTTATGTTGTCATCGGCGGCGACTTTTATTTACTTAAAAGTTGATCAAGTGATGGTTGGTCGGATGTTAGGTGCTACGGAAGTAGGATTTTATGCTGCTGCCGTCAAATTATCAGAGATTTGGTATTTTATCCCCGGCATTATTTGTGGTTCTTTATTTCCTGCTATTGTCAATGCCAAAAAAACGGGACAGGATATTTACCGCCGACGCCTTCGGAGTTTGTATCAGTTAATGATCGTTTTAGCTATTTTTATTGCTATTCCTTTGTCCTTGTTTAGCAGTCCGCTCATGCAGTTAATTTTCGGGGGTGAATATTTACCCGCGGCGCCTATTTTGCGTGTTTATATTTGGTCGGGCATTGGCTTATTTTTAGGCACGGCAATCAGTCAGTATTTAACCTCAGAGGATAGACTTAAGTTTATTTTTATCTTAAGTTTAATTACCATGGTGGCTAATATTTTATTAAATCTTATTTTGATTCCACGCATTGGCTTAACGGGGGCTGCCTGGGCAACTGCTATTTCTTATTTACTGGGCCCTATAATTTTATTTACTTGGGAATTTTATGATCAACACCGCGTTTCCCGAAAAAATAATTAAACAATACAATTTAGAAGGGGAACAATATATTCTGCCACTGGCCTTGCAACAACAGATTGCCAGGCAAAATCAGGAAACCCCGACAGTTCCCGAGACAAGACTGGAGGATGTTTATACAGAAGAGCTGTGGTCCAAGATTGACAGCACCCCTGCCGGAAGTCTTGATTGGTCACAGCTTGTTGTTTTAGATGTGGCGGCGGGGCGCGGTTTTTTGTCCTTTCATCTATTAAAGAAAGTCCGACCCAAAAAATTATATCTAGCTGATATTAGTCCTGCAGCGATAGCAGAGAGTAAAACTCTGCTGCAAAAATATTATCCAGACTTGGAAGTAGAATTTTTGTGTCAGGATGTATTGCAATCAGAATTGCCTGCGGCTAGTTTTGATGTGATTATTGGCAATTCTTTTGTCCACCATTTTTATGACTTACCCCATGCCTTTCAGCAGTTTTATCGCTTGTTAAAGTCAGGCGGCACTTTTATTTCATTGCATGAGCCGATGCCCATGGCTGTAGCTATTGAGTCGGGAAGTTGGTTGCGCTTATTTTATGCTAGTGTGAGAGGTAACGCTTATATTAA
>CAYLPC010000025.1:1028-5575 GCA_964385475.1 uncultured Gammaproteobacteria bacterium | reverse complement strand
GAAATTTTTCTTTAAGCGCTAATCTTGGGGGTGATGTCTGGCTGTTAACAGAGCATGATACAACTACTCTTTTGCATAATGCTGGTTTTCAAAACATTTTTTTATACGCTAATAATTTTTGGCGCGCTTTCATTGCCACTCGTCGTCGCTTAAATATCAAGGATAATATTAGTTTTTCAGACGAAGCCTTAATGAGACGCTTAAATCGACGCGATCAAAAGTGGCGCCACTTTTGGCCAAAGTCCAAACTGAGTTCGCTGACGATTTTTGCTCAAAAACCATAGTATGGCCTTATTGATTTTTACAAAAAGACCAGGCAGTTTCCTGTCTCATGAAGCACTCAAAAGATTAGCTCGACGTTTGCTGCGCCGTCACCGCGGACCGCAAGGAGTGATTGATAGCTTATGCCGCGGATTAACCGAGCTTGGCGTTTCTTATAAAATGAATCCTCGCCAAGTCACAGAGGGTGATGTCGTTTATGTTAATTACAGTTTAGATGCCTGGCGCTGGCTCTTACGCCAGAAAAAGAAAAAAACTTTTCGATTAATTGTGGGGCCTAATATTTTGACGCAGCCGCTAGAGGCAGACGGCATTCTTTTAGATACCGCTACAGACTTATACCTAGTTCCCAGTCAGTGGGTCTTTGATTGGTGGATGTCTTTGAGACCGGATCTTAAGAATCGTTTAAAAGTGTGGGCCGCTGGTGTCCCGGATCGCGGGCTGTCTGCGGCTGGTGATTTAGTTTTGGTTTATCGCAAAACGGTGCCGGAGGATATTTGGCAGCTGGTTCTTAAGGTTTTAGAGGAGGAGAAAATACTTTATAAAATTATTACATACGGCCATTTTCAGCAGCCAGAATATTTTCGTTTATTGCAGGAATCTCGTTTAATGGTTTATTTACAAACCAGTGAGAGTCAGGGGTTATCTTTATTAGAAGCTTGGAGCTTTAATGTTCCAACCCTAGTTTGGCGGAGCGGTTATTATGATTATCAAGGGGCTTCTTGGTCAGACCCTAAAGTATCAGCCCCTTATTTAACAGACGCCGCTGGTCAATTTTTTGAAACCGAGAATGACTTGCGTCAACTGCTCAAAGTCTCTGCTAATTTTTCACCAAGAGAATATTTCCTAGAAAAGTTTACGGATAAAAAATGTGCACAGAACTTTTTACTTTTAACTAAGGAACATAATCAGCCAACAGTTGATAGCCTTGCTTAAGTTATGAAACATGTTGTCAAAAAAATAATTCGCCTACTGCTTTCCCCCTTTGTATTGAAGGATTATTTTAAGTTTATTAAAAAAGAAACACGCTTTCCTGTTAAATTCAAAGACTTTTACCCTTGTCTTAAAGATCGAACTCTTAAAACTAATTTTGACGCCCATTATGTTTATCATACTTCTTGGGCGGCGCGTAAATTGAGAGAAATTAATCCTGATCTTCACACCGATATTTCCTCTTCGCTATATTTTTCTGGAATCGTCTCCGCTTTTATTCCTATTAAATTTTATGATTATCGTCCGGCTGCTTTAAAGTTGTCTGATTTCACTTCGGATTCTGCCGATTTAACTCACTTACATTTTCCTGATAACAGTTTAGACTCCTTGTCCTGTATGCATACCGTGGAGCATATCGGTTTAGGGCGCTATGGTGATCGTATTGATTCGGAGGCAGACTTGCAGGCTATTAAAGAGTTGAGGAGAGTAGTGGCTCAAGGCGGGTCTTTGCTTTTTGTTGTGCCGGTGGGAAAGCCGAGGATAGAGTATAACGCTCATCGTATTTACTCTTATGAAATGATTAGGGAATACTTTAAAGATTTTACTTTAAAAGAATTCTCTTTAATTAATGATCAAGGAGAATTTATTAATAATGCTGATGCCGAGTTAGTTAAAAAACAAAAGTATGCTTGTGGCTGCTTTTGGTTTATTAAACAATAATATGTCTCCAGTTATTTCTGTAATTATTCCTGTCTATAATGGCGCCCAGTATGTTACCGAGGCTATTTCCAGTGTCTTGGCGCAGACTTTTAATGATTGGGAGTTAATTATCATTGATGATGGTTCAACTGATGAGACCCTGACTCTTCTTAATCAGTTTCAAGATGCACGCATCAAAATTATTTCACGTGAACATCGCGGTTTAATCGCCTCATTGAATGAGGGCTTAGCCTTAGCCCAGGGGGAATTTATCGCCCGTTTGGACGCCGACGATATTTGCCTACCCTATCGGTTTGAAAAACAACTGGTAGTTTTCGCTAATCCTGAGATTGCCCTTGTTGGCTCTTGGGCTTATAAGATTGATGCGGATGGTCAAGAGTTTGGAGTGATGTCCTATCCGCCAGCTGATTATCATTCAATTAAAAAATACTTCCTAAAGCATAATCCTTTCATCCAGTCGTCGGTAATGATGAGACGCTCAGCACTCCAAGTAGTCGGGGGGTATAGTCCGCGATTTAAAGTGGCTGAAGATTATGAATTATGGAGCCGGCTGCTAGCTAAGTTTCCAGCGGTTAATTTAACGGAACCCTTAATAAAATATCGCCTTAATCCCGTGGGAGAAACTAGTAAACATAATTTTCTAATGCGCCGTCTCGGTTTAAAAATTCGCCTTCTCGGTTTAATCCGTTTATTTTTATGATTCATTTAGCTATTCGCGGAGGTTTGGGTAATCAGTTGTTTCAGTATGCCGCGGCTAGACAATTAGCCTTAACTCACGAAACCGACCTCATTATTGACACTAGCTATTATCAAAATCAAGGGCAAGATACGCCCCGGACTTTTTTGTTAGAGCAATATCCTATCAAAGCCATAATCAGCGCGCGACAGCCCTGGTGGTATTGGGGCTTAAATAAACTGGCTCATTTTTGGCCGAGCAGTCTATTAGCCGGTTTCTTTTATAAAGAAAAATCACCAGCGTTTGATGCGGCCGTTCTTGATTTACCGGATGGTTCTTGGCTCACCGGATATTTTCAGAGTGAAAAATATTTTTACAAACAGGCACGCCTCATTCGCCAAGAACTAACTTTAAATTCGCCGTTAACCCTTGCTCCTCAAGGAGTGCCAGTATTTATTCATGTGCGTCGCGGTGATTATGTTGAGAATGAAAAAACTAATCAGTATCACGGGCTCTGTTCTTTAGATTATTATGAACGAGCAGTTGATTTTATTAGAAGCCGGGTTTCTAATCCCCACTTCTATATCTTTTCTGATGATATTAATTGGACCATGGATCATTTAGTTTTGGAGGATGCCACTTATGTCTCAGCGATGAATTTTCAAGATTTTGAAGAATTAGCGATTATGAGTGCTTGCGCTCACGGCATTATTGCTAACAGCTCATTTTCGTGGTGGGGCGCTTGGCTCATTGATAATCCAGATAAAATTATTGTTGCGCCAGCGCGCTGGTTCCAGCAAACTGGCTTAGATGATCAAGATATTGTACCGACTAGCTGGCATCGTCTTTAAAAAAAACAGCCTTAGTCGGGCTGTTTTTTAGCGACCGCCACGACTCATCATGGTGGCAATAGTTTTGAGAGTAATACTGAAATCAAGGTAGAGAGAACGATGTTTTAAATAATACAGATCATATTCCAGTTTCGCGATACTGTCTTCTAGGGAAGGAGAATGATACACTCCAGAAATTTGATCCCAACCACTAAGCCCGGGTTTTACCAATAGGCGAGTTTTGTAGAAAGGAATTTTCTGGCTTAAATCCGCCACGAACTCGGGTCGTTCGGGGCGCGGCCCAATAAAACTCATCTCTCCCCGCAAAATATTAATGACTTGCGGAATTTCATCTAAGCGGGTGCGGCGGAGAAAATTACCGACACGAGTGATGCGCTTATCTTTGATGCCGGTCATTGAGCCATCATTGTCAACGGTTCGCATCGTGCGAAATTTAAACATATCAAACAGAGTGTCGTTGATGCCTACGCGCTGTTGGCGAAAAATAACAGGACCGCGACTATCCAGTTTAATTGCTAAAGCAATAAATGGCCAAAAAGGCAGACTCACTATTAAAATGATTGTGCCGCCTATAATATCCAAGGCGCGTTTAATAACATTAAAATAATTTTTACCGCCTTGATTCAAGTTTTCAATGAACCAATCCTGACCGATGGAGTTGATTGGAACACGTCCGTAAACCAATTCGTAAAAATCGCTTAAACTATAAATATCTAAATCTAAGGTTAAGCAATTAAATAAAAGATTAGTCAGCTCGGGGTTATTAGCAAACTCTGGACCCAGTACAACAGTATTAATTCGTCGATCTTTAATGAGTGCCGGCAAGGCTTGTGCTTCCGCTAGAGTTTTAAAGAGGGAAGTGGTGTGATAGCCTTGATGGGGCTGCGTGGATAAATTATTTAACAATTGTCTGGTTAGAGGATCATCTCCGACGACCGCCAAATTATTGGCCGGCAGATAAGAGCGAATCATTAAAGCTGCCACGCTGCGCCAGAGAATAAAAAGAGCGGTAAATACCACAATAAAAATTGCGAGAATTGTTTTCGGGGCAATCGGTGATTGGTTGAGATAAAAATAGACTACCGAGA
>CAYLPC010000025.1:0-944 GCA_964385475.1 uncultured Gammaproteobacteria bacterium | reverse complement strand
CTCCGCTGATATAGAGAATAATCAACCAGACAAAAAATAAAGGCAAAAAATAGGGCAAGTTTTGTTGCCACATTAAACTCCACGACGAACCTGAGGATCGCAAACCTAAAGACAACCAGAGAGACAAAAATAGCACTCCAAAATCCCCCAAGATTAAGACAATTTGCTTAAATCTTTTATTCATATAATTCAAGCCTACCACAGCCAGCTGGCCGCTGGCAAGCGACCAGGAGTCTTAGCTTAGTTCTTGGGCTGTGGTATAATTAGCTTATGTTTACTTCAGGAAAACCATATCAGAAACGGTATCACTGGCCGCCGATTGGCAACGACAAGATTGCCGATTTTTTAGATCGCAGTTTAAGTTCTGGCCGTTTGGCGCAGACCTATATTTTTGTGGGGGCTGAGGGTCTAGGAAAAAGCACTTTGGCGGTAGCTTTTGCTAATAATCTCTTGTTATCTGATGGCCAAGCGCCTAAGCCTGGTGTGAATAGTGATTTGTATATACTAGAGCGGGAAGCTGGCAAAAAAAATATTTCCATCAATGCGGTTCGTGACTTTACTAAGATGTTGTCGCTCAGCTCTTTTTTAAACTCTTATAAAATTGGTATTATTAAGGATGCGGAGACTTTGAGTTTAGAAGCGGCCAATGCTTTACTAAAAACTCTGGAAGAACCCAAAGAAAAAGTAATTATTATTTTATTAACCACTTCCTTAGACAGCCTGCCCAGTACGATTGCCTCTCGGGCGCAAATTCTTTATTTCCAAGCAGTTTCTTATGAAACAGTGTATGATTATCTTCTGCTAGAAAAAAAATTGGAGCGGGCAGAAGCAAAAAATTTAGCAGCTGTCGCCTCCGGTCGACCCTTACTAGCCGCCTATCTCGCGGAGAATCAGGATGATTATGAGGAGCGCTTGGAGACCGCTCGCCTATTCCTCTCTTTTTT
>CAYLPC010000024.1:0-10083 GCA_964385475.1 uncultured Gammaproteobacteria bacterium | reverse complement strand
GAGTGGCCTCACATTGATTATCGCGATACCGTGTTAGAAAAAACAGGCATCGATGTTTTGACGGCGACCGAAGCAGACATGAAAGCTAAATTAGAGGACTTGGGCGTTAAGTATGAGGGTGATAACCGCGAACGCCTCACCGATACCTTGTGGAAGTACTGCCGCCGCCAAATTACCGGACCAGCTTTTTTAATCAACCATCCTAAGTTAGTATCACCATTATCAAAAGCGAAAGATGATAATCCAGAGTTAACCGAGCGTTTTCAGATTATTATTGCGGGCGCTGAAGTAGGTAACGGCTTTTCCGAGTTGAATGATCCGGTTGATCAAGCGGAACGATTTAGCGCTCAGCAAGGTTTAATTGATAGGGGTGATAAGGAGGCCATGATGCCGGATTGGGAGTTTGTTGAGATGTTGGAGTATGGGATGCCACCAACCTGTGGTTTTGGCTTTGGAGAGCGTTTGTTTGCCTTTTTAGCAGATAAGCCGATAAGGGAAGTAACTCTCTTTCCTTTAATGCGTCCCAAGCTAGAAGAGTAGCGTTATCATATTTTCGGGGATCGTCTAATGGTAGGACAACAGGTTCTGGTCCTGTTTATCTGGGTTCGAATCCTAGTCCCCGAGCATTATTTAAGCAGCAGCATCTTTGCCGCTGTTTTTTTGACAAAAAATACAATTTAGGTTAGACTGCCCTTGGAACTTTAAAAAATAAATTGTTATGGAAAAAACGGATTTGATAATTATCTTCAACAAAGAAGATAATTTAGAGTATTTACAGCACAGTTTGTATTTTGCGGCATGCTGGGGATCAAAAAACATCCTTGTTTTAGGAGGTGATGCCACCGTGGCGGAATACTTGGCTGGTCAAGGGGGAAAGGCTAAATTTTCTCATGAACCAGGTGACTTTACGAGTCTCAGTTTTTTTAAAGCTGTGAAAAATGTCTTGCAGCGAGACGGCTTAGTCTTAAGTCCGGCACTGGTTGTTATTTGTCAGGATTATCGTCTGTGGAGGGTAAAGCAAATTTTAAAAAACATTATTCCTCAGACCAGTGTTACGACATTTCTGAGTTACCCTGTGACTTTTGTTAAAGAAAAGGTAAAAGATTATCAACCACTTTTTCGTTTCTTTAACTTTAATTTTTACGCCCTAAAATTGGGTGAGGATCGACTACTCTGATGCTCTAATGTTCTTACAGGCCCAACTCTTGCAGTTGGGTCTTTTTAATTGATTAAGTCTTGACTTTTTATGTGATTTGAGGTAAAAAACAGGCATAAAAATAAAAAATTTTCGTTTATTAACAATTAAATAACTTAGTCATGGAAGCATTAAATCTTGTTATCCTATTTACAGCAGCTTTAACTTCGCTGTCTGTTTTAGTCTTAAAAAGTCGTTGGTTGCGTCGGCAAGAAGTGTTAGAACCAAACTTGCTGAAGATCTCCTCTTACATTAGAACAGGGGTCCTGAGTTTTATTAAAAGGCAATATACTTCTTCGGGGGTAGTAATTGGTATTGTCTTTGTTATTCTTCTATTTATCGCGTCTCGTGGATTTATTAGTTTTTATACACCCTTTGCGGTCCTGACGGGAGCCTTTTTTTCCGCCTTGTCAGCTTACTTTGGAATGACGGCCGCCGTCAGAGCTAATGCGATTACGGCTCACTACACCAAGCATGGACTTAACAAAAGTTTCCGAGCCGCCCTTAATGGTGGTGCGGTGATGGGTTTTTCCGTCTGTGGTTTTGTACTTTTAGACTTAGGTCTGTGGTACTTAGCTATTTATCTTTTGAGCCCGAGTATGCCGGTTAACGAACTGATGCAAGTGATTACCAGTACGGTGATTACTTTCTCTTTTGGTTCCAGCTTTATGGCGTTTATGGCGAGAGTCGCTGGTGGTATTTTTACCAAAGCAGCCGACTTTGCAGCCGATGTGGTTGGTAAAGGGGAGTACGGCTTAGATGAAGATGATCCGCGCAATCCTGCGACTATTGCAGACAATGTTGGCGATAATGCCTCTGATGTCGCTGGTATGGGACAAGATTTGAATGAATCTTATGCTGGCGGGAACGCGGCTTCAATGGAAGCGGGATTTCACGCTTTTAATTCCTACAGCATGGTATTTGGAGTGACGATTGCAGCCTCTCTTCTGGTCATGATTCCTTTAGCAATTTCGGCGGTGGGAATCTTTGCCTCTATTATTGGTTTATCCATTATTAAATCTGATAATTACGAAGGGTTGCTTAAAAGTGTACGCAAGGGAATTTATCTCTCTTCAATTATTATTGCTTTAGCGGCAGCGGCTATTATCTACTTTCTACTGCCAAACTTCTCTTTGTGGTTTTCCGTGTTATTCGGTTTGCTGACAGGAAACGCAATTTCATTTATTGCGGAATACTATACCAGCGCCGATTATCGTCCGGTTAAAAACTTAGCGGAAAAAGCGATTGGCGGTCACGCTAGTGTAATTGTCGATGGTGTATCTTTGGGAATGAAGAGTGTTTTAGCTACGGCGACCGTATTAATCTTAGGCATGCTCGCTGCTTTCTTTATTGGAGGGCAGGGCGATTATTCCTTGGGAATATATGGCGTCAGCTTGGCGGCGGTGGCCATGTTATCAACTTTGCCCATTACTTTGACCGTTGATGCTTTTGGCCCAATTGCCGATAATGCTCAAGGGTTAATTGAAATGGATAGCTTAGGTGGGGAACGGGCTAAAATCGGCAACAGCTTAGATTCTTTAGGGAATACGACGGCGGCTACTGGTAAAGGTTATGCAATTGGTTCCGCAGCCTTCGCCGCTATCGCTTTAATTAGCGCCTTCTGGAATGTTGTATCAGCTTCTATGATTAAACAAGGTTTACCTGTAGCAGATATATCTCTAGATATACGGAACATCTGGGTAATCTCCGGTTTAATTTTTGGAGCCGCTGTGCCTTGGTTATTTTCGGCCAAGCTACTGAAAGCGGTTGGTGATGCAGCCTTCGTCATGATTGCAGAAATTAAGAGACAAATTACGGAACTTGGTATTTTGGAAGGGAAAAATCAACCTGATTATCAGAAATGCGTAGATATCAGCACCAAGGCAGCTCAGCACAACAGTATTGCTCCAGCCTTGCTTGTGATTTCTATTCCGATTGTCATTGCTATTATTGGCGGACCATCTATGATTATGGCTTTCCTTTTAAGCGCGCTTGCTTCTGGTTTCTGCCAGGCAGTTTATATGGCTAATGCTGGTGGTGCTTGGGATAATGCCAAGAAGTATATTGAATCAGGAATGTTTGGTGGTAAGAATTCTCCGGCTCATAAAGCCGCGATTACTGGTGATATGGTGGGCGATCCGTTTAAAGATACCGCTGGTCCTTCACTTAATATTTTAATTAAGCTGATGGTTACAGTTTCTATATTGACGGCACCTGTCACGGTTTATCTCCATTTCTTATTCTTCTAATCAAAAGAAGCCTCAACTAAAAAGTTGAGGCTTCATTTTTTTATCTAGAAAATACTATAATTAGAGGGTAATGATTTAATTTAATTACTATGAGTCAAAAAATTAAAAAACAATTCGTTTCTTCTGAAAGGATGGATTACAAAATTGGTTTTGGAAACATCATTGCTTCTTCTTTATCTGGGTTTCTGGCCGGAGCCGCCGTCGCCATTCTCGTCATCGTCGCTCTTTTTGATCTTACTTTGAAATAAAATAATTAAAAGCCTAGTATTGCTACTAGGCTTTTTTATTTTTTTAAACTGTTTTGAGGGGCTCACCAATAAATGTCTTAAACACATCTTGGGCGCTTGCTTGTCTTTTCAGCCCCGTCGCTCTTTTAATCAAACCTAAGGTTTTTGATCTTAAGGTTTTTGTTTTAAAAGCAGTCACCGACCTAAACTTAAGGGGCAGGAGATAATCATTAGGGTGGTTTAGACGCAGCTGTCTGCGGCAGACATCACTCTCACAGCAACACAACTCTGGCAGCACTGTTTCGTGGTTTAGAAATAAAAAATATTTAATACTTTTTTCACCACAGATTGGGCACAGAGTTTTAGTTTGCGGCATGCTGTCTAGAAGTAGTCCCAGGTGTCTTTGCAGGGCGTTCTCTGATTTCCCAGGCTGACGATAACTTTCTAAAACAACGATGAACTCGGGATTGCTAAACATGAGCTCTTCAAGATAGTGGCCTTTAAAGCGGCCACTTTGCATAAGATAGGGTCCATCTGGATTCATGATTATATTATTTTTTTTGTGAAACAACTAGGGCTAATATACAATATTTTTACTAAAAAGTCAAGAGAATGAAGGTGATTTTAGTTTTTTATTATCTTGGTCGGTCAATTAAAATATGTTATAATAAATCCTCGTTAATTAATATTTAATTTTATGGAACAAAATAATCAAGAAGTTATAAATTTACCTCGCATTGGTGATTCAGCGCCTTCTTTTAAGGCGGTCACCACTCAAGGTGAAATCAATTTTCCAGAACAATACAAAGGGAAGTGGGTCATTCTCTTTAGCCATCCGGCCGATTTTACTCCCGTCTGCAGCTCCGAGTTCATGACCTTCGCTTCCATGTCAGAAAAATTTGCTCAAGCCAACTGCGATTTAGTTGGTCTCTCAGTAGACGGTTTATTCAGCCATATTGCCTGGTTGCGAACCATTAAGGAAAAACTGGAGTATAAAGGCATGAAAAATGTTGAAGTCCAGTTTCCTTTAATTGAAGATATTACGATGGAAGTGGCGAAGAAGTACGGCATGATTCAACCTGGCGAAAGTGCCACTAAAGCAGTGCGGGCGGTCTTCATTATTGACCCTCAGGGAATTGTGAAATCCATGATTTATTACCCAGCCAGCTTGGGGCGCAACTTTGATGAAATTTACCGCGCTTTAATCGGCCTCCAGGTCGCAGACAAATTCAATGTCGCCTTACCAGCTGATTGGCGCCCCGGTGAAGATGTGATTGTTCCGACCGCTGGTTCCTGTGGTGTCGCCAAAGAGAGAATGGCAGGCGATGAAGCGGAAGTTACTTGCCAGGATTGGTTCTTCTGCACCAAGAAGTTAAGCATAGAGGAAATTGAAAAAGGATTAGGCTTCAAAATATAATAATAAAAGAAAAAGAGACATTTTAATTAATGTCTCTTTTTTCATTTTCTGTTAGCTCATCTAAAACCGCTGTAATAATCTCTAGGTCATTTTTAATGAGAGCTAAAGTGCAGTTTTTTAAGCACTTACTAGTGTTAGCTTGATTGCTAATGGCGCTTTGACTACAAAGAAAAGGGAAGGCATGGTTTAAAATTTGTAAGTAAACTCTAAAGCACCCTTTTTGTAAGGCCTGTTCATTGTGATTAGTGATACAAGCTAATGCTTGTTTGTTGGCCCAGCGCAGTGCCGACAAACTCGTTCCATTTATTAGTGTTTCCATAACCCATATTTTTAAAGTACTGCCCTTATTATAGTAAGTTCGGGAAAAGTTAAAAGGTGGTATAATTAAAACATGGATATTTTTAAGGAGTTAGAAAAACTAAAACTGCCTTTGGGTGAGTATGTGGTGATTGGTAGCGGTCTTTTAGATGCCTTAGGATTAAGGGCGGCTCGAGACTTGGATGTGGTTGTATCCTATAGATTAGCCAGAGAGCTTATTAATTCTAATCTTTTTAATCAAGTGGATAATTTTGGTTTTCCTAAGCTCATAAAAGGCAAAGTGGAAATCATCACTCATCTGGCTTGGGATAAGTTTAACCTTTCAAATGAGGAGGCGATTAAGTCGGCGCTAATGATTAAGGGGCATCCTTTTATGAACCCAGAATTAACGATTAGATTTAAGATGGCGCTGGGTCGGGAAAAAGACTTTCAGGATATTAAATTGTTACAAGATTATTTAAATAAGGAAAAATATGGCCATTAAAAATCTCATTGTCAATTTAGGTAGTGCTTCTAAGAAGTACGCTCTCTATGAAGATTTTACTGTTATCTACCAGGCTCATTTTGAGCAAGAAGGGGAAGAATTGGTGGTAACAGAAAAAATCGACGAACAAAAAGATAAAAAAACTATTCCTGATAACTTATATCAAGAATCGGTCGGAGTGGTGTTAGACTCTTTAATCGAAAGAAAAATTATCAGCCAACGCGAAGATATTGATTTAGTGAGTGTGCGGATCGTTGCTCCGGGAGAATATTTTTTGCAAGATCGTTTAATAGATGAAGAATATTTAAAAATGGCCGATATCGCCGTCAAGAAAGCTCCTTTGCATTTAGCGCCGGCTTTAGTGGAGATCAAAAGTATCCGTAAGTTTTTTGGCGAAGCTCAAAAAATTGCGGGTATTTCTGATTCTACTTTTCATCGCACCTTGCCAGAAAAGGCTCGTTTATATGCTATCCCGACTAGTGACAGTCGCCGTCTAGGCTTGTATCGCTTCGGTTATCATGGGATTTCAGTGCAATCAGTGACGACCCAAGCAACAGAGACTCTTAAAAGTCTGCCGGCCAAAACAGTTGTTTGTCATCTTGGTGGTGGGGCCAGTATTACCGCGGTTAAAGACGGTGCCAGTGTTTATACTTCTTTAGGTTTTACACCGCTAGCCGGTTTAGTAATGGCGACGCGGGTGGGCGACATCGATCCGGGAGCGGTAACTTATTTAATGGAGCAGTTAAATAAAACCTCTGATGAAATGGAGGTTTACTTTAATACTAACTGCGGTTTGTTAGGCTTGTCTGGTAAGAGCAGTGATATCCGTCAATTATTAGAATATGAAAAAGCTGGTGATAAAGATTCGGCTTTAGCCTTAGAAATCTATGTAGAACGCATTTGTCAGCACATTGCTAAAGCGGCGGCAAGTATGAATGGTATTGATTTATTAATTTTAGCGGGCACGGTCAGTGAACGCTCAATGATTATCCGACAACGCATCTGTGAACGTTTAACTTTTTTAGGAGTAAAGATTGATGAGACGCTTAATAATACTTCCAGTGGAGAGGCGGTTAATTTAAGCGCTCCAGACAGCCAGGTTATCGTATTAGTTTCTAAAACGGATGAAATGAAAGAGATGGCCAAATTAGCTCACGCTTTAATCTAAGACAAAGCCGCCCGGAGGGCGGCTTTTTGTTTTAATAGATTTCTAATTCAAAATGGTTTAAACCGTCTGGAGGTGTGAGTGTCACTGGTTTCGCGTTGTCATAATTGGAGGTACTTTTCTCTAAGACGAAACTTAATTTAGCGGGATAAATGCCATCGGGCTTAGCAATGGATAGCCGTTCATAACAATAAGGATTCGCTCCCAATGGGTCTTTAGGAATCTTTCCAGCATAGGGCAGCAGGGCAGCGCCCAAACAAGAATCCCAAGTATCCTGATTATCACAAGTATTACAGTCCGGATAAGAAAAACTATTATTATCGTAATAATGTTCCAGAGCAATCGCTAACTGCTTCACATCAAGTATGCGAACGGCGTCACGAGACTGTTGTCTGGCACTTAGATAACTAGTCACGCCAATAAAAGCTAGAATACCAACGACCGCCGTGGCAATTAGCAGCTCCATGAAGGTGAAGCCCGATAAATGTTTTTTCATATCTTTTATTATATCTTGTTCCTGATAATTAAAAAAGCGCTCATCGTTGTGATAAGCGCTTTACCAGAAAGTCTTTTTTAGACATTGGTTGGAGTCCAGTCGAAGTAGACCGGTTCAGGTTGATCCTGTTTGGGAATCTGAGTTGGGAAATCATTCATGATATTAAATTTTGAAAGTGAAACAAAAAAATACAGAATCTAAGTCTAAACCATAATAAGAACTGTGTCAACCCTAATTGCTTCTTTCGCTTTAGCAAGGTATAATAAGGACATAAAAAATAAACTTTTTTGCTATATGGAAAAGAATAATAAATTGCTAATATTCGGTATAATTTTAGGAATTTCTGCTATCATTGCCGCTTCTGTCATCGCTAAAGCGCTGTTTGACAGCCGCTCTCAAGAAACTATCTCTGTTTCTGGCTCGGCGACGACTGAAGTGACTTCTGATGAGGCTCGTTGGACTGGTAATTTTACTAGGACCGTACTCCAGACAGCTTTAAAGGAAGGCCACAGTTTGATGAAAGAAGATGAAAAAGTTGTTTCTGACTTTTTAAATAGTAAAGGGTTCGATGCAGCTTCTTATGAGATTTCACCAGTGTTTATTAGTGAGGTTTATAAAAATGATCCCAACGCTCCTAAAGAATATAATCTGACGCAAACAGTGGCAGTACGCTCTCAGGACGTAGATCAGTTAAAGGCAGTTGCTAAAGATAGTGGCCGTTTAGCTGATCAAGGTTTAGTTTTCTCGGCTAACCCCGTGGAATACTATTACTCTGATTTAGCGAGCCTGCGAATTTCTTTATTGCCTGATGCTATTAAAGACGCTAAGAGTCGCGCTGAAGCTATTGCCTCTGCTAGTGGTCAAGATGTCGGAGCTATTAAAGGGGTGAGTATGGGGGTAGTTCAAGTAATGCCTGTTGGGGCGATTCAAGTAGAAGATTATGGCTCTTACGATACCACACAGATTGAAAAGAAAGTGATGGTGACTGTAAAAGCAATTTTCGGTCTTGAATAAAAGATTAAAAAAAAGACGAACATTGGGTTCGTCTTTTTTGTTTTATTAAAATAGTTACAATACTTTTTCGGCGAAGGCAGCGACCTCCGACCGAACAGTGTGTGTTAATTTTACCGTTCCCACCATTGGATTACCAGCCATTTTGGTCATGGCGTAGGCCAGACCAGAGTTGTCGGCGTTAATAAAACGGCGGTCAATCTGTCCTAAATCTCCCACGAAGATTACTTTAGAATCACGACCCATACGGGTAATAATCTGTTTAATTTCAATTGGAGACAAATCCTGAGCTTCATCCACAATAAGGCATGTTTTGTGATAAGTCCGTCCTTTGTAGTACTGGATGGAATTCACTTTGATGCCTAAAGTCGCCAGAAACTTAAATTGATCACTGCGGAGCATTCCCAGAAGGTCAGAATTGGTGCAAGTTTTTTTCTTTTCACCGGAAAAAAGCTCTCGCATCCAAAAATCAGGGTTACGATCATTGGCGTCAATGATGACTTCCAGGTTCTGGATGAACGGGTCCATAAACTCACTCATTTTGGCGTTAAGGTCACCAGGTAAAAACCCTAAGCGATCTAAATCACCAATCAGAATGGCCGGCCTAGTCAGAATGATGTCCCGGTAATTTCTTTTACTTTCCAGTGCGGCCGCTAGCGCTAGTAAAGTTTTACCAGAACCAGCCCCACCAGAGGCCATTACCACTTGAATTTCCGGATCAAGGAGTTGGGCTAAGAGAAGTTCTTGTTCCCAGTTTCTTGTTCCTTCGTTCTGCGACTTAATACCGGAGGCGGAAATGTACTGAGGAATCCTCACAATTTTTCGGCCCTTACGATAGGCTAGGGATTCTTTGAGTCCTTCCTTCAAGATTACCCCGCCATTTTCTCCTAGACCGGGGAATTTTTTGGAGGTGTACCCAATTCCTCCATCTTTTGTGTAGTTATTCAAAGTAAAATTGATTGTTTTTAGCCCTTTACTAGGCTTCACTTTAACTGTCGGCACGCTAATGCTTTTGAATCTCTCCACCTCAACGCGTGGATGGTTTTCAAAGAAGCTTGAAGCCAGTAGCAACATACTTGTGTCATCAGTAACCAGTTTTATTTTCTTGTACTCAGAAAATTGTGCTGATTTGACGACATGATTGAGGCAAGCGATAATCTGATTGTCCGGCGATTCCTTATCTAAGGAGAGACGGGAGAAATTTTGCGACCAGAGAATTTTTAATTTATTCTCTTTGTACAACTTCAAAATCAAATTCGCTGCCATGCGCGCTTCGTGTTTTACTTCTGGTTTTCTTTTTAGTTTGTCCAGTTCAACGATGACCGTTTTTGGAATTACTAAAAGATTTCCCCCTTTCATAAAATCATTTAACGCGGTGTAATCATTAATCGGGACATTAGTGTCAACGATGATTACATTACCTTTTTCCTCATTTTTTTCTGTTGCAGCCCGAGGACTAGGAACGGAGCTCTTAGTTTTTTTCATATTCTATTATTTTTTGTGAAAGTACTCTAATCTACC
>CAYLPC010000023.1:6206-10455 GCA_964385475.1 uncultured Gammaproteobacteria bacterium | reverse complement strand
ACTAGCAACCGTGACCAGAGGCAAAGCTAAATTAGTCTCTGGCTCAGCGACAGCGAGACCAATTCTCTTCTCCCCCCAGTCAATGCCTAAATATTTGTCCATACTAATCGCGCGTTAAAATCTCAGGGCCATCTTCTGTAATCACGATTGTGTGCTCAAAATGAGCCGACAAGGAGCCATCAGCTGTTAAAACGGTATAATCATTATCCGCAATATTAATCTGCCAAGCACCTTCGTTAATCATGGGCTCAATACAAATAACCATTCCCGGTTTCAGCGTGAGATTCTCTCGAGAACGACGGCCAATGCTATAGTTAAACACATTAGGGTCTTCGTGAGCATGATAGCCGATGCCGTGACCAACTAAATCTCTGACGACGCCGTAACCTTGAGCCTCAGCATATTTTTGAATAGTCGCGCCGATATCTTCTAAAGTATTCCCGGCTTGAGCCTGCTTAATACCTAAATCTAGACACTGTTTAGTGACTTTTAAAAGACGCCTAGCCTCTTGGCTAATTTTGCCAACCGGCACCGTTTGGCACATATCAGTATAATATCCGCCGCCTGAAGATAGCTTGTTGGTTGGAAAATTGTATTCTTTTCTAATATCAGGGTTAACCGGCCACTCCATCCCAATATCTAAATCAATAATATCACCGGCTTTAAGCAAACGCCCAGGAATGGCAGTGCCATGGACAACTTCATCATTAATAGAAGCACATAAGGCTGAGGGGAATTTTAAGCCGCCGCCCATATCATAATCCTTAAAAGCGGGTCGTCCGCCAGCTTCCTCAATGCGGCGCACCAAAATATTCTCCAACACCAAAGTAGACACCCCTGGCTTAACGGCCGCGGCCACCTCATTTAAAATCTGTGCCAGAATTCTTCCTCCAGCCCTAATAACGGCAATCTCCGCCGGTGTTTTCTGATAGACCATAACTAATCCTTAAAAGAATAAATTACCTCTTTAATGTCTTCCAAGTCGTTGAGCTCTAAATTTAAATCGCGCCGTTTCTCATAAATGCGATAATAAGCCCGCTCTAAATCGCTAGCGGAAGACCGTTCATGTTTGATGTAGCGTTCACGATATTTTTTAATAATCTCGTAAACAAATTCTCGTTCGTCTTTATCCAAATTGTCGTTCCTTAAAGGGCGCGATGTAAAATCCCGCCAATAACGATCGAGTTGGCTGCTAGTAATTTTTCTGTCTTTAGCCTTAATTAAGAAATCTTGTAGTGACATATACCTCAAGTTTACTCTAATTGTTTTTTGGGGTCAAACAAAAATTCCGCCGAAATGGGCGGAATTTTAAGAAAAATCTAATAAATTAAAGGCTTAGAGACCATCGTACTCGCGCATTGTCAGCTGCGCTTGAATCTGCTTAATCGTTTCAATAACTACTGATACTACGATAAGGATACTAGTACCACCAATAATCATGGACTGCATGCCTGTGAAAGCTTGAATTACAAGGGGTAAGACGGCGATCACAGCTAAGAATAAAGCTCCAAACAGAATAATTTTGTGCGTGGTATTCCCTAAATAATCAGCCGTTTGTTTACCCGGACGAATACCTGGGATAAAACCTCCTTGTTTCTGAAGATTTTCTGAAATACGATCTGGGTGAAAAACAACATCGGTATAAAAATAGGTAAAAGCAAAAACCAGAATAAAATACAAAATACCGTAAACTAACTGATCATTAAAGACTTGAATAGTCCACTGAGAGAAATTGGCAATCCAGGCGGTTTTGGCATGCTGGAAATATTGAGCAATCATCGGTGGAAAAGTTACGACTGAAATCGCAAAGATAATAGGAATCACACCAGCCATATTAACCCGTAAAGGCAGATGGGAATTGGTCCCGCCGTAAGCACGGCTACCTCTGATTTGACGCGCATACTGAATAGGAATATTACGCTGCCCTTCATTGACAATAACCACACCAATGATTGTGATAATTGCCACTAAAGCAAAGATAATTAAAGAAGTGATTTTGGTTTGATCAAATGTTAGAATTGCTTGACTAATACTTTGTGGTAAAGAAGCAACGATACCCGCAAAGATTAATAAAGAAATACCATTACCAATTTTCTTTTCACTAATTAATTCCCCAATCCACATCAAGAAGATAGTACCCGCGGTAATAGTCACAATCATGGACACCATATCAAAGAGGGAGACGACAGACACATTAATAACCTGAGATTGTCCTAAAAGAGTTAACATACCAAAGGCTTGAATGGCAGCTAATGGCACAGTTGCCCAGCGAGTCCACATATTAATCTTTTGGCGACCAGCCTCTTCTTTCTGCATTTCCTCCAGTTTAGGAATAATCATGGCTAATAACTGAAAGATAATGGAAGAAGTGATGTAAGGAGCAATACCCATCATGACAATAGAAAAGCGCTCCATGCCGCCACCAGAGAAGACGTTAACGAACCCTAAAATAGGATTATTTTCAAAGAAGATTTTTAAATTAGTTGCATCTACACCAGGAATCGGGATATGAGCCGCCAATCGGAAAATGGCTAGCATCGCCAGCACAAACAAGATGCTGTTACGGAGTTCTTTCACCTTCCAAATTTGAGCGAATTTCTCAAACATATTTTTATCAACTAACTAAAGTAAGATTATTTAAGCTGATCGGCTACAGAAGCACTCAGTTTGACGCCAGAAAAAGTCACTTTAACGGTTAATTTTTCCTTTCCTAAAATCTTAGCCGGAGCTTGAGTGTTTCCAATTAAACCGCGCTCTTTTAAAGTAGCTAAAGATACTACTTCACCATCTTTGAAGCTAGTATTTATTACCTTAACAGAGACTACTTGGTTCTTTGCTTTGTCAGACTTAAAACCGCGAACCTTAGGAGTCTGAAGTAATTGCATACGCATACCCAAGCGCTTTAAACCAGAAACGCCAGCCCGTGATTTTTGTCCTTTAAGACCGCGAGTGCTGTAAGTACCCCGTCCAGAAGCATTACCCCGTCCTACGCGTTTGCGGCGCTTGTGACTGCTAGGTTGTTTAATTTCGTTAAGTGACAACATATAAAAACTTGTGATAATTTATGGAATACTAATTAAGCTTCTTTTGATTTTTTGACTGCTGGCTTAGATTCGGTTTTATTAACAGTCTCTTTTTTTACATTATTATCTTTAGACGCTTTTGTTTTTTTTGCAGTCGCTGGTCTTAAAGTGTTTAAAGCGGCAATAGTACAACGAGCATTATTAACCTTATTATTAGTGCCTAACTGCTTACTAGTAACATTCTTAATCCCTGCTAATTCTAAAATAGCGCGTGCGACACCGCCAGCAATAATACCTTTACCAGTACCAGCTGGTTTTAAGACTAACTTAGCAGCGCCGTGCTTGTGAACAACCGCATGCGGAATAGTATCATTAACAATAACGACATTAATAATAGTTTTCTTGGCTTTATTGACAGCTTTATTGACAGCCATGGTGACATCAGCACCCTTCCCTAAGCCAACACCGACGCGCCCCTTCTGATCACCAATAGCGACGCAAGCGCGAAAATTCATTCTTTTGCCGCCAGCCATCACACGAGTCACGCGAGCAATATCTAAAATGCGTTGTTCAAACTCATCCCGAGGGGCATCTTTTTGCCGTCTATCAGAACGACCACGTCCGCGTCCACCGCGTCCGCCTTCTCTTTTTTTATCACCATAAACACTGCGGGCTACAGCTGCAGAGGCTGCTCCGTTAGCTGCTGGTTTTGCTTTTACTGATACTTTTTTTTCGTCAGACATATCTTATAATTTAAGGCAGATTAAAATTTTAAACCACCTTCACGAGCCCCTTCGGCTACCGCTTTTACCCGGCCGTGATACTTATAGCTACTGCGGTCAAAAACAATTTCGCTAATTTTCTTAGCTTGAGCTTTTTCCGCTAACAATTTTCCTAAAGCCAGAGACAACTCTGTTTTTGCGCCTTTTTCTTTAACTTCTTTAATATGAGCGCTCACTAAGGTTTTGCCCTTGGTGTCATCAATCAACTGCAAAAACATCCCTCTGTTAGAGCGAAAAACGGATAAGCGAGGGCGTAAAGCAGTGCCGCTGATCTTAACACGCACGCGACCGCGTCGACGAGCCTGTCTCTCATTGTTTAATTTTGTATTCTTCCCCATATTAGTACTTTAATTTAGGTTTATTTGCCTTTGGCCGCGGCTGCCTTACCGGCCTTGCGACGAATAGTTTCATCACTATATTTAATACCTTTTCCTTTATAAGGTT
>CAYLPC010000023.1:0-6196 GCA_964385475.1 uncultured Gammaproteobacteria bacterium | reverse complement strand
ACTTCCCCAACTAATTCCTTATCAGCTCCCATCACCGTAATCACATTGCCTTCAACACTGGCGGTGATACCGCTAGGTAAAGGATATTCAACTGGGTGAGAAAATCCTAGGGATAACATCAGTTTATTGCCAGATACGGAAGCGCGATAACCAACACCATTGATTTCTAACTTCTTAGAAAAACCTTCAGAAACACCGGTCACCATGTTGGCGAACAAAGAGCGATACAAGCCCCACATAGCGTCAGCATTCTTTGAGTCTTGTTCTGACTTAGCCACACTCATTTGTCCATCTTCAATCTTGACAACCACATCATTCTTAAAAGTTCTATGAAGCTCCCCTTTGGGTCCTTTCACAGTCAAAACATGATTGGCAACAGTGGCGGTAACGCCGCTTGGCAAGGTAATTGGTGCTTTTCCTACTCGAGACATATGGATTACTTGAACTAAGATTAATAAATTTGACCAACAAACTCTCCGCCTACGCCCTGAGCTTTAGCTTCTTTACCGGTCATTAAACCTTTAGAAGTAGAAATTAAAGCCATACCGAAACCATTCAAGATGACGGGGATTGTGTTCTTATCAACATAAACGCGACGACCCGGCTTACTAACTCTTTCAATCGTATTGATATGGGAGCGTCCGTTCTTTTGGTATTTTAAAATTATTTTGAGTTCATCAAAACTGCTGTGTCTGGTCGCTAGGCCGCCAGGAACTATTTCCGTGCTGATTATCCAGCCTTCGCGCTCCATAATCTTAGCAATCTCGTGTTTGAGTTTGCTCATCGGCATTGACACTTCCGCCTTCTTGACTGCCGAAGCATTCCGGATGCGGGTGAACATGTCTGCGATTGGATCTGTCATAGAGTTATAATCTTTATTACTTTCAAAATGGGCTTACCAGCTGGATTTCTTAATGCCCGGTAAATCGCCATTATCTGCTAATTCTTTAAAACAAATACGGCAAAGACCGAAGTCGCGCATATAGCCGTGATTACGACCACAGCGCCAGCACCGATTGATTTTACGGGTACTGAACTTGGGCTTGCGTTTTGCTTTGACGATTAATGCTGTTCTAGCCATATTACTTATTTACTGTTTATTTTTTGAAAGGAAAACCAATGAGGCGGAATAATTCCAAACCTTCTTCGCGGTTCTTAGCAGTTGTCGGAACAGAGACCTCTAAACCAAATATTTTATCAACATCTTCAACTTTAATTTCTGGAAACGCTGAGTAATCCTTAAAACCAATAGTTAAATTACCATTACGGTCCACCGCTTTATCACTGATACCGCGAAAATCGCGGACTCGGGGGAAAGTGATGCCGACTAACTTTTCTAAAAAGTCATACATTCTCTTGCCTCTTAAGGTCACCATGGCGCCAATAGTCATACCTTCTCTGACCTTGAAAGCAGAGATAGACTTTTTTGCTTTAGTAAGCACAGCTTTTTGCCCGGTAATTTTCTCCAAAGCTTGAGCCACTTGTTCAGCGTAATCCTTTTCTTTAGTAAAACGACCAAAGCCCACATTTAAAACAACCTTGCTTAAGTGAGGAACATTGTGCTCATTCTGATAAGAAAACTTTTCTTCAAGTTGAGGAATAATTTCTTTTTGGTATCTTTCTTTTAATCTCATATGATTTGCGAAAAAGAGGGTTAGTCGATCACTGCCTGACATTTACGGCAGACACGATATTTTTTTTGACGACCATCCGCAGCCGCGACCATCTTATGGGCTACGCGAGTCGCCTTATCACACTTAGGACAAACTAGCATAACATTAGACACCGGCAGGAAAGCAGGAAATTCAATGCGTTGTCCTTTTTCACCTTCACGGCGAGGACGCATATGCTTAATGAGCAAATTCAAACCCTCCACACTCACTCTGCCTTCTTTCGGAGAGGTTTGGAGTACTTTGCCGCTCTTCCCTTTGTCTTTACCGGCAATTATCTGGACTTTATCGTTTTTCTTAATATTCATATCTTGCTTAGTTTTATAGTCTTAGAGAACTTCCGGAGCTAAAGACGCAATCTTGGCGTATCCAGCGCGACGCACTTCACGCGCCACTGGGCCAAAAATACGAGTTCCTTTAGGATCTTTTTTCTCTTTATCGGTAATAATAACACAAGCATTGTCATCAAAGCGTAAATAAGAGCCATCAGCGCGACGGATTTCTTTTTTAGTGCGTACAATGACAGCCTTAACCACATCCCCTTTCTTAATCGGAGCATGAGGGGTGGCTGATTTCACTGAAGCGATAATAATCTCACCAATGTGAGCGTAACGCTTCTTATAACCGCCGGGCACCTTAATACACATCACCTCTTTGGCGCCGGAGTTATCAGCTACTTTTAATCTGCTTTGAACTTGAATCATACTTTTACTTAATAAAAATCTGGTAATTTAAGCTAGTAAGCGCCAGCGCTTATCTTTAGATAAAGGGCGGCACTCAACAAACTTGACGCTATCACCGGTTTTAGCCTGGTTATTTTCATCATGAACTTTGTACTTACGGCTGACAGTGTAGCGCTTGCGATACTTAGGATGAATCTTAACGGTTTCAACTTTGACCACAACCGTCTTATCTCCTTTGTCGGACACAACAACCCCGGAAAAAGCCTTACGAATTTTTTCGGCGACGGAGTTTTCTGAAGTGATAATTTTCTTCTGAGACATAGTGGTTAAATTAAGCTTGCTTAGACTTCTTAGTTAATGAAGTTTGCAGGCGCGCAACATGCTTCTTGGCTTGTCTGATCGCCCGAACATTTTTTAACTGATGATTAGACGCCTTAAAGCGTAAATCGCGCAAGGCTTCTTGAGAATCATTGAGTTCGCGCTGCAGTTCAGCCGCAGTCTTATTGTCAATTTCTTTAAAATCCATACTTTTACTTATTGATTATCGCGAGTTACGAAAGTGCACTTCACTGGTAATTTATGGCCGGCCAGAAGCATCGCTTTTTTTGCAGTCGCTTCGTCTAGACCATCCATTTCAAACATTACGGTTCCTGGTTTCACAATGGCGACATAGTAATCAACAGACCCTTTGCCTTTACCCATAGGTAATTCACCACCATGGCTGGTTACCGGTTTATCAGGGAAAATTCTAATCCAGATTTTACCAGTCTTCTTCACATACTTAGTCATTACGCGACGAGCAGACTCAATCTGACGAGCGGTGACCCAAGAAGCGGTTGTCGCTTTAAGACCGTATGCTCCAAAATTAACATCCGTCATGCGAGTAGCGCTGCCACCGCGGCTCCGCTTATGATCCTTGCGATATTTAGTTTTTTTTGGCATTAACATATAAAGAAATGGAAAAAATTAAGGGGTTTAACGATTAGCAGAGAAAGCGTCTTCTTTATCTTTTTCAAAAACTTCTCCTTTGTAAACCCAAACTTTAATACCGATTTGACCGTAAGTAGTAGAAGCGGCTCCGCGAGCATAATCAATATCCGCTCTTAAAGTGTTTAACGGTACTTTACCCCAAACCAACTTTTCAGTACGAGCAATTTCCGCGCCGTTTAAACGACCACTCACAACTACTTTAGCGCCTAAAGCTCCAGCGCGCTCCACGCGAGACAAGGTCTGCTTCATTACGCGTCTAAAAGGCATGCGCTTCTCTAAATCTAAAATCATGCTCTGGACGGCAATCTGGGCGGACACACCTGGACGAGCGACTTCCTTGATGTTCAAGGTGATGTCATTCAAGCGAAAAGTCTTTAAAAACTTAGTGTGTAACTTTTTCTTCAACTCTTCCACGCCATTACCGCCGCGACCAATAATTAAACCAGGCTTACCTGTCCAAACATCTAATTGGATGCTGTTTAAGCTGCGGGTAATTTCTACCTTATCAATTCCGGCCTCCTTGAATTCCTTGATGATATAACGACGCACTTTGATATCTTGAGCGACATTTTTAATATAATTATCTCCGCTCTCAAACCAGATAGAATCCCAGCTTTTGGTAATTCCCATGCGAAATATCTTTGGATTTACTTTTTTGCCCATAAGATGACTTAATTACTTTGAACTAATTACCAACCTTGCGACGGAAAGTGGTTTTAGCAAAACCTTTTTCCGATGCCGCTGTTTTTGCTTTCGTACTTGTTTCTTTTTTCTTGGCTGTTTTTGCAGCTGTTTCCGCTTCTTTAGCTAAATCTTCTAACTTCACCGGAGCGTCTGCCTTAACAGTTTTTTTATCTTTCTTACCAGAATCAACCAACTCGGCTAAAACTAAGGAAATATGAGCGGAACGCTTCCGAATCACAGTCGCACGACCATGAGCTTTAGGCATCCAGCGCTTTAAGGTAAAGCCTTCATCAGAACGAATTTCTTTAATAAATAAATTGCTCCGGTCTAAGCCATAAGTATTAACTGCATTAGCAATTCCGGATTCAATTAACTTAGCTAGCGGATCAGCCGCTCGCTTGTTGGCAAATTTTAATTGCACTAAGGCTTTGTCCACCGGCATTTTACGCACCAAGTCAGCAACTAAGCGTACTTTGCGCGGCGACATCCGTAAATTATTTAAACTAGCTTTCACTTCCATATTTTTAAACTTAGCAAACGGAATTATTTTTTACCGGCAGCCTGAGCTTTAGCTGCCTTACCACCATGAGAAATAAACTTGCGGGTTGGGGCGAACTCGCCTAAAGCGTGCCCCACCATATTTTCCACTACATAAACCGGTAAGTGTGTCTTGCCATTATGAACACCAATGGTTAAACCGACCATTTCTGGAGTCACAACACAGGCTCGATCCCAAACCTTAATAACAGTCTTATCTCCTGGTTTTATTGCTTGCACCTTCTTTAAAATCCGGGGATTAATGTAAGGGCCTTTTTTTAAGCTTCTAGACATAATATTTACATTATTCAATGATTATTTCCGCTTCGCGCGACGCTTAATAATTAAGCGGTCACTGGAATGCTTGCGACGAGTCTTCACCCCCAAAGCAATCTTACCCCACTTGGTTTTAGGATTATGTAAACCAATAGATTGGTTACCTTCACCACCACCATGAGGGTGATCATTAGGATTCATAGCAGTACCACGAACGGTAGGACGAATACCTAAATAACGACTGCGACCAGCTTTACCCAGCTTCAGATGACGCTTATCAGGATTGCTGACCCGACCAACTGTGCATAAACAATTCTTTCTAACTAAACGAATTTCACCAGACGGTAATTTTACTTGAGCATACTTCCCTTCTACACCCATGACAAAAGCGGCATTACCGGCGCCACGAACAATTTTCGCACCGCGACCAGCAATCAGCTCTAAGCTGTGAATCGCTACACCCGCAGGAATAAACTGCACCGGCATGGCGTTACCATTTTTAATTTCAACTAAATCTTGAGAGCTAACAACTTCATCGCCAACCTGCAAATCAATCGGAGCGATGATATAGCGCTTCTCACCATCAACATAATTTAATAAAGCTAAGCGAGCGCCGCGGCCAGGATCATATTCAATCGCTGCCACCTTAGCCGGCACACCAAACTTATCACGCTTAAAATCAACTAATCGAACATAGCGCTTAGCGCCGCCGCCACGATGGCGAACGGTAATTTTTCCATTATTATTACGACCACCCTGACGCTTCTTAATCACGATTAAAGATTTTTCCGGTTGCTTTTTAGTAATATCTTTAAAATCATCAAAGGATGCTTGACGACGACCGGGAGTGGTTGGTTTTACTTTTTTAATACCCATATAATCTAAGCTGTGTTTCTAAAAATTAAACACCTTCGTAAATTTGAATAGAATCACCTTTCTTTAAAGTCACAACTGCTTTTTTAATATCACTGCGGCGTCCTTTAATACGGCCACGAGCGACTGCCTTTCCTTTCAAGCAGACAATATTTACCTTAACGGGAGTGACTCCATAAACAGCTTGGATAGCTTTTGCGACCGCAACTTTGTTGGTATCTCCAGAAACTACAAATACATATTTATTAGCGGATCCAAAGCTAGCCGCTTTTTCCGTAATTAAAGGATGGCGTAAAATTTGACTGGCTTCCAAAGAAACCACTTTTTTTGCTTTGGCTCCTTTCGCGGATTTACCAGCAGCGGCATTATTTTCGCTGTATAAGTCCTGCATGGTTGGCTCTGCCGCCTGCTCTTTTGTAGCAGTCTTCTTCACAGCTTTCTTAGCATCACTTTTTGGAGCAACGCCTTTTTTAGCAACTTTTT
>CAYLPC010000022.1:6247-12030 GCA_964385475.1 uncultured Gammaproteobacteria bacterium | reverse complement strand
CTGAGGATGATTTAATGCGTATTTTTGGTGGTGACAGGATGAAGCGCACAATGGAGATGTTGAAAGTGCCTAATGATATGCCCATTGAAAGCGGTATTATCTCAAAATCAGTTGAGTCTGCTCAGAAAAAAGTAGAAGGGAACAACTTCGATACTCGTAAACATTTAGTGGAGTATGATGATGTTATTAATAAACACCGAGAAGCCATTTATCATCGTCGTCGGGAAATTTTAGAAATTGCCGAGGGGGTTGGTGAGCATGGCGACCGCAATCTCAGTGATATCGTTTTGGAAATTATTAATGAAGAATTAGCTAGGATTGTCGGAGGTAATTGTATAGGGGAACCGAAAGATTGGAACCTAAAAGAGATTGTTGAGTCCGTGAATACTATTTTTACGCTTGATTCTGAAACCAAAGAAAAGATTCTCAGTTTTGCGCACGAAACTCATCACGATGCGCAAAATATGCTGGTTGAGTATCTGGTGACCGTCGCCGCGGAAAAATATCAGCAGTTAAAAAATAATTTAGAAGCAGCTGGTATCTCGTTTGTGGAAGTAGAAAAAGGAATTCTTATTCGTTCTATTGATCAATTATGGATTGAACACTTAGAGACCATGGATTATCTTCGCGGGTCCATCGGTTTGCGTGGTTATGGTCAGCGTGATCCTTTAGTGGAATATAAAAAAGAGGCGTATCGCTTGTATCGCGAGCTTAATGATTTAATTAGACAACAAGTAGTTTATTCTATTTATAAAACTGGGGACGCTTTAAATATGGCGCCACAGCTGGTGCAAACATTCCAAGAAAAAGAAACTCCGAAAAATCTGCAATTTTCAGGGGCGGCTAAACATGCGACTGACCACGGTTCAGGCGAGACGATTGATTTAGTCCGAGATAAAGTAAAGGATGCTGAGGGAAAAACCGTCGGACGCAATGATCCTTGCCCATGCGGATCGGGGCTCAAATTTAAGCGCTGTCACGGCAAGTAATCAACCTAATATCTATTAACGTTTAAAAATAAGGAACACTGCCAAAAGCAGCCTTATTTTTATATTGGTTTTATAATTTTAATGATGCTTATGAAGGTTTCTTACATCCACAGTGATAAAAAAGTTAAGACAGGGGCGGGTTATATTAACAATTTAATTGTTGCCGCTCTCAAGCGCCAAGGGGTCAAGGTTAAGGATTATTATCCTAAATTTTCCTTGGGCGATGCTCCTATTAATCTACGGGGTACGAATAACATTTTATTTTTTTATTCTTTAATGGAACAGCGGAATGAAATTTTAAAAGCTGATATTATCCAAGGAACTACTTACACCCCCTTAGCCTTTCTTCGTTTTAATAAACCGGTTATATCTCACTTTGGCTCTACTACTTATGGTTTTTTGCGAGACACTCCGAAAACAAAAATGTTGGATGATGATGGCGCGGAGCGTATTAGAGAATTAAAAAAGAAGGGCGTGATAAGTGAGTTGGATATTAAAACGCGGCGCCCGCAACACGATATCGCGGCGATTGAGAAATATTCAGCTGAGCGCGCGGATTTTGTGATTGCGACTTCAGAGATTGTTAGGCAAGATTTACTTAAACAAGGCATAGATGATACTAAAATTAGAGTTATTCATAATGCTATTGAGGATTACTGGTTTACCAAACACCCTCAAACTATTACAAATAATCCTAAATTAGTTTTTTTAGGGCGAGTGGGTGAAGATGTTTTTACTCTTAAATTGAAAGGAATTGACCGTTTAATCGGCTTGCAGCGCCGCTTGCCTGAAATGGAAAAGATGTCCTTAATAATGACCAGAAGCAAAAAATTAGTTAAATGGCTGGAAGAAGATACTCCTAATCATCGGGTATTAACTAATGTTGTTAAACGTGACCTACCTGATTACCTTGCACAGTGTGCGGGCGATATTTTCTTCTTAAGTTCCCGCTATGAAGGTTTTTCCCTTAGCTTAATTGAGGCCATGTCTCAAGGTTTAATTCCAGTCGCTTACCCTGTTGGTGTAGTCCCAGAGGTTATCAAAACGGGGCACAATGGTTTTATTATTAATAATTTGAATGAAGCCGAGGAAGTGATTCGCCAACTAATGAATAATAAAAAATTACGCCAAATTTTGTCTCAAGAAGCTAGAAAAACCGCGCAACAATTTCAGGGAGACAAAATGGCTCAGAAAATGTTAAATTTATATCAATGCGTTATTAAAGATAAAAAATGAATTTAAGAAAATACTCTAATTTTACAAAAATTAGAGTATTTTTTTGGGGCTGTTCAGCTTGATTTTTTCACTTTTCTGTGATATTTTAGGCTTGTTAACCATCAAAAATATGCGTGAATCAATGTTAGACCCTTTAGCTCGCGGACATGCCGCGGCTGACAAAATAATGGAACGACGGAAGCGAGAGGCAGAAGAGGCCAAAATTGATGAAATGATTGAAGCGGAAGAGGAGGCGAAGCGTCTGCTGCAAAGAAAAGAGGCGGAGGATCGCCAAAAAGAATTAGATGAATTATATAAAGATTCTGATGTAATGACGGATATTTTTCCGTCATGGCAAAAATAAAAATTATGGCTGAGGAAAATAAGAAAAATGAGCGGACCTCTTTTCCGAGTATGGAGGAGCAGGTCAGCCAATTTTGGCAGACAGCTCAGATTTTTCAACAATCTCTAACACAAGAAGCGCCGAAAGGGGAATACGTTTTTTATGACGGACCGCCTTTTGCTACGGGCTTGCCTCATTACGGCCATTTGGTTGGCAGTATTATTAAAGACGTGATTCCTCGTTATCAGACTATGGGTGGTTATCGTGTAGAACGGAAATGGGGTTGGGATTGCCACGGCCTGCCGATTGAAAACATTGTAGAAAAAGAATTAGGCACTAAAAGCAAGAAAGAAATTGAAGAATTAGGTATCAGTAAGTTTAATGATTTATGCCGCACCCGCGTTTCTACCTATATGGATGAATGGCGGGAAACTATTGATCTTTTAGGGCGTTGGGTTGATATGGATAATCCCTATCGCACAATGGATTTGCCTTATATGGAATCTGTTTGGTGGGCGCTAAAGGATTTGTGGAATAAAGATTTGATTTACCGCGACTACCGTTCCATGCACATCTGTCCGCACTGCGAAACTACTTTATCGCAATCGGAAGTGGCGGAAGGATACCAAACGATTAAAGATTTATCAGCGACCGCTAAGTTTGAATTGATAGATGAGCCGGGAGTGTTTGTCTTAGCTTGGACGACTACTCCTTGGACTTTGATTGGCAATGTCGCTTTAGCTGTGGGCGCAGATATTGACTATGTCCGCATCTTGGTTGATGACCATCATTATATTTTGGCCCAAGAAAGATTAGCTTTAGTGCTGGAGGGTAAGGAGTATCAGGTGGAGGCTAGTTTTAAGGGTAAGGATTTGGTGGGTAAAGCCTATCAGCCGTTATTTGATTATTATTCTCAAGATGAAACCTTGCCTAACCGGGCTCAAGGCTGGAAAATTTACGCCGCTGATTTTGTGACCACCGAAGAAGGTACTGGTGTGGTACATATCGCTCCAGCTTTTGGTGAAGACGATATGAAGCTCGGGCGTGATCATCAGCTTCCGTTCGTGCAGCATGTTAATTTCGACGGTACTTTCAAGTCGGAAGTTAAAGATTTTGTAGGTTTGAATGTTAAACCAGCGGCTGATCACATGGCGACTGATGTGGAGATTATTAAGAACCTAGCGGGGCGCAGTTTATTATTTGCTAAAGCTAAGTATGAGCATAGTTATCCGCATTGTTGGCGTTGCGACACCCCTTTATTGAACTACGCGACCTCCTCTTGGTTTGTTAGTCTAACTAAGCTTAAACCAGCTTTATTAGAAACAGCAAAAGGGATTAACTGGTCACCAGATCACATCAAGGAAGGACGTTTTGGTAATTGGTTAGAAGGCGCGCGTGATTGGTCTATTTCTCGCCAGCGTTTTTGGGCGAGCGCTATCCCGATTTGGCAATGCACTAACGGCCATTATCATATGGTCGGCTCCGTTGCCGAATTAGAGGAATTGTCTGGCGTGACTGGTATTGATGACATTCATAAAGATAAAGTTGATGTGATTCAATTTTCATGTCCGGAGTGCGGTGAAACAATGACGCGCATTCCTGATGTTTTAGACTGTTGGTTTGAATCAGGCTCCATGCCTTTTGCTCAATTGCATTATCCTTTTGAGAATAAGGAAAAGTTTGAAAATAATTTTCCGGCTCAATTCATCGCCGAGGGCGTAGATCAAACTCGTGCTTGGTTTTACTATACTCATGTCTTAGCCGGCGGACTTAAACAGACCAGAGCTTTTGATAATGTGATTGTTAATGGCATTGTGCTAGCAGAAGACGGCAAGAAGATGTCTAAGCGCTTAAAGAATTATCCAGACCCTAATGTCCTTATTAGACAGTATGGCGCGGATGCCTTGCGGGCTTATCTCTTATCATCGTCAGTCATGCAGGCGGAGAATCTTAATTTTTCTGAAAAAGGAGTGGCTGAGGCACTTCGTAAAAATGTCATGGTCCTGTGGAATGTTTATAAGTTCTACGAAATGTATGCGGAGAATGTTGTTGGCCCTATTCAGGTTCCGGTTGCTGTCCGAGTAATTGATCGTTGGATTTTATCTAAATTAAATTTGCTGCGCCAAGAAGTGACGGCGAATATGGAGTCATACAATCTGCCAAAAGCCATGAGGCCGATTACCGATTTTATTGATGAGCTATCTACTTGGTATTTGCGCCGTTCTCGCGATCGCTTCAAGGAAGAGGGTGAGGACAAGGAGATGGTGTTAGCTGTGCTTCGTTATGTCTTAGCAGAGCTGGCGAAAATCATGGCTCCTTTTACCCCTTTCATTGCCGAAAGTTTGTGGCAACGGGTCAGCGGTTTTAATTTTCAAAATCAGCATGAATCCGTACACCTGGAAACCTGGCCGCTGCCAGCTGAACATACTCAGGCTGACGAAGAAGTTTTAGTGAAAATGGAAGCTGTTCGCCGCATCGTGGAGTCGGGTTTAGCCAAGCGTGATGAAGCTGGCATTAAAATTAGACAAATGTTGAGTGCGGTGATGGTCAGTAGTCTCCCCTTAGAATTGAATCGGGAGTATGAAGATTTAATTACCGAAGAATTAAATGTGCAGCGCTTAACATGGACCAGTGCCGCGGAGACCTTAGTGGTGGAGCTAGATACCGTAATTACTCCGGAGCTACAACAAGAAGGTTGGAAGCGAGAATTTATTCGCCTAATTAATAATCGTCGTAAAGATTTGAACCTGAATCTTGCTGATAGGACTAAAGTTATTATCGGTGGGGCAGACGCGGAGATTAAGGAGTTGTTAACAGCTAAAGGAGAGGAAATTAAAAATGCAACTTTAAGTTTAGAGTTAGAGGAGAGGGAAGAGCTGGATGATTCTTTGGTAGCAGTTGATAATCATAAATTCTCTCTGAGTATTGAAATAATTACTAATTAATTAACTTTTAAAACTAAATTTTAAACGTATGACTTGGATTATTTGGACTATTTTAGGAGTGGCGGTTGCCCTAATTTTAGGATTAATTGCCCTCTACAATGGATTGATTACTCTTAGGAATCGCGTGGAAGAAGCTCTATCCGACATGGATGTGCAGCTTAAGCGCCGCTATGATCTGATCCCTAATTTAGTGGAGACAGTGAAAGGCTACGCTGCTCATGAGCAAGGCACTTTAGAAAAGGTTATTGCCGCCCGTAATTCGGCGATGGCTATTCCGAGCAGTGATACCGA
>CAYLPC010000022.1:0-6237 GCA_964385475.1 uncultured Gammaproteobacteria bacterium | reverse complement strand
AAAAGAAAATTCAGGCGGAAAACCAGTTGTCTTCTTCTTTGCGTTCAATTTTTGCTTTAGCTGAAAATTATCCTGATCTTAAAGCTAATCAAAACTTCTTAGAACTGCAGAGAGAATTGACCGATACCGAAGACAAAATTATGGCTTCCCGCCGCTTCTATAACGGCAATGTTCGCGACTTCAATACTAAGTTGCAGGTCTTTCCGACCAATATTGTTAACTTGATGCTTAACTTTAAGCCATTTAAGTTTTACGAACTTAGTGATGCCGAACAGCGCGAGCCGGTGCAAGTGAAGTTTTAAAAACTAACCAGTAAAATTATGCCTTATTATGTTATTGTAATTGGTTTAATAATTTTTGTTCTTTCTTGGTTAAAACAGGTGAATGAATATGAGCGCGGAGTGGTTTTTACCATGGGGCGTTATTCTTACACAATGCAGCCCGGTTGGCGTTTGCTTATTCCGATTTTCCAGAGTTTCAAGAAAGTTGATGTTCGTGTTAAGGCGGTTGATGTTCCTGATCAAAAAGCAATTACTCGCGATAACGTTCCGGTCACAGTTAATGCCGTGATTTATTATAAGGTTGCAGATGCATCCAAGGCGATTATTGAGGTGGAAAATTATTATTATGCTATCTCGCAATATGCGCAGACGACCATGCGTAATATTGTCGGCGAAGTTACTTTGGACGAACTTTTAGCTCAGCGTGATAAAATTGCGGAACGGATTCGGGAAATCGTGGATAAGGAAACTGACGAATGGGGGATTAAGGTTAATAATGTCGAACTTAAGGATGTCTCTCTACCGGAATCGATGGAGCGCACAATTGCAAAACAAGCAGAAGCAGAAAGAGAAAAGCGCGCTGTGATTATTAATTCCGAAGGAGAATTAGCGGCAGCAACTAACATTGCTCAAGCCGCTGATATTCTTAAAAATTCTGACGGCGCTTTACACCTGCGCACCCTGCAGTCTATTAACGATTTATCCAGCGATCAATCTAACACTGTAATCTTTATGACCCCAGTGGAGGTTTTGAAAGCTTTTGCCGGTGGATTTAAGAAAGATTAATGTATGACCCTATATCAACAAAGCGCTGCCAATAAAAGACGAACTTGGTTACTGATGACGGTCTTCATCTCATTAGTTATTGGCATTGGCTATGCTCTTTCTTGGTATCTTGATAGCCCAGACATCTTAATCATTTCTGTTATTATTAGTGTTGGCACAAGCTTTTTCAGTTATTGGTGGAGCGATAAAATGGTCTTAAAAATGGCAGGGGCGCGTTTGGCTGATCCCAACCAAGAAAAAGAATTATATCGTTTAGTGGAAAATCTGTGCTTGAGCGCTGGTTTGCCTGTGCCGAAAATCTATATCATTAATGATGTCTCTCCTAACGCTTTTGCAACTGGGCGCAATCCTCAGAATGCAGCGATTGCTTTTACCTCTGGTCTTTTGGCTAAGTTAGATAAAGCGGAAGTTGAAGGGGTAGCCGCCCATGAGCTATCACACATCGGTAATCGGGATATTTTGATTGCCACTATCGCTACGGTTCTAGTCGGCGCTGTTATTATCATGATGGATGGTATGCGGGGCAGCTTGGGGAATGTTGGGCGCGATAGAGATGATAAAAATACTGGAGTGATTGGTCTTATTATTTTTGCAGTCTTAATGATTCTAGCCCCTCTATCAGCACAGCTAATGCAGTTGGCGATTTCTCGGAAACGTGAATTTTTAGCTGACAGCAGTGCCGCCCTAATTACACGTTACCCTGAAGGTTTGGCCCGGGCTTTGGAAAAAATTAGTGGTGACTCTCATAAGGTGTTAGGAGCTAATCGGGCGACTGCCCACATGTATATTGCTTCGCCTTTAAAAGAGGACGGCAGACGTGATACTTCTTGGTTAACAAAAATGTTTATGACCCATCCTCCAGTAGCAGAACGCGTGGCGCGTTTGCGGGAGATGGATATGCAATAATGGTAAAAAATAATTGTGAGTTGTTGGCGCCTGCCGGCAATCTATTAAAACTAAAAACTGCTTTAAGTGCCGGGGCAACCGCCGTCTATTTAGGGGTGCCTGATTTTTCTTTGCGCGCTCGCGCTAATGATTTTGATTTAGAAGGGGTAAAGGAAGGAGTGGCTACCGCTCATGCTGCTGGAGCCTCGGTTTATGTCACGCTTAATATTTTTGCGAAAGAGAGACATTTAGAACTTCTGCCCAGCTTTATTAAAAAATTAAAAGAGATTGGTCCAGATGCTTTAATTATTTCCGATCCGGGAATTATTAGCCTGGTTAAAAATCTTTGGCCGGAAGCAGTTATCCACCTATCAACTCAAGCTAATTGTACTAATAGCGCCGCTGCTAAGTTTTGGTATGAGCTTGGTGTTACTCGCGTTATTTTAGCGCGCGAGGTCACCCTTGAAGAAATTGCCAGTATTCATCAAGCCGTTCCCGATTTGGAATTAGAATACTTTGTTCACGGAGCCATGTGTTTGGCTTATTCCGGTCGCTGTCTATTGTCACAAGAATTCACCGGCCGTTCCGCGAATCTGGGTGATTGTGCCCAGCCCTGCCGCTGGTCTTACACTTTGACGGCTAAAGGGCACGAACAAGAGTTAGAAGTTATTCAGGAAAAAGAGGGAGCCTATATTTTAAACTCTCAAGATTTATGCTTGATAGAATATTTACCCGCTCTCAAAGAAGCAGGCGTAACTTCTTTCAAGATTGAAGGTCGCGCCAAAAGCGTTTACTACCAAGCAGTAGTGGCTGGTGCTTATGCCCAGGCTCTTCAATATATTCAAGAAGGATTAACGGGCGACGATTTGCAAGTTGAGCTCAAAAAATTAAAGGATGAATTAACTGAAAAGCTGCCGCACAGAGGTTATAACACTGGGTTTTTATTAGGTAATCAAGCCCCGCAAACCACAGACCGTTCAAGTTTTACCAGTGATTGGGAATTTTGCGGCCAGGTGGTGCGCCCGGAAAAAAATTGGTTTCAACCTTCACGGTCAGATAGTCAAACTGTAGTTTATTTTAAAGTTCATAACACTTGGCACGCCGGTGATTTAATTGAAGTGATTCGGCCACATCATAATGTTTTAACGACTCGCGTTCTGGTTCTTTACGATGCTGTTAGCGGTACGGAATTAGAAGAAGCTCATGGCGGCGGCGGTGGCCAAGTGGTCGCGGTGATTTTTAATGAAGACATTCCGGAGTATTCGGTAGCAAGACGTTATCTCAAAAAATAAATTTATGATTGCTTATTTAGAAGGGAAAGTAATAGCTAAGAGTGGCACTTACCTGATTCTCCAAACAGGAGGAGTTGGGTATCAGATTTTTGCAGGTGAAAACTTTTTAGCTAATGTCTCAGTCGGTAATAATCAGAACGCCTATATTCATCATCGCGTGAGGGAAGATACTAGCGATTTGTACGGCTTTGCTTCTTTAGGTGACTTAGAACTTTTTGAATTACTCCTATCTGTTTCTGGTGTGGGACCAAAATCTGCGCTCGCAGTTCTTTCATTGGCCAGCAGCGCTGATATTAAGGAGGCGCTGGTGCGCGGCGATGCTAGTTTACTTATGAAGGTTTCTGGTATTGGCAAAAAAACCGCCGAGCGTATTGTCTTAGAGTTAAAAAACAAGATTTTAAAAACGGTATCAGGGGATAGTTTGGAGGAAAGCGGCTCTTTTAGCGGCTTGAGCGATGAACTAGACGCTTTATTAGCCTTAGGCTATTCTGTAAATGAATCCCGAATCGCTCTTAATAAAGTCGGCCCAGAGCTGACGAGTACCGCCTCTCGGGTAAAAGCGGCTTTACGCCACCTTGGACGCTAATTTTTCTTTTATGAAACAATCCCTTCTTTTTTCTAAAACTATTAAAGAAATCCCTATAGAAGTCTTATTTGACGATCGGGACAAAGGGGCAGGGGAGAAATTTGCGGATGCGGATTTGATTGGTTGCCCTTGGCGTGTAGTTGTGTCTCAAAAAACGCTTGCGGCTGGCAGCGTAGAATTAAAGGCCAGAAATAAAACAGAAGCGGAGTTAGTCACGCTTGGAGATTTAATTACGAAATTAAAGTAAGATTATATGTTTGGGAAATTGAGAGGGAAGATGAGTCATGATTTAGGTATCGATTTAGGCACAAAGAACACCTTGGTTTACCTGACAGAGAAGGGGGTTGTTGTTAATGAGCCGTCGGTCGTGGCCATCAATAAAAGAACTAATGAAATTTTGGAGGTTGGGGAAGCGGCCAGTCGTATGGTCGGTAAAACCCCCAGCCATATTGAAGCGGTTAAGCCTTTGGTTGATGGAGTTATTTCTGACTTTGAAGTGACGGAAAAAATGTTAAAATATTTTATCTCACGGGTGCATCAACAGAATTTTGCTTTAGTGCCGCGTCCTCGTGTGGTGATTGGGATTCCTCTGGACTTAACTGAGGTGGAACGGAAGGCGGTGGAAGATGCCGCTAAGTCGGCGGGGGCGCGCAAAGTTTATTTAATTGAAGAAGCCATGGCCTCGGCTATCGGCGCTGGTTTGCCGGTGGTGGAAGCAACAGCGACCATGGTGGTTGATATTGGCGGCGGTTCTACAGAAATTGCTGTTATCTCTTTAGGTGGAGTAGTTACTTGGAAGTCGCTGCGTTTGGCTGGCAATGAATTTGATAATAACATCATTGAGTATGTTCGTGAGGAGTTCAATATTTTAATTGGAGAACAAGTAGCGGAGAATATCAAAAAAGAGATTGGCTCTGCTATTCCTTTGGATGAGCCAAAAGAGATTGAAGTGCGCGGTCGCGATTTAATTACCGGTTTACCGCGAGCAATTATTGTTAGCGATACTCAAATTAGAGAAGCTCTGAGCCGCACTCTTAATAAAATTATTGAAAGCATTAAAACAATTTTAGAAACAACCCCACCCGAATTAGTGGCTGATATTTATGAACGGGGAATATTCTTGTCAGGTGGTGGCGCGATGTTGCGCGGTGTCGATAAAGCAATTTCTCTGGCCGCTAAGATTCCTGTTAAAATTGTTAACGATCCCTTAACCTGCGTTGCTCGGGGTACGGGCCATTTATTAAATGATAAGGAGTTATTAGAAAAGGTGGTCCTGCCTAGTTCGGCCAATAAATAACATATGCCTCGTTATCAGTGGAAAAATCGCTCTCTCGTTTGGGTTGGAGTGATCGCCATTATCATCATCCTGCATTTTGTTGGTTTACTTCAACCTCTGGAACATGCGGCAACCTGGGCTGCGAAACCGTTGGCTCAGTTTTTTTATAATTCCAGCGCTAGTGTTCGCCACTATTATCAACGCAGAGATGAATATCGTGAGTTCGCCAGTCGCGTTGATACTTTAGAACAGGAGCTGGCTCGTTTAACAGCCGAGAATGCTGGCTTTAAAGAATTGGAACAGGACAATATTAAGTTGCGCGCGCAGCTTAATTTTGCGGCGGCCAGTCACCAAGCAAGTAAGTTAGCTAACGTTATTTCGCAAAATTTAGTTTTTGATATTAAACAGGATGATCAGGATATTGTTATTGATCAAGGCGAGAGTAGTGGTCTAAAAGTCGGGGCTGGTGTGGTCGATGAAAATGGAGTTGTAATTGGTAAGGTCGCCGAACTTCGTTCTAATATCGCCCGTGTTTGTCTGACAACAAGTCGCAATTGTAAACTACCGGCGACCATTCAAAATAACACCCGGACTATTGGAATTACGGAAGGTGATCGTGGACTGACGATTAAAATGAGTTATATCCCTCAATCGGAGAATATCAATCAAGGGGACACGGTTATTACCTCAGGGTTGGGCGGTGACATTCCTCGCGGTTTATTAATTGGTAAAGTCAGCCAAGTGAATAAATTAAATAATGAAATTTGGCAGGATGTTAGTATTGAACCATCATTTAATCGCAACTCGCTAACGATTGTAAATGTGCTATTGCCTTAAGGAGTATGTCTTGGAAAAAAACGATTATTAATTGGATAATCTTGGGAGCGCTTTTTTCTTTAGTTGCTATTGTTCAAGCATCTTCAGTTGCTTCCTTTAGAGGGATGGTCTCAGCTTTAAATTTGCCTCTTCTAGCTTTACTTTTTAGTTTATTATTTTATCGTCCGGAAGTTTTTTTGGTCTTAGCTACGATTTTAGGCTTCTGGTTGGATGTTTTTAGTTTTGAATTTTTTGGCTTGCACCTGATTGTTTTGCCGCTGACAATTTATCTTTTGTATTTGGTTTTGAATAATG
>CAYLPC010000021.1:0-12486 GCA_964385475.1 uncultured Gammaproteobacteria bacterium | reverse complement strand
ATTGGATTAATTAAAACTGACAATCCCGCCAATTCTTTTAAAGCAAGAACGCCATCATACCAGGTGGCTGCCGGTGGATTAACTATATGATAAATGCCATAGGGCTGTTTTTCGGCAACTAATTTTAAAGTGGCTTGCGCTAAATCTGGTGTATATGTAAAGCAGCTTAGTTCGTCGCTGACCACATTAAGTTCTGGTTGTGATTCTGCCAAGCGTTTCATGACTTCAAAAAACGAATCTTTTGCAAAAGGACTACCCCCCTTAGGCCCAAATAACTTAGAGGTGCGAATTAAATAATAATTTAATCCTGCCGTACTAGTGATTGCCTTCTCCCCCGCCGCCTTGCTAGCGCCGTAATAATTAATAGGGTCAGGCTTAGCTGTCTCCTCTAAAGGGTAGTCAGCGAGGCCACTAAACACATAATCGGTAGAATAGTGAATTAGAATTTTGTGAGCTGCTGCCGCCCAAGCTGCTAAAAAATGGGGTAGCTTATGATTAAGAATCTGGGCCAGCTCTTGTTCGGCTGGATCAGTTTCACATTTATCAACGGCGTTATAAGCGGCCGCATTAATAATCACATCAGGATTTAATTGTTGCAGGGGAATATTTAAGGATTCTGGCTGCACTAATTGAAACTCCGGTGCATCCCAGCCTGTAATCTCATCGCCGGCTTGCTGAAATACCTTTGTCAGTTGCTGCCCTAAAGCCCCTAAACTGCCAATAATTAGAATTTTCATAACAATCAAAGTATAATCTAGCCCCACGCAATAATCAAGCCAAAATCCAAGAAAAAACCGCTACTGTCAGCGGTTTTAAGTATCTGAATTAAGATGAATTAATGCCAGGAGCCGCCTTGGCGGACTAATAATTCTGACGCTTTTTCTGGTTCCGCCATCAGTTGTTTGACCAATTTCTCCAAGCGCATCGCCTGCGATCCTTTAACTAAAATAACATCGCCATGGCCAATCAAAGGTTTAACAAAATTACTAGCTTCATTTAAATCACGGAAATAATGAATATGATCGCTAGCCATGCCAGCCGCTTTAGCCCCTTCTCCGATAAATTGTGCCCGCTCCCCAATTGCTACTAAAATACTTTTATTTATAGAAGCAACTTTTTTGCCCACCGACCGATGACCATCTTCCGTGTAGTCGCCAATCTCCATCATGTCTCCCAGAATAATATATTTGGTAGCTGTGTCCGCTACCTGCAAGCGATCTAAAATATCTAGAGCCGCCAAACAAGCGTCCGGCGAAGAATTGTAGGTATCATCAATAATAAAACTGTGATTCTGACCTGCCAGTAGATTCATGCGCCCCGGGGGCAGATTAAAATTACTCAATAAAGCTGCTATCTCCAGTAAATTAAGCTTGAAATGAAGGCCAACAGCGGCACCAATCAGAGCGGCGTAAATAGCCGGCTCAGATAAAACATTCTTCATGAATACGGGCACAATCGCCCCTTCGTAGCTTAATTTAAAGTGAATTCCCGACAAATCATAATCACCCTTAGCAAAATTGTAGGTGATATCCTGAGCGACTAAATCAGCTTCTGCCGATAAGCCGCAAGTCAAAACACGAGCGCGGCTCACAGATGCCATCTCACGCGTTAACTCGTTATCATAATTTAAAATTGCCAGCCCCTTATTAGAAACATTTTCAATCAGAACTTGCTTCTCTTTTTTAATGTTGGCAATACTGCCAAAGAATTCTAAATGAGCGTAGGAAACAGCGGTAACAATGCCTACTTCTGGCTTAATAATAGAACACAGATAAGCCATATCACCCGGCCGATCAATTCCTAACTCTAAAATTAAAATCTCCGGATAGTCAGCATCTTTTTTTAAGAGCAGGCGCAAGCCTTGACTAAAAACGCGCCCCCAGGCTTTCAAAGAGCGACCACCAGATTCCTGACCGATAATAGTTAAAGGTACGCCCAGCTCATTATTATAATTTTTTAAAGTCGCACGTACCTTAAAAGACTCACTCAAAACTAAAAGAATCGCTTCTTTAGCGCTGCTTTTACCAATACTCCCCGTAATGGCAACGATACGAGGCTGATACTTAGCTATGATTCTTTGAGCCAGAAATTTTAAACTAACCCGTAAAAGACGAGACATATAAATATTATTTACTCTTGGGGACTTCGTAATATTGCAGCATAAATTTGGCAATCTCTGTCCACAGCGGTAAAGCTGAGCCTTCAGCGTACTGCACCCCTTGAGGACTGTCAATTTTAGTGAGCAAGACAAAGCGCGGATCATCAATCGGGGCAATGCCTACAAAAGTGTGATTATAACTTCCCTGTAAATACTTACCATCAACGGCAATCTGGGCCGTGCCCGTCTTACCGCCAATATAATAACCGGCAATGTCCGCTTTTTTAGAGTGACCGGCGACAACCACATTACCCAGCATCCCCAAAATTGTGGTGGCCGTGCGGCTCGAGATTACCTGTCTTTCTCGCACTGGATTAATGACTTCCACTTTGCCATTAGTATGCCTAATTTCTTTAACAATGTAAGGGCGCATTAGATAACCTTCATTGGCAAAGACCTGATAGGAAGAAATCATTTGCAGGGGGGTAACAGAGATTCCTTGACCGAAAGAGGCAACGGCGGCATCAATATCTTTAATGCGCTTTTGTTTCAGGTTGTTAATATTACCAAGTGCTTCACCACTTAGTTCAATCCCTGTCTTCTGGCCAAAGCCAAAGTCCGCTACATACTTAGCAAAAACCGCTGGGGTCGCTTGGCGCATGGCAAAAATTGCTCCTGTGTTCAGAGAATTTTCCAAAACATAATTCATATCTACTGTTCCATGGGCCCCCTTAGTACTATAATCAGAATTTTTAATCGGTTTCGGCCAGCCCTGAATATAAATTTCTCCGGTATCTTGATATTTAGTATCCGGTGTTACTTTGCCTTGATCTAAAGCAATCGCCATCGTGACTGCTTTAAAAACAGATCCCGGTTCATACTGATCACTAATCGCAGGATTTTTAAAAACAGACAAGTCGCTCACCGCTCCATAATTATTAGGATCAAAGTTGGGTGTGGCACACATCGCCAAAATAGCGCCCGTCTTCGTATCCATCGCCAACACCGTTCCTCCCTTAGCTTTTAATCTCGCCACTGTTTTATTTAACTGATCACAGGCAAAGAACTGGACACTGCGATCAATAGTGAGGACTAAATCGCTGCCCACTACCGGTTTTGTATATTCTCGATCGGCCACGATGACCGAATTATTATTTCCTTTTTCTCCTTTAAAATAACCCGGTTCGCCCGATAAGGCTTGATTAAAATATTGCTCTAAGCCATAACGACCCGACCCCATATCATCAGCATAACTAACAAAACCAAGTAAATGAGAGGCCGTATTCCCTTCTGGATAATAGCGGAACTTTTTCGTTTCAAAGCTAAAGCCAGGCAGGTTTAGCGCTTTATCAGTATTTTTATTAACTACCTTTCCCAAGGAAATAGTTAAATCGCTTGGCTGCACTAAAACTGTAGTCGTGGCGGTTGATGAAGCCGAACGATTATTCATGAACGCATAAAAGTCCAGTAAAGTCTGGTCGCTAACCTTATTTTGAATAACTGTGTATTGGCCACCCGGACGGCTGAGCTTCGCTTGATACTTCTCCACAATGGTTGCCTTCTTGGCGGCGATGAGCTGCTCCTTGGTAGTGGCCGCCTGCCCCAATTCCTCAACCACTTCTTGCTGATGCCAATCTAAGCGAATCGCTTCATCAATTTTTAAGCGCCGTGTCTCTGCATCTAAACTGTTGTCATTATTAATCCGTGCCACCATGTCCGCCAAACTTTCTACCGGCGGCGTACTAGTAGGTGATGAAGTTCCTAGACCTGCCTCCACCTCTTTCGCTACCTGAGCCGCATCAAAAAACTCATAGAGATTAAGAGCGGCGGCGGCTGGGTCGCTGATATCTTTGGGGACGCCAAAAATTAAATAAAAATCTTTATTAGTAGCTAGAGCGTAGGCTGGTCCGTTTTCATCCGCTGAGTCAGTAATTAAAATTTTACCGCGATCAGCAGCTAACTCGCTAGAGATTTCATGCTGTCCGGCGGCAAGTGCTAAATAAGTAGGACTTTGGAGTACCTGTAAATAAAACAGGCGATAAATTAAAGCGCCTGTCATTAAAAAAATAATCGCCGCAACCAAAACGAGGCGATTATTGCTCTGGGGGTGGTTACCGTTTTTCTTTTGTTTTACATCTCTCCGCCACATGTGAATTATTTTCTGGCCAGAGCGTTGTCATTGACTGCTAAGTACTCTACTTCGCCCACAGCCACCATATTTAATTTACTGACTTGGCTGCTTAATTTGCCATAAGCCTGAAGGTTCATCGCTTCAGCCTCACGGTCTACATTCTCGCTTGCTAGGCGCATAGATTCTGACTTGAGCTCCCTAATGGCGAAACCTTTAACTGATAAATCATTAATGCTAACCAAATAATATCCGCCGAGAATAAGCAGAGCGACACCGAGCACTAAATTGACAAAGCGTAAATTCAACTGGCGGCGCACTTCTGTTTTGCCCGTCAAGTAGTTAGCGCTTTTGGTGGTGATTACAGCAGTCATAAAATAGGTTCTATGTGATTTAAAAATTATCTAGAGATGACGCGCCGCTCTGAGCTTAGCGCTGCGGGCCCGGGGATTCCGGTTCAGTTCCGCTTCAGCCGCCACAATCGGTTTCTTAGTGAGAATCTGGAAATTGGCTTGATGCTGACACACGCAGGCTGGTGCGCTGGCAGGACACAAGCAATCGCGGCTTTCTTTTTTTAAAAAATCTTTCACAATGCGGTCTTCTCCGCTATGGAAGGAGACAATCACTAAGCGTCCTCCCGCCTTGAGCAGTGACAAAGAAGCTGATAACACTTCTTCTAACGCTGCGATTTCCTGATTGGTTTCCATGCGTAAGGCTTGGAATAACTTGGTCGCGGGATTGGTTTTACTGGTACTATATTTATCTAATTCAGTAGCTGCTAAAAGTTGCGCTGTGGTGCGAATAGGCTGCTTCTTCCTAGCTTCCACAATTCGACGGGCAAAAGTATAAGCGCGCGGCTCTTGGCCATAATCGGCAATGATGGCGGCGAGCTTGGCTAAGGGATAACGATTAACAATGGTGGTGGTTTTAACAGCGCCCGAGTCTCCTGCGCCAAAGGCCATGTCTAAAGGTCTATCACCCTGAAAAGAAAAGCCTCGCTCCTGATCATCAAGCTGGGCTGAAGATAAACCAAGGTCTAAAACTAAACCATCAAACTTTTGCTCTTCTCCGAATTCGGTGGCAACAACATCTCTTAAATTACGAAAATTATCTTTTACTAAATGAACTTGACTTAAACCTTCATCCTCAAGCTGAGTGGCGGCGTTTTTTAAAGCTAAATCATCTAAATCAAGAGCTAAGACCTTCCCTGTTTTTCCTACGGCTCGGGCGATTTCTTTAGTGTAACCAGCTCCGCCTAAGGTGCCGTCAATAATCCATTCCCCAACTTGCGGCTTCAAAGCACTCATGACTTCCGCTAATAAAACTGGTTCGTGATGATAAGCCATTTTTTAAATACCTAAATCACCTAACTGTTCAGCAATCTCATTGCTATGCTCTTCTGCATTTTCTTTATATTTATTCCAAGCAGCCTCATCCCAAATTTCTAAATGATTATAGAGACCAGCCACAATGACTCCTTTTTTAACTCCTGCGAATTTACGCAAATACTCTGGTAAGGTAATTCGTCCTTGAACATCAAAATCAACATCCATAGCCCCGGCCAACATATGTCGACTAAAAGCGCGAGCACGCGCCTGGCTGATAGGCAAGCTGGCAAATTTTTTAGCAATCAGAGCAAACTGTTCCTTGGAGTATAAAAATAAGCAGTTATCCAAACCTTTGGTGACCACTGCTCCCTTTTTTAAAGCCGTCCGAAATTTAGCGGGAATCGCCAAGCGTCCTTTATCATCTAAGTTGTGCTGATATTCTCCAATAAACATAACTTTTAAATAGGAAATAATTCCCCTCAATTCCCCACTTTGTGACTTTATACCCCAATTATACACTACGACCCAACCTTGGTCAACACAAACCAAAAAACTAATTTAAAAAAATTTATGCTAATTATAAAACAAAAAAGCCACTGTGGATAAGTGGCTTTAAAAATATTAAAATTTTTACCTGTTGATAACTTTGATTAAACTTTTTTTGTACCTTTAGACTGCGTGCCAATATTAGGCTCCGCTTCATACTGAGGAACGGCAATTTTATAATCATTAAACTCTTTTAATGCGTAGCTGGAAAGATCTTCACCGTCAGCGGTAATCGCCATTAAGTCTTTATGCCAGGCATAAGCTAAAGCATTAGCTGTTAGAACCCCAATGCGCAAACTCGTAAAAGAGCCGCCCTTCACCACAACTTGAATCAATCTTAATTCAGCCGGACTAATCTTTTGTTCTGCTAGCAAATCAATAATGGCTGGCAACAAAGCTTCAGCTTGGCGCCGGGGAGCAGCCACTTCTTTGACCGCAAGCAATTTTTGATTATCAAAAAGAGAAACGGCGAGGGCGTCGGGAATAGTAGTGTTAATTCGTAAAATCATAAAGAATCATTAATTACTGGAGACAAAATCTCTGAGATGTCTTGATAGTTATTAATCCGCACCAGACGAGCCCGATACTGGCTAGCATCTGGGATGCCCTGTACATAATAACATAACTGCTTGCGTAGTTCTAAAAAAGCGGCCTCATTTTTTAAATCATTGGTTAAGCGCGCCTGCTCTAGCATAACTTGAGCAATTTGCGACCAAGTAAAAACTTCTTCTTGCTGTTTGATAATTTCTCGAAATAACCAGGGGCGACCTAAAGCGCCCCGCCCTAACCCCAAACCATCAGCTTTGCTTTCCGCTAATAACTTATTGGCATCCGCCAATGAGTTGACGCCCCCGTTAGCTAAGATTATTCCTGAAAAATACTGACGCGCCTTTTTTATAAAATCAGTATCTACGGGACCAATAAATCCTTGCTTAAGAGTGCGCCCATGAATCATTAAAGCTGCTAGTGGTAAGTCTTGAATAGTTTGCAAAAAATCTAGAGCATCAACCTGACCGACAGCGGTTCTAATTTTGATTGATACTGGTAAATGAGTATTGGCCAACACTGCTTGAATAACTGCTCGAGCTCTAGGAAAATCTGTCATTAAGGCGGCTCCTGCCCCTTGCTTAACGACTTTGTCGACAGGACAGCCGAGATTAATATCTAAGCCATCTGGCTTAATTAATTGAGTCACCTGGCGCGCAGCCACCGCAAAATGTTCTGGCTCCGAACCAAAAAGCTGAACTACATACTTCCCCTCTTTTTGGCGATTAAATTTAATTAAATCTAAAGTGACCTCCGGCTGATAATAAATAGCGGCGGCGGATGCTAATTCGCTATAGACCACAGCGGCGCCATAAGAGCTAACAATTTGCCGAAAAGGCGAGTTAGTAAAACCGGCCAAAGGGGCCATCGCTAAAATTGGATGTTCCAATTCCTGCCAAAAATTATTTCCCACTTTTTCCATTTAGTTTAAAAGAATTACCTTCATGCCGTCCTTAGTGTCTTCCACGGCGTAACCACGCTGGCGTAATTCCTCCCGTAAACGATCCGCGGCGCTAAAATCACGCTCGTCTCGAGCTAATAAGCGAGCACTAATCAAATCTCTAATCTCCGCTGGCAAATCTTCCAAAGCAACCGTTTTATCCGCCCAAGCAGATGCTTGGGCTAAACCTAAACCAAGTACCCGATCAAAATCTAACACTGTCGCTAACTTATCCGCATCATTCAGGCTTGATTTTAATAAGTCCTGTGTGACCGCCAAAGCTTGCGGAAGATTCAAATCATCGGACACGGCTTGGCAAAAACTATCTTGCCACGCGAGGTTCACTGTTCCCGGGACAATTTCTAAGGCCGCCACTTGGCGTAATAAGTTCCGCCAACCACGCTCCGCTTGTTTTAAGCCAGCTTCAGAATATTCCATCGGCTTACGATAGTGCACAGAAGCCGCCGCGAAACGAAAGGCGAGAGGTGACAAATCTTTTTTAATTAAAGCGTTATCTAAGGTTAAAAAATTGTCCGCACTTTTCGCCATTTTTTTACCGCCGGCAATATTAAGAAAAGCGCCATGAAGCCAATAGTTAAAGAATTTTTCACCGGTAGCGGCTTCACTCTGGGCAATTTCATTAGTGTGATGCACATTAATATGATCAATGCCGCCGCAGTGAATATCACGATGTTGGCCTAAATATTTTAAAGCCATCGCCGAACACTCTATATGCCAACCAGGAAAACCCACCCCCCAGGGGGAAGGCCATTCCATTTGCCGTTTCACGCCTTGAGGGGAAAATTTCCACAGCGCAAAATCGGTCGCATTTTTCTTAGCTTCATTCTTTTCGACCCGCGCTCCTTCCGCCAACTCATCTAACTTCAAGTGAGATAATTGGTTGTAGCGAGGAAACTTAGCGGTATCAAAGTAAACGCCATCTGAGGTTTGATAGGTATAGCCTTTAACTTCTAAAGTCTTAATTAAATCAATTTGCTCCTGAATGTTGTCAGTCGCCTTCGCCCAGTGATTCGGTTCTAAAATATTTAAACGGGCAAAATCTTGCTTAACGGCTTGCCAGTAATAATCAGCTAATTCCCAGGCGCTACAACCCTCACGAGAAGCTCCAACTTCCATCTTATCTTCCCCTAAATCGCCATCACCCACTAAATGACCGACATCAGTCACATTCATCACATGCTCTACTTCATATCCAGCATACAACAAAACTCGTTTCAACCAATCCTCAAAGAGAAAAGATCGCAAATTGCCTAAGTGCGCGTAGTTATAAACTGTTGGTCCGCAAGTATACAGCCCCACTTTAGGAGGAGTAAGCGCCTGAAACTCTTCTTTACGACGAGTCAATGTATTATATAGTTTGAGTGCTTTCATAACTAGAATAATTTATTACTTTACCGCTGGCGCTGCTTGCAAAAAAATAAGAGGCCACTCGGCAGTTTTTGAAAACTCTGCTAACCCGGAGGGGTTATCATTACGCACTACCAAATAACCAGTTTTAGCCGTCGTCGTAAACTCCACTAAAGAAGCAAAAGGAACCGCAGCTTCAGTCATCCAATTAGTTTGAGCTGTTCCTGGATGGGTTGTAATTACCTGATGCTTATCATCCTGAAGCTCTACGATAATGTTGCCTTCAAAAAACCAAGACCCCGGTGCTTCCCCCTTCACCGCCAGTGGACTACTAACAGCCGTTCCTGCCTGCGGACTGGTAAGCACCACTTCCTTAGCAGTTACCGCCGCCGAATCAGAGGTCATATTGTCAGTTATTTGTGGTGATAATAACGGCTCACTACTCGTTTCCAGTACCGGCGGAACCACCGCGCAGCTTGTTGTCGGTTTCGCCTCTTTGGGAGCCCCTTGCTTCACCCATTTCCCTTGATAACAAATCCACGTTCCTGAGGGGGCAAAAATCTTAACTAATAGCGCCACCACCACCAAGGCGCCCAAAAAAACAAAAGAGAGTTCCGTCTTATTAATTTTTGCAATGCTATTTAGTCGATTACCCATATCCCTGATTATATCTTAAAAAGAAAGACCGGGAAACCCGGTCTTAACTACTTAATTTCTTTAAATAGCGGTCGCAATTCACCCGAGAGAAACATCGAGCCAGTGACTACCAACAAATCATCCGCTTTAATCTGCTCTTGGCTCCAAGCTAAAGCTGCTTTTGGATCAAGAAAAGGTTGGACTATGACTTTGGGATTAATCTTTAATGCGGCCACTGCTAGTTGTTTCGGATTAGCGGTGCGCCGAAAAATATTTTTGGTAAATCGAGTACACGCAATCGTTTTCGGATTGAGAGCTAGGAGCTCTTTTAAAAAACTGCTGTGGTCTTTATTATCAGAAAAACCAACTAGTAAATGTAGATTTTTATACTTACCTTTTAAATGCTTTAATCCTAGAACGGTCGCTTTTACTTTATCAGGATTATGAGCGCCATCTAAAATAACATATGGCTTTTTGGCGACCACTTCAAAGCGGATGGGAAAATCAGTATTAGCTAAACCTTTCCGAATAGCCTCATCGCTTAAACCAAGTTTTTGCGCCGCCGCAATGGCTACCCGGGCGTTAGCCACTTGGTGGTAACCTAAATTGTTAATATGATAAACGCCGCCGTTTAATTTGAAGTCCGTCCCGTCCCAAGTTTGTTTTACAATAATACTTTCTTTGTAACCATAACGATCCGGCTCCACCCCTTCAAAAGAACGAGCGTGGCGATGCTTCGCTTCAACCTCTAAAATTTTGATGATTTTAGGATCACCTTCGGCAGTTACCACATCACAGCCTTTTTTAATAATGCCGGATTTATTAGCGGCAATTAATTCTTTAGTGGCCCCTAAAATGCCCAAATGGTCTAATCCAATATTAGTGATAATAGCAACATCTTTGTGCGGAATAATGTTAGTACTGTCGTTAAGTCCACCACAAGCTACTTCCATCACCGCAAAATCAACTTTCTTTTTAGCAAAATAATGCAAAGCAATAATCGTATTGATACTGGACATGGAAGGAAAGGTAAATTTTACCTGATTGCTGTAAGCATCCCAAACCGGTTTAAGCTCTTCAACAACTTCAGTAAATTCCGCATGGGACATAGAGCGTCCATTCACCTGCCAGCGCTCGGTAATATAAGTCGGATGTGGTGAAGTGATTGTGCCTACCTTAAATCCTTGAGCCACCAGCATCTGGCTCAGCATCATTGACACTGACCCCTTGCCACTCGTGCCGGTAACATGAATATAGTGGGGGATTTTTAACTCTGGATTACCGTCAAGTTTAAGCATGGCGCGCATGCTTTTTAAAATTGTCGGTGTGTTCTGCCAATTCGCTTTTCCTTTGTAAACACGCGGTAAATTATGAAGCGAATCCAAGTACTCGTAAGCCTCTTGATAAGTCATACCAATGTATTTTTGATGGATAGAAAATAGCTGATGATTAGTCTTCAGCTAAAAGTAAATTAGTGAAAAATGAGCTCAGCCATAACCAGAGAGATAGTAAGACGGCAGTCCAGAATCCGGCCACAGCAAAACCCTGAATAAAGCTGGCCACAAACATGACTAACAAAGCGTTAATCACAAAAGTAAATAAACCTAAAGTTAAGATGTTGATTGGTAAAGTTAAAGCTACTAACAGCGGCCGAATCAGAGCGTTCACTACCCCTAAAACAATGGCGGTAATAATTGCTACATAAAAACTTTTAACTTCTAAACCGCTAATTAAATATGGAGCGACCAAAAGGAAACCGGCATTAATCAGCAAACGAATAATTAATTTCATAAGATTTTATCATCTAAAAAGTAACGGTGGTTATTAGTGGACTCGAACCACTGACCTCTGCGATGTGAACGCAGCGCTCTAACCAGCTGAGCTAAATAACCAATCACTAGAGCTTAAAAAACTAGTGTCATAATAACGGATTTTGAGATTTTTTTCAACCCTCGGACAAGTGGCAATCGTGAAGAATTAGGGCGTAAAAAAACCGGCTTTAAAAGCGCGGTTCTTTTGTTTTTTTGGTTGAGGTTCTTCTAGTCAAAGAACCCTCCCACTGATTCTCCGTGGAGAATCATGCCTTTGGAACGATAGCGGTCCCGCTCTTCGTGCAAACAGCACTCACAGCATCCACTGGCGTAGGTTACTTCACTGTCTTCAACCTCTATCAGATTATCACGATAAAATTGAAGATAAGCTTTGACGTGGTCAGTAGCCAGGCGCCTTTCTTTTTGAGTACTCATTCCCTCCCAGGGATAGTTTTCTTTTAGAAACTGTTTAACCTCGAGCTCGGTCTTGCTCTCATCGCGAGCCAGAGCGAGAATGTTACTCAACAAATCTTTACCGATAGCCAGTTTTAAGGCCTCGTTCACTTCGTAGAGACAAAAATCTGCCATAATACGTCCTCCTAAAAAATATTAAATTGTTAAAGATGAATCCGGACACGTCCGGCGGGCTATTTTAATTAAATAACTTTTAATTGGTGTCGGCAGTAATTTTCTGATCCTGTAACCACTCTGTACTGCGTTCATAAAAACGATCTAAACGATTACTAGGAGTAAGCTCTCCTAAATCGCGACGACTCCTAACCTGTTCTAGCGCTTCGCCTAACAATTTTGACTGATCAATCCGGTAACCCATGCGCTTGGTTATTTTTTGGTTCAGGTCATCTAATCTCGTTTGCCAGCGTTCTCTCTTTTCCCTATCTAAATCTTCCTGATCATTATTGTCTGCCCCGACTAAAAAGTCAAAAAACTCATCATCATCTAAACGGTCATAAATGTACTTAGTAATCTCATCTACGCTCTTGCGCCAATTATTGGCGTTCCGATCATATGGTTTTTCCAGACTGAACTGTTCCATACATTTATTATTTAGGTGCCCGAAGAGGGAC